>JAQGLW010000186.1 GCA_028292665.1 Herminiimonas sp.
CCTTCCTTGAAAGCCGCCATATCGGCCGCCGTTGCAGGCTGGTCGACCGGATGACGCTCCACCTTGACATGCTCTTCACGCAGCTGCACCGATTCCTGCACCGGTTTCTCGGTCACGCGCTGGAACACCCGCACGCCGCCGCGCTGCACTTCGCGCTTGCCGACTTGTAACTGCTCTTCGGTAACCGGAATCGTCTTCGACTCGTTGTCGGACCGGGTCTGCGCAGCAGACTTTCCCGTGGGCAGTCGTGTAGCGGTCCCGGAATCAACATCGGTTTTCTGTGCGTTAACCGCCGGATTGCTGGATGCATCGGCCGGAACGGAAGCATCAGGCATCCAGCCTGTGCTTTTCCACTGAGATGCGCGTTCATCCACGTCAATTGGATTGTGACGATTCAACACGTCGGTTGCGCGCATGACCTGGTCGTCGTCCTTGGCCGTCACTGTCAGCACATGGCTGCCGCGTTTGACCGCTTCCGAATAAATGTCGGCGCGTCCGGCGTCCTCCTCTCTATCAAACATATGATGAAAAAACGACTTGATTTTTTCTCCAATGGATTCATGGTCCGAGGAGGCGCCAGCTGCACTGGAAGAAGTGTTTTCCGTCGTACCACTTTGTTGTGAGGCATTAATATGCACGTCATCACGGGAGAACCCCGAAGACATCAGATCGTTGAGCGCATTTTGCGCATGGGCTTCACTGTCGAATACCGCTACAAGCGTGTGTTCCATGATAAGACTCCAAGTAGGATTGAGAGAAAACAACTACTCTGAAAAAGGCAAAACATATACGCAATTTTCAGGCCAAACAGAGGTCAAGATTCACGCGTTACCCTGTTCAAATTGAGAACCTTGTATTTAGATTTTGCGAGACGCAGTTTTGTTCATTCAATCTTTGCGGACTTCCTATGCGGATCCCCGGCCTTCGAGGATTGAGCCTTGGCAGGCTCATGAAATATTCTTTCAGGCAGTTCCTCGCCCACGACATGGCAACCTATGCAGCGGCGGTTACATATCATGTAGTTTTTTCTCTTTTCCCTTTCATCATCTTTTTTATTGCGCTGCTCGGGTTTCTTGAGCTATCGAATTTATTCGACTGGTTAAGGCAGCAGTTCCAGGCTTTTTTCCTTGAGCAAACGATGCGCGAGTTGAACCAGATATTGGACCAGCTTCAGCAGCGGCGAATGGGGATGCTGTCTTTCGGTGCGATCGTTGCGCTTTGGGCCGCGTCGTCCGGAATGCGTTCCATGATGAATGCGTTGAATGTGGTGTACGGCGTCAGGGAGGGGCGTCCTGTATGGAAGCGTTATCCGCTGTCTCTGATTTACACGCTCATAGTCGGCTCCATGATGATCATTGCCGTCACGCTGATGCTGGTCGCCCCGCAAGCCATGCAGGCACTCGTCCAGCAAGTCGGCATGGCGCAGGTATTTGCCGTCTTGTGGGCGTGGTGGCTGCGCTGGCCGGCCGTTGTGCTGCTGCTTACGGCGATGGTCGCGATTATCTATAGGGTCGCGCCGGACGTCGAACAGCGTTTTCGATTCGTTACTCCCGGCGCATTCCTGGCAGTCATCGCGTGGACAGGCGCATCTCTGGCTTTTAATTTTTATGTCCGGAATGTCGCGAACTACAACGCGTTGTATGGCAGTGTGGGAACGATAATCGTCCTGCTTTTGTATTTTTTCATCTCCTCGGTTATCTTGCTTTTTGGGGCTGAAATCAATGCAGTGGTCGAGCATCACGCGCCGACAGGCAAAAATGCAGGCGAGAAAAGGATGAGATCTGAAAGGAATGCGCGACTTTCCTGAATTGCATTCCTTTCAGATTTCATTTCATCTTGAGCAATTACAGAAGAAGCCAAAGTAACTTTTATGGATTTATTAAAAAATGCACAATTAAAATACTTGTTGCAGCGGATGAAGCGGTTCCCTACAATCCAAACGTCTCAAGGCATGGCTTGGGACGCCGTTCTCTGAACTTCGATTGTGAAAAATGAAGGTACTTCTGGTTGAAGACGACACGATGATCGGGGAAAACATCCAGATCGCGTTGGTCGGCGAAGGAATCGATGTGGATTGGGTGACGGACGGTCTCGCTGCCGAGGCCGCGCTCGACCGCGTGAAATTTGATGCATTGCTGCTCGATCTCGGTTTGCCGCAAAAGGATGGAGCGGACGTTTTGCAGACATTGCGTGCGCGCAGAAACGATATACCCGTGCTGGTTGTGACAGCTCGTGATAGCGTGCCCCAACGCGTGCTCGGATTAAGTATCGGCGCAGACGATTATTTGGTCAAACCGTTCGACCTGGAAGAACTCATCGCAAGGCTGCATGCGCTCATACGCAGGGCACGCGGCGGCGTTAATCTGATTTATCGAAACGGCGATGTCACGGTTAACCCTGCAACTCGCCAAGTGTTCGCGTTGCAGCGCCAGATAATCCTGTCTTCTCGTGAATGGACAATCCTCGATGCGCTGGTGGCCCGGCCGGGCGCGATCCTGTCCCGTGCCCAGCTCGAAGAACGGCTCTATGGTTGTTCCGGAGACGTGGAGAGCAATGCAATCGAAGTCTATGTTTATGGCTTGCGCAAGAAGCTGGGACAGCAATTCATCATGAATGTCCGCGGGCTGGGATACATGGTTGAAAAAGTCTGATGCGATCGCTGCGCACTCGCTTGATATTGTTGCTCGGTGCTGCAATTGTCGCCGCGGGCACGCTGCAGTTTTTCACTTCCGTGCAGGCTGCAATGCGCCAAGCGAACAAGCTGTTCGATTATCACATGCAGCAGATGGCCTTTGCGTTGCAGGACAGAAGCTTCAAGCATGCAAAATGGAAGAGCGTTCCTGACGCAGATACAGATAGTTTTGATTTGGTTATTCAAATCTGGACCGAAGATGGCGCACAAGTCTATCAGTCCAGAACTTATCGCTTTCTGCCGGGCCAGGCGGCCCTGGGATATTCCACGGTGACTCTTGCCAACGGCGACTGGCGGGTTTATGCGGAACGGTCTCAAAATCGCGTGATCCAGATTGCTCAAAAAATGAACGCGAGACGCGATCGCGCGATGACGCTCGCCTGGCGCTCCCTGTGGCCCATCATACCCGTGTCATTGTTGCTGTTTGGCGCCGCATGGTGGGTGATTACTTCAGCGCTTTCACCGCTCAATCGTATAGGCCGTGATCTTGCCAATCGCAGCGCGGATTCCCTTGCGCCCATTTCCCTTAAAGATTTGCCGCACGAAGTGTCTCTCCTGGCCGGCGAGTTGAATTCATTGCTTGCCCGCATGGAACAAGCATTGCTGTCCCAGCAGCGATTTGTCGCGGACGCCGCGCATGAGCTCCGATCGCCAATGACTGCGCTCAAGCTCCAGATACAAACATTGGGGAGAGCAAAAGATCAAACGACACATGCGCAAGCAGTCGAGCGCCTGCGGGGAGGAATTGACCGTGCCACGAGGTTAACAGAGCAGCTTCTCGTATTGGCAAGGCAGGATCCGTTTTCGCAGACATTCGAGTCGACTGATGTTTCATTGCTGGGATGCGTCGAATCGGCAGCCGCAGATGTGCAGTCCTTCAGACTGTCGAGGCATATCCATTTGCGATACGGATCGATAATCGAAGCCGACATAAACGGGGATGAAGAAGCGCTGCGCATCATGATACGCAACTTGATTGATAACGCGGTTCGTTACACTCCGGAACTGGGAGTAATTCAGATTGATATCGTTATCGAGGACTCGACGCTTGTGCTTTCGATTCAGGATTCAGGGGCTGGAATTTCAAAAGAAAATCGCCCGAGAGTTTTTGACCGCTTTTATCGCGTCCCGGGAACGGGAACCAGCGGAACAGGTTTGGGACTGGCAATCGTGAAAGCCATCGCGGATCGGCATCGAGCGACAGTGGAACTACGCGATGCTGCGATTGGCGGTCTGGAAGTAAAAATCACTTTTCCCATATTCTCCATCCATCCTCATCTATTCAACCATGACGCAGTCTCGTCATAGGCAGTCTTTTTATCGGCCGCAGCGTTTTATGTAATCAGGTCGATGTCCCTTCGCCTTCCTGAAAATCCTTGGCGACCAAACTTTTTTCGAATTTTTCGAGTTTTTCAGTTTCCCCTAAGTATTGTCATGCAATATGACAAGCAGTACAAGTAGCGGAGCTATAGGGGGCTTTAAATAAAACCGTCCATATTCATCGTGTCATGAGCCAGCACTTTTTATTGGACAACAATAGACTTCGCGCCGAAGTCGCCAATCTTTTCCTTGAACTCGGCAAAGATACAAAAGAAGACGCCAAAGGTGCGGTAATCAGTCTTATTTCGCAATGCCGAAAAACACTCGACAAGATGCAGGACGATGGACTGGGACCATGGGAAATTCATGAACTCGAATTTGCCCACTATCTCGCATCGACCCACGATCTCTTGAAGCCGGCCCTGATATGGGCATATGCAGCTCTGGAGATTTACGAACCATCAACAGCGATGTGCGGGTCGTGGTTCTATTCCTGTCTGGCATGACGCCTGAAAAACTCCAGCCGCGTTGGTAAAAGATCAGGGGCGGTTTATCGGTCCGCAGCTGCATCTGGATGTTCAATGGGATTCCTGCATATATGCGTTGACAGCTGTAAGTAGTGATTAAGCAACCGGACAGCGCAGGCTGTCCGGAAACTTGAAGAGGTGGTTTTATTTTTTCAATCCCAGGAGACTAACAAGATGTCCATAAATAAAAAAACATTGATTGCAGCGGCGGTATCGGCTGCATGCGCTCTGCCGCTGATGGCGCAGGCGCAATCGAGCGTGACTGTGTACGGCAAGCTTTATCCGCAGATCAGCAACTACCGCGTGACTGACGCCACCGCGCCGGGTACTGCAGTGAGCACGCTGAGAGGCGGAACAATCACGGGGGCGCAAAAAGCCGACGTGACCGGAACCCAGATGGAATCGTCGAATTCCCGTTTGGGTTTCCGCGGTACGGAAGACCTCGGCGGCAATCTGAAAGCCATTTTCCAACTGGAGATGGCGCTCGGCGTTGACGACGGTGCCGGCGCAACCAGCGGCGTATTATTCGGTCGCGACACATTCGTCGGCCTGTCCGGCGGTTTCGGCACCGTCCGTCTCGGCAACATGGATACCGTATACAAGAATCTCGGCGATACGCTGAGCTTCCTCGGCATTTCGAGCGGCAACTTCGTTGCGGACAGCAGTGTCCTGTCGAAGCCCGGCATCGGCACCAGTTCCGCATCCAGCTTCCACCTCCGTCGTGCCAACAGCATCGTTTACGAATCGCCTGAATACGCCGGATTCAAGGGACTGTTCGACTATTCTTTAGGCGAAGTCGCAGGCAACACACGCAGCAAGGCAGTAGTGTCGACCGGCGTCAAGTATGAAAAAGGTCCGATTTATGTAGCCTTGATGCACGAGATTCACAACGACCTGTTCGGCGGCTCGAACAACGTGGCTACTGCTTTATCGAATGTCGGAACTGCGGGCGCCACTTCGAAGGACACTGCCACCCGTGTGACCGGACAATACAGATTCGCCAGCGACACTCGTGTTGAAGCAAACGTGTCCCGTCTGAAGTATTCGGAATCGGGCGGCACAACCGGCAAGTTCTCGGACTACAGGACCACCACCTGGTCGCTGGGCGCTGAACAGAAGATCGGTGCCTTCACACTGGCAGCTGCGTATGCGCAAGCCAGTGCCGGCGACTGCTCGCTGGTTGGCGGCGTAGCCTGCAGCACGTCGGGACTCGACGGCAAGATGCTTTCCCTGGGCGGTTCCTACGCCTTGTCGAAGCGCACCGCGCTGTATGCGATATTCGCTAATCTGACGAATGGTGCATCGGCAACCTACAGCAATCTGGGCGGCAGCGCAGCGAAACCTGCTACCGGCGCCGATGTCCGTCAAGCTGCACTCGGCATCACCCACTCGTTCTAAAACAGCATTACGGATCGGATTCGCGGCGGAGCATGCCGCGAATCCTTCTCCGGCAGTATCCGGTGCGCGCCGTGCAAACAGCGCGCACCGCTCCTCATAA
>JAQGLW010000195.1 GCA_028292665.1 Herminiimonas sp.
TCCACCATTTACAGAAAAGACGAGAAATATCATGCTATCAACATCGATTGACTCAAGCTCCCCATCCTTAGTAAGCAGACCGCCATGGGCACCGGCTCCAAAACACGAAACACAGGATATGGCGGCGTCCACATCTACTGGAAAGAAGACTGAAAGAAGATATGACACGACGGTAAAGGCGCTAGGCACACTCAGTATTCGTCCGCGCGCATTCCCCAAACTTACAATTCCCGCCAACATCCCTGGCATCCGGAAATTTGTTCCGGTAGGCGTTCTAGGGGGCATGGGACCGTTGGCCACGCTTGATCTTGAAGAGAAATTGCGGCAGGCCGCTCTTGCGATTGATCCGTGCAAAACCGACCAGGACAATATAGGAATCATTTCATTTAACATGCCTCATGCGATCAATGATCGGACTGAGTATCTCAATAGAATTGACAAAAATGAAGTGCCCGAACAGGAATGGAACGATCACCTGCTTTCCTCAAACCCGGAGAATCCGCTATGGGGTCTGCTGTCAGTCGCAAAAGCGCTTGAAAATGCTGGTGCCCATTTCCTGATCATGCCTTGCAATACAGCTCATATGTATCATCCTGTGCTGGAAAGCCAGCTTGATGTTCCAATATTGCATATTGCGGACGCGGCGTTGGAAGCCCTGCAACAAGCAAAGCCTGGTGCGACAAAAGTAGGACTGCTTGCGACTACAGGAACCGTCAACAATGGGCTCTATACAGACCGAGCAAACATAAATTATCCGGAAGTGGAATGGGTCTATCCTGACCCAAAATCGCAAAAGGATGAGGTGATGAAAGGAATATACGATGGCGTCAAGAAAAACGATATGGCACTCGGAAAGAGCTCTTTTCAATCCGTCATGTGGCGGATGATTCATGGTGAGAATCCCGATGCCATTGTCCTTGGTTGCACGGAGATTCCTCTGGTTGTGCAACAGAAGGATTATCCAAGTACGATTGTTATCGACGCTACTCAAGCCCTTGCAGAGATGGCGGCAAGGTACTCCATGAAATTAGCGGCTCAGCAGCTACGGCGCAATTCGACAACTGCGGAACGCACCAAACCCGAGCCTGTGCGCACGCCATCAACCGGAGGGAGCGCCAAGATGAAGGCAGATGAGGTGCCGGAGTCGGTGTTATGACGAATTGACTGCGCCGAAAACGCCGGAGGCCACTGTTATCCTCCGTGTCAATTTATATCGTTCGATCTTAAGACGGTTGGCACGGGTTTCGACGGCCGACGCCTTGTACAACGGATTTCTTGTGCGTGGAGCATATGCTGAAATCGCGGCGGTCTTTCGAAATACTGAAGCGAATGTCTGTAACACGTCCAGAATGGACAACACGCGAAGCATTTGAATCCTAGTTGCCATACGACATACGACGGGGAAGAAAATGACCAGGAAGTATTTTGAAAAATTGATTGAGGAATTTTGTGCGTTGGGTGAAGTCGAGGGAGCCAGCGGTATCGTGCAAGGCGGACCGGTCGCCGTCAACGGCGTGGTGTTTTCTCTGATTTATAACGAAGCGGTTCAGAAGGACGTGATGTTCGTCTATTGCGATTTTGGCGCAGCCGCAATCGGCCGGGAAGCCGAAGTATACCGTGCGCTGCTGGAAACGAACCTGCTCCTTTATCCAGTAAACGGCCCAATGTATACAGTGTCGCCGGAAACGGGGCGCGTGGTATTCGTCAACCGCTATTGGCTGGAACATCTCAACCCGCAAGGACTGGGAAACATTCTGGCGCATCTCTCCGACAAAGCCAAGAACTGGCGTGAAGATCAGTTTCTCGAAGTTCCCCCGCCACGCCGCAACCAGTCGTCGACTGCCAAGATGCTGCGAGAACTGCCCAAAGCCGGGGGAAACCTGATTGGCCCTTGTGCGAAAAACGGAACCACGAAAACCCCCTGACGCTTTCCTGTCCGTTGATCCTGCCCGCCGGTTCCGTCTAGAGCCGGCAGCGGACTAACTGGGTTTCCTTCTAGTTCGAGGCACTGCAAGCCTGTGCGCATTCGGGATTGCGGCATGATGCCGCAATCCCGAATGCGCTTTTGCCACGCTGCCGAACTCCATGGCCTTTCAAACATTCATTCCTGAATCAACTATTAGGTATGGCCGCACTTTCTTTTTCGCGATTGCCATGGCCGGATGACAATAATTAAGTATCACCATCTTTTCTTAAAACCGGTCGAGTGCATTGACTCTGTTTTGCGCTTCCTTATGGATTGTCCTAGGCTGCTATCGTATAATTAGTATCATCTATCGATACATTATATTGTTAGACGATACCAATGAAGCTTCTTTCAGGAGAAAAATATGAAACCCTTGGACCAGGATGCATCTTCCGAGGCAAATGTGGAATCAGGGAAATTGTCTCCGTCATGGAGTGCCGCCAACGTCCCGGATGATTTTACATTGGTGGCGGTAGGAGACCTGATTCTCGACGACGCGCTATATCCCAAGCTGAGACGCGAGTCGCCGGTATTGATCGAGATTCTCCAGGGCGCGGATGTCACTTTCGGCAACTTTGAGGGCAATGCGATCGACTTGCGCACGTTCGGCGGCTATCCCGAAGCAGAATCAGGCGGCTCATGGCTGATCAGTTCGCCGAAAGTGCCCCAGGATCTGAAATCCATGGGATTCAATCTTGTCGGACGGGCCAATAATCACACTACCGATTGGGGCGTAAAAGGCATGCGCTACACCAGCGAGTTGCTGGAAAAGGCCGGCATCGTTCATGCAGGCACCGGAGAGACGCTTGCCGAGGCACGAGCGCCGCAGTTTCTTTGCGTTCCGGCAGGGCGCATCTCCCTGGTATCCATCGCTTCGCGATTCGAACCGATATCGCGAGCGATCGACCCGCTTGGCCAGATTCCCGGCCAGCCCGGACTCAATGCCTTGCGCACCACACGTTATGTGATGGTCTCGCCCGAACGACTGGCTGAGCTCGCGAAAATACGCGACGCGCAACCCAAGGGCTCGGTCCGCGCATCGCTGATGGCGTCCGATGCAAAAACAGGGACCGTGACATTGTTCGGCACGAAATATCGTGCGAACGCCGAAGCAGGCGACAGCATAAGCTTTTCGTTCTCCGTGGATGAACGCGACAGGAAAGAAGTCCTGCGCAACATCCGCCAAGGAAAACAGACATCCGATTTTGCGATTGCAACAATGCACACGCATGAACCCGGCAATTACAGCACCGTTCCCCCGGATTTCCTGCCGATGCTGGCGCGCCAGGCCATCGACAACGGCGCCGACGCATTTATCGGTCACGGCCCGCACCAGCTTCGCGGAATCGAAATCTACAAAGGGAAACCCATCTTCTACTCGCTCGGAAATTTCTTCTTCATGGAGAACACGCAGCAACCGATTACGCGCGACGAGTTTGAAAAGGATAACGTTGAACCCATGTCCATGACCGAAGCCGAATTCATGGAACATCGGCGGGTGCATGGTGTTTTCAAGGACCGCGTCTGGTTCGAAAGCGTGATTGCCGTAAATCGCTATGACGCGCACGGCAGCATCAAGGAGATTCGGCTTCATCCCATCGAAATGCATTGGAAGGACGCACGCGACGCGGATAGAGGCATCCCTCATCTCGCATCCGCCGAGGCTTCAAAGCGGATACTGGAGCACCTGCAGAAACTCTCCCAACCATACGGAACCGAGATCGACATCCGGAATGGCATTGGCATTATCCGGATCAGCAATCAAGAATAGCGTGCACAGCAGGTGCAAGCTGAGGTCGTCGAAATGATCGATGGTTGCCGCAGCCCTGTAGCGAACCATCGATCGACACAGTCAAGGCATCGGCAGCTGTAAATCCGGTGTCAAGATTGCGGCATGGTCTGGCGCGCCGACTTTCTTCTTGCGGATCTTGCTGTCCGCGCCGATGAGGCAAAGTTACTTGCTCAGCTCCTTCTCCTGCAACATCCTCCACATCACCTTCCCGGTCGCCGACTTCGGCAATGCATCGACAAACTCCACGATGCGCGGCGCCTTGTAAGCGGCCATCTTTTCATGCGCCCATTGCATGATCTCTTCCGCGTCCGCATCGACGCCGGGTTTTGTGACGATCACCGCTTTCACCGTCTCGCCGCGATAGGAATCGTGCGCAGCAATGATGCAGCATTCCTGAATGGCCGGATGCTGATACATCATCGCCTCCACTTCCGCTGGCCAGACCTTGAAGCCGCTGGCGTTGATCATCCGTTTCAAGCGATCGGTGAAAAAGAAAAATCCTTCGTCGTCCATATATCCCAAATCGCCGGAACGGAAAAACCGCTTGCCGTCGATTTCAATGAACGCTTCCGCTGTTTTTTTGGGATCGTTCCAGTATCCCTGAAACACTTGCGGACCGTTCATCACGATCTCGCCCATTTCGTTCGGCGGCATGACCTTATGCGTTGCCGGATCGATCACGCGTGAATCGACATTGAACACGGGGATTCCCAGGCATTGCTTTTTCAGACGCTGCGCCGGGTTGGTATGGGTGGCCGCCATGGTTTCGGACAGGCCGTATCCTTCCATGTATTGCAGCCCGGTCAAATCACGCAGCTTTTGCGCGATCGCCGCCGGCATCGCCGCGCCGCCGCCCGACACGCGCTTCAGACTCGATACATCGTATTCGAACAGGCGCGGATTAGACAGAAAATCGATCATCATCGTTGGAATGCTGGTCCAGCCCGTTACGCCGTAACGGGTAATGAGCTGTCCGGCGACATCGCGGTCCCAGCGCGGCAGAATCGCGATCGAACCGCCGTTGAAGATTGCCGAATTCATGCTGACCTGCATGCCGGTCACATGGAAGAACGGCAGCACTGCCAGCGTCACCTGATCCGGCACCAATGGGACCGACCAGCTGGGGCTGGCCACCGCGGTGAACATAAGCGAGCGATGCGTATGGATGCAGCCTTTTGGCTGGCCGGTGGTGCCCGACGTATAAGGCATGCAGGCCAGATCATCAGGCCGTGCCGCATGCGGACGCGGCGCATGGCGGGCGGCGAGCGCGGCATGCCACGCGCCAATCCGCGGCAGCGCCGGCACATCGCGCGGCGCACGCACCCATTCCGGCACCGCCAGATCGGTCGGCGCAGTCAGATAGTCGGAATAAGTGGCGACTACCGCATCGGACAGTCCGGTGCTGCCCACCAGCGGCGCCAGCCGCGGAAATACTTCCTGGGAAATGACCGCCACTTTGGCGCCGCTATCGTTGACGTAATGTCGCAGTTCATCGGTCATCAGCATCGGATTGACCGGCACGACCATCGCATCGGCGCGCAGAATCGCATAAAAGGCAATGACGAATTGCGGACTGTTCTGCATGTCGAGCAGCACGCGGTCGCCGCGCTGCACACCGCATGCTTGCTGCAGATAACCGGCCAGCGCTTCGACGTCGGCATGCAATTGCGCGTAGGTCAGAATCGAATCGTAGAAAATGAGTGCGGCCTTGCCCGGATAGCGGCGCGCCGAGATTTCCAGATTTGCATAGACGCTTGTTTCCGGCACAGTGAGCAGGTACGGCAAGCCGGCGGGCCAATGAGGATAGTGGCGAGTATTCAAGTCTCTTCCTTGTTATTGGAATCAATGAATTGCTGAAGCCATTATAAGCGGCGGGGATACTGCCGCGCCCTGCCTCGGCAGGGCACATCCGCAGCACGATATTGCACTCTGCGCTACCATCATGATGTAAATGCGAGAAGGCTTCTTTAAGCATGCGCAAGCGCCATTTGAAATAGGATATTCCCTATTATTGTTCCCTCTTTGTGAAAGCCATATTCATGAAACTTTATTTCAGTCCGGGTGCATGTTCGCTCTCTCCCCATATTGTGCTGCGTGAAGCAGGCCTTGCTTTCGATCTGGAAAAGGTCGATCTCGGCAGCAAGAATACCGCCGGCGGAAAGGATTACAGGACCATCAATCCCAAAGGTTACGTACCCGCGCTGCAGCTGGACAATGGAGACGTATTGACTGAAGGACCGGCGATTGTGCAGTACCTCGCCGATCAAGTGCCTGCCAAAAAACTGGCGCCGGCGGCCGGCAGCATGGAACGCTATCGCCTGATGGAATGGCTCAATTTCATTTCGACCGAGCTGCATAAAAGTTTCGGTTCGCTGTTCAACAGCACCGCACCTGAAGAAACCAAACAACTCGCCCGCGAAAACCTGGCCAGGCGCATCGAGTATGTCGCCGCTCGAATCAAGGATTCCGCATACCTGACAGGCAACCAGTTCACCGTTGCGGATGCTTATTTGTTTACCGTTCTGGGCTGGAGCAACCACCTCAAATTCGATCTGAGCCGCTGGCCTGCGGTGCAGGCTTATATGGAACGGATTGCCGCACGTCCTGCCGTCCATGCAGCGATGGTGGCGGAAGGTTTGATCAAGGCATAACGCTTCGTTCCCATATCGATGCCTCTTCAACCGCGCCGGCGCAACTCGATGGGCCGCTGAGGCATCAACACGCCGGAAGACTTCTGCAAGATCGATATGGAAGACATCGTGACGTGTTGATGCCTCAAGTCGGCGGCTCGACCGGCGCCTGAAAATTTCCCATGCCGATATGCCATAACCTGCTTTGCAGCAAGTTATGGCATCAATCCGCTATTTTTGTGCGCCGCACAAAAATAATTCTTGACTTCTTGAAAACAGTCCGTAAAATAGCATTTGTTGCAGTGCACAATAAGCGCTTATCCGATTATTACCCTATTGATTATTGAGGAGAAACAACATGTTTTCCAACCAGGATCAGTTTTCCGCCGCCGCCAAAGCCAATTTCGAATCCCAATTCGCTGCCGCTACCGCGCTGGCCAACAAGGCATTCGCAGGCGTCGCCCAACTTGTCGATCTGAATGTCAGCGCCGCGAAAGCTTCGCTGGAGCACTCGACCGCTGCCGTACAACAATTGTTGTCGGCAAAAGACCCGCAGGAATTTTTCGCATTATCCGCTGCGCAAACCCAGCCGAATGCTGAAAAACTGCTCGCTTATGGTCGTAACCTGGCCAGTATCGCGTCCAGCACGCAATCCGAATTCACCAAGGCTGCCGAAGCGCAAATTGCCGAAACCACTCGCAAGGTAACCGCATTGGTCGAAGATGCCGCCAAAAACGCGCCTGCCGGTTCGGAAAATGCAATTGCCATGCTGAAATCCGCAATCGTCAATGCCAACGCCGGCTACGCACAGTTGACCCAGAACACCAGGCAAGCAGCTGATGCAATCGAAGAAAACATTACCAAAACAGTGAAGCAGTTTTCCCAGGTTGCCGAAAAACCCGCCAGCCGCGCGAAGAAGTAATCAGTAATTATTCAAGCTCCAAATCAACGGGCCGCCATGCGGCCCGTTTTTTTTCGATATCCTCCCTCATCTTTTCCTGGCCAACGTCAATCCATCCGCGATCGGCAGCAACGACAGATCGATGCGCTGGTCGGCATGCAGCTTGCGATTGAACTCCTGTATCGCCGCGGTATCCTCATCCCCGGCCGGCCGCACGACACTGCCGCCCCACAACACGTTGTCGATCGCGATCAGGCCGCCGTGCCGCAACAGCACCAGGCAAAGTTCGTAATAAATATCGTAATTGGCTTTATCGGCATCGATGAAGGCAAAGTCGAAATCGCCGCTTCTGCCTTCGGCAATCAATGCATCGAGCGTATCGGCCGCAGGCGCGAGGCGTACATCGATCTTGTCGGCAACCCCGGCTTTTTCCCAATAGGTACGAGCGATATCGGTGAATTCGCGGCTCACGTCGCAGCCGATGATACTGCCGTCGGGCGGCAGCGCCAATGCCACCGACAGCGCGCTGTAGCCGGTGAATACACCTACCTCAATTGTGCGTCGGGCACCGATCAGCTTGATCAGCAACGCCATGAACTGGCCTTGCTCCGGCGCTATCTGCATGTTGGCGTGCGGATGATTGCGCATCGCTGCGCGTAGTTCGGCCTGAACCGGGTGCTCGCGCAACGATACGCCGAGCAGATAGTGGTAAAGCGTGTCGTCCAGGTTAAGCGTGCGGGTTGACATGACGATTAGCCCGATCAAAAGTAAATGCGAATGAGATTAGCATCGCGCGGCGCAGGCGGTTTGCGCTGCATCCAATCCGGTCCGCATGCTTTTCATCAATACCGATCCGCCCGGAAACGGCAGACAACGGCATGCAGCATCGAGGGATGAGTGCTATCGTCATAGCATGAGGCAAAGGGCTCATGCGCATCCGGTTTCATGCATGGACGCCATCCGGACCAGAAGCGGTTTGATTGAAAATGAATCAGGAGAAGCATGATGAACGCCACACCATCCAAGCGCATGCCGGCAATTTTTTTCGGCCACGGCAGTCCGATGAATGCCCTGGAGGAAAATCGGTATACCGCCGTCTGGCAGCAATTGGGCGCATCGATGCCGCGGCCGAAAGCGATTCTGGCGGTTTCCGCGCACTGGACCACGCGCGGCACGGCCGTCACTGCCATGGCTGCCCCCAGAACGATTCACGATTTCGGCGGCTTTCCGCAGACGCTGTTCGATCTGCAATATCCGGCGCCGGGCGATCCTGCGCTGGCGGCGCGCGTGCGCGATCTGCTGGCGCCGGTCGATGTCCAGATGGACCATTCATGGGGTCTCGATCATGGCACCTGGTCGGTATTGATCAAGGCGTTTCCGCATGCGGACGTGCCGGTGATCCAGTTAAGCATCGATGGCACGCAATCCAATGCTCACTACCATGAGCTCGGCCGCAAGCTCGCGGTGCTGCGCGATGCAGGCATTCTGATTATCGGCACCGGCGATGTCGTGCATAACCTGCGGATGATGACCCGAGGCAATGGTCCGGCACCGGACTGGGCAGTGCGTTTCAACGACAAGGTACGCGACTGCCTGATCCGGAACGAGATCGAGCAGCTGATCGATTACCCGCAATGGGGCCGCGATGCCGAACTGGCAGTGCCGACGCCGGAGCATTTCTCGCCGTTGCTGTATATCGTCGGGACCAAGCGGAATGACGAAGCAATCTCGATTGCCGTCGACGGCATCGAAGCCGGCGCAATCAGCATGTTGACAGCGGTGGTCGGCGCCATTGATTAATTTCGCGTGCTATTGACGCACGCTCACTGATGGATGAAATTCATGCGGGCCATGATGAACTCGCATGAAAACCTGAAGTCCAATTTTGCTACTGGTAATCCTAGAGCGCATTGTTAACCAGACGCAATTTTCAAGAAATACCGTGGCAGGCGCGCCGGCATTATCTTTACCATCAGCGAAATCGGTATGGCGCTCATTCGATCAACTCACAGACTTATTTTATGCAATATCACTGGATAGGCAACATACCTGCTTGCTGCATCGGCAGCGTCGCTTCCCGCCATCCAGCAAACGGAATTCTTGCCGGTTATTGTCAATCCAGCCGGCGGATAAACGCTACTCCGACTACGTCCCTCGATCCCCAACGCATGCGACCAGTTCATCCGGCTCATTTTCCGGACACCGGAATAAACGGCCGTTATCGGACAAGCTGCATGAGAACACGAACCAAGGTCGCATCAGCATGCAAACACAAACCATTCTGATCGTGGACGACACGCCGGCCAATGTAAAGCTGTTGTCGGCGTATCTGGAACACCATGGCTTTTCGGTGGCCGTCGCTCAGGACGGAGAACAAGGCATGAGGCTCGCGCAGTCGATACAGCCGGACCTGATTTTGCTGGACGCGATGATGCCGGCCGTGGATGGTTTTGAAACCTGCCGCCGCCTGAAGGCATCCGTGAAAACGAAAGATATTCCGGTCATCTTCATGAGCGCGACGAGCGACACCAGCCACAAAGTCGCCGGGTTCAAGGCAGGCGGTGTGGATTATCTGACAAAGCCTTTTCAGATAGAAGAAGTGCTCGCACGGGTGACGACGCATATGACGCTGCGCGCGCTGCAAAAGCAGCTGGCGGAGCAAAACCTGCAATTGCAACAGCAAATTGCAGTGCGCCGGCAAGTCGAAACAGAGCTGCAGGATGCCTATGACGGACTGGAAGAACGTGTCGTTCAACGCACTGCCGAACTCGCTCAAGTCAATGCCAGCCTGGAAACGGAAAACATCGAACGCCAGCAGGCGGAACAGCGTATCCGCTACATGGCGCACTATGATGCATTGACCGGCCTGCCCAACCGCATCCTGCTACAGGATCGCATCGGGCAGGCGATTGCCTATGCGCACCGCAACATGACGCAGCTGGCGATCCTGTACATCGATCTGGATTACTTTAAACACGTCAACGATTCGCTCGGCCACCAGACCGGGGACCGCTTGCTGAAAACCGTTGCGCTGCGTTTGCAGCAGTGCCTGCGCGAGGGCGACAGCGTGGCGCGGATAGGAGGGGATGAGTTCGTGCTCAGTCTTCCATTACAGGCCGGCAGCAGCGACAGCGCAGTGGTGGCGCAGAAAGTGCTGGATGCACTGGATCTGCTGTTCACCGTCGAGCGCCACGAACTGCATGTGAGCGCCAGCATCGGCATCAGCGTGTATCCGGACAATGGCACAGACGCAGAAAGCCTGATGCGCGCGGCCGATACGGCGATGTACTACGCCAAGGAAAAAGGGCGCAGCAATTACCAGTTTTTCACGCCGGCGCTGAACAAGGCGGCGCAACGGCGCCTCGGGCTGGCCAATCGTTTGCGCCGCGCATTGGAGCGCGATGAATTCATGCTGCATTATCAGCCGCAGATAGACCTGGAAAGCGGTACGATATTTTCATCCGAAGCATTGCTGCGGCATCGGCAAAGCGGCAGAAAAGTTCCGATTTCCTGCGGTCCTTTCATTACGGTCGCCGAAGAGACCGGCCTGATAGTGCCGATCGGCGAATGGGTATTGCGGAAAGCATGCCAGCAGCTCAAGTATTGGCACAACCTCGGCTATCCCAAACTGCGGATTGCAGTCAACCTGTCGCCGCGCCAGTTCAGCCAGCCGAACTTTCAGAACATGATCAAACAGATTCTCGATGAAGCCGGATTATCTCCGAACGCACTCGACCTGGAGCTTACCGAGAGCATCCTGCTGCAGCGTAGCGACGACAACATCGCCATGCTCAAGCAGCTGAGCGACATGGGAATACAATTGTCGATCGACGATTTCGGCACCGGCTATTCCAGCCTCGCATACTTGCAGCGTTTTCCGATTCACGCACTGAAAATCGATCGCTCTTTCGTCAACGGCATCGGCCGGAACTCAAACGACACCGCGCTGGTCACTGCCATTATCGCAATGGCGCAGAGCCTGCATCTGAAGGTTCTGGCAGAAGGCGTGGAAACCGCGCAGCAAGTCGGCTTTCTGATGTCGCACGGATGCCTTTCCGCACAAGGCTTTTACTACAGCGAAGCGGTAGCGGCGGAAGACTTTACCGATCTGCTGCGCAATCAGGATACGCATATCCTCCGCATGTGAAATCCGGCCGGCAGCATCATCCTGCAAAAAGAAGTGGCGAGCGCGAAGAAAGTCCGTGTAAGCTGACGCTGATCAAATCACGCCGCATCGGCATTCTTTTTGGAGGTTTCCATCGATGCTCATCAATTGCGCCGCCTATCAGGAAGGCAAAAAACTGTGCGATATCCCGATTGCGGAAATCAGCGATTACCTCGAGCGTCCCGACTGCTTTGTCTGGGTCGCGCTGAAAGATGCGGAAGAGTCGGAACTCGAGGAGATGCAGGCCGAATTCAACCTGCATGAACTGGCGGTTGAAGACGCGCGGCACGGCCATCAACGGCCGAAAATCGAGGAATACGGCGATTCGCTGTTCGCGGTGGTGCATACCGTGGAACTGACGGATGGCGCATTGAATGTCGGCGAAGTCGATATCTTCGTCGCCGAGAATTATGTGCTGTCAATCCGCAATCGCAGTCAGCAAGGATTCCTGGGCGTGCGTGCGCGCTGCGAGCAGGAGCCCCAACAGCTCAAGAAAGGTTCGGCATTTGTCCTGTACGCGCTGATAGATGCGGTAGTCGACCGCTATTTTCCGGTGATCGAAGCGCTGGAAACGGAACTCGAAACCATTGAGGATCAGATTTTCAGCAAGGGTTCGCAACGCGCCAATATCGAACGGCTATATGAACTCAAGCGCAAAATGATAACGTTGCGGCATGCGACTGCGCCGCTGATGGAAGCCATCGGAAAGCTTTTCGGCGGCCGGGTGCCGCCGGTCTGCATCGAAACGCAGGAATATTTCCGCGATGTGTACGACCATCTCTACCGGATAAACACATCGATCGATGCGATTCGCGACACCATCGGCACCGCGATCCAGGTGAACCTGTCGATGGTCACCATCGATGAGAGCGAAGTGAACAAGCGACTGGCGGCATGGGCTGCAATTTTTGCGGTTGCCACCGCGTTCGCCGGCATCTGGGGCATGAATTTCAAGGTGATGCCTGAACTGCAATGGGAATACGGCTATCCGGTCGCTCTCGCCATCATGGGCGGGGTCTGCGCGTTTCTCTACTATCGCTTTAAAAAGTCGGGTTGGCTGTAAGCCTGATGAGGAATCAGGCGCCGGTCATGCTCAACGCGACCGCCTCGGCCACCTTGATGCCGTCGACCGCGGCGGACAGGATTCCGCCCGCATAACCGGCGCCTTCTCCGGCCGGAAACAGCCCGCGCGTATTGAGGCTCTGGAAACGATCGTTGCGCTTGATCCGGATCGGCGAAGAAGTGCGCGTCTCGACCCCGGTCAGCACCGCATCGTGCATCGCAAAACCCTTGATCTGCTTGTCGAATTCAGGCAGCGCCTCGCGGATGGCTGCAATCGCGTAATCGGGCAACGAAGAATCAAGCTCGCCCAGATGCACGCCCGGTTTGTACGAAGGCAGCACCGACCCGAATTCGGTCGAACGCCGGTTGGCGATGAAATCGCCGACCAGCTGCCCCGGCGCATCGTAGTTTTTGCCTCCCAGTTCGAATGCACGGGACTCCCACTGCCGCTGAAACGCAATGCCGGCCAGCGGATGGCCCGGATAATCGGCCGGCGTAATGCCGACCACGATGCCGCTGTTGGCGTTGCGTTCGTTGCGTGAATACTGGCTCATGCCGTTGGTGACGACGCGCTCGGGTTCGGAGGTCGCCGCCACCACCGTGCCGCCCGGACACATGCAGAAACTGTAGACCGAGCGGCCATTGGTGCAGTGATGCACCAGCTTGTAATCGGCCGCGCCCAGGACAGGATTGCCGGCGCTCGGTCCGAAGCGGCAGCGATCGATCAATGACTGCGGATGCTCGATCCGGAAGCCGAGCGAAAACGGTTTGGCCTCGACGTAGACGCCGCGGTCGTACAGCATCTGGAATGTATCGCGCGCACTGTGGCCGATTGCCAGCACCACATGATCGGCGGCGATGTATTCGCCGCCGGCGAGCATCACGCCGCGCACCTGGCCGTTGTCGATGTCGATGTCGTCGACCTTGCTTTGAAAACGGAATTCGCCGCCGAGCGCTTCGATCGTTGCACGCATATGCTCGACCATCTTGACCAGCCGGAACGTGCCGATATGCGGCTTGCTGACATACAGGATTTCCGGCGGCGCATCGGCCTTGACGAATTCCGTCAGCACCTTGCGTCCGTAATGTTTCGGATCCTTGATCTGGCTATAGAGCTTGCCGTCGGAAAACGTGCCGGCGCCGCCTTCGCCGAACTGCACATTCGATTCCGGGTGAAGTTCTCTTTTGCGCCACAGGCCGAACGTATCCTTGGTGCGCTCGCGCACGGATTTTCCGCGTTCCAGAATGACCGGACGGAATCCCATCTGCGCCAGAATCAATCCGGCAAAAATACCGCATGGACCGGTGCCGATCACGACCGGCCGCGCGGCCAGTCCGGCCGGCGCCTGTGCGACGAAACGATAACCGGTGTCCGGCGTCGGAGACACATGCCGGTTGCCTCGCAGGCGTTGCAATATCGCTTCTTCATTTTCGGCTTCGACATCGAGCGCATAAATCAGCATGACGGCGCTTTTTTTGCGCGCATCATGACTGCGGCGAAAAATCGAATAGCCGATCAATTCATCAGCCGCGATGCCGAGCCGCGCAAGAATGGCGTCTTTGATATCGGCGTCGGGATGATCGAGCGGGAGTTGAACATCAGTCAATCGCAACATGCGCACTATTTCCGGGTAAGGCTGGTAAATGAACCATCCAGTCGATGGAGCGGTTCGGCAGTCAGCAGGGCTGCTATTTTACCGCACCGCATTTTTATGCGGCTATGCGCCAACGAAGCGTTTGACCGGCATGGTTCGCCCCTCGGCGGGAAAGTTTGCCGAAACGGGATAAATTGCCATTACGGTTCTGATCAGCGGCGAAAACGGGGATGCGCTGCCGCCATGACAAGGCAGCGCCGCATGCGGAATCGTGTTGAGCGGTATTGAAAGACAGGCAGCGGGATAAGCCATCCGGCAAAAGAACATGCCGGCATCGGCGCACCTTGTCTCATGTTAACTGCTGCATCGAGAAAAAGTGCACTCTGCCGGCGCGGCAACCGCCATACTCCGTTTGAGGCAATAATGCCGGATTATCGTGTCAGATTTTTCGCCGTCCTGATTTGTTCGCGCAAACTCTTTACCTGGTCATGATTGCGCAGCACGCCGTTGTATTGACGCTCGACAAGGCTTCGGATATTCGGCGGCAAATCCTTTTCAAGCGCTTTGCGGTAACTCGATACCGCAACATCTTCTCCCCGTTCGCATTCGCTCAGAATGGCTTCATCATCTTTCCCCGTGATGGCGGATTTGATATCGACCCAGCGGCGGTGCAGCTTGCCGCTGATGCTGCTGCTTTTTTCCGGATCGCCGCCCAGGGAGCGCACCTGTTCCTGCAACTCGCTTACGGCCATGCTGCAGCCTTGCGCGCGTTCAGCGAACAGCGATTTGAGTTGCGGATCACTGATATCTTCTGCGCAGGTTCGAAATCCTTCCTCACCGTCCTTGGATGTTTCGATCAAATCGTTCAGGGTTGAAATCACGTCGTCGTTATCCATGGTTTTTCCTTTAAGTGAGACTGCAAAAAATCATGTTGCCGCACAGGGAATATCAACCTCCCGAGCCGGCGCGGGCTTGCTTGCCGCCACGCATTTGTTCAGCCATGGTCAAATGCTGGTCGACTGTCGGCCGAATCTTGCCGGCGTATGCCTTGAGGTCCGTATCCCCGGCTCGCGTGCTGACACGCTGCAGCAAACGCTGGGTATCGCGATGATCCTTCACCCCTGCCTGCGCAATGTACTGGCGATCGAACGCGTCGCCGGAAAGCGCGCCAAGTTTTTTCGCAACGGCCTGATGCTTTGAATCGGGTTGCGCAGGCAGCGACACGCCTTTCGATTGTGCGAGTTGCGTCAGGTCGTCAAGCGCCTTCGTATGGTCGTCAACCATCTTCTGGGCGAAGGTACGCACCTTTTCATTCTTTGAATTGCTTTGCGCAAGCTTCGCCGTGGCAATTTCAGAAAGATTGGCGTTAGCCAATTCACGCATCAGATTGCGGTCGGATGCGCTTACTGTGCCGCTGCCGGCGGCGGCCTTGCCTGATCCGGTCGTTGCAGCGGATGAAGTGCCGGCCGCACCGGAAGCGGTTCCGGCCTGGGCGCTTTTATTCATCAGACCGACGCCCGAACCGGCTTGACTTCGGGAGGCCGCATCTTCCGAAACTGTTTGCGGATGGACGGTCAAGGCACTGATCAATATGCCCGCTGCGGCAAGCCCGAACAAAGCGGCCTGGTTATTTCGTTTGAGCACAGGATATGACATGCGGATTCTCCTTCTGCAATATGACGATATGTGATGGATCTGCTTGCAATGGATATGGCCGTTTTAAGAAGGCAAAGCGCATGCCAGGCAGCATGCTTCATTTATTTTCTTCAAACAGAATCAGACCGGCGGCACAGCGCGGCAAGCGCATGCTGTGCGACCGCGATGAAACAGAAGAATCTACAGGGAGGGCGGAAAAATTTACAGGGAGTTGAACCAGATGCTTGCCCGGATTGTTTCAGTCCGGACGCGCGTTCAAGCCATATGTTTGCGTAATGCAATCCGCTTTGCAGCGAGGGCTGCGGATTCAATCGATCATGCACGCGCAACGAAGTTCGATTGCGGTGCAATGCTGCGTCTTCGAAATCGTTCGCCCGGCGTCAGCAGCGGTTACGGCCTGCCCGGACGCCGTGCCGTGTTTGCGGCTCGCGCAGAGCGGTTTTCGTATGCGTGTGCGGGTAATGCGGGTTGGTTTGGGGTGCAGGGCAAGGCGCGAGGAGCGCAGTGTGGCGCGCCACACAAGCGATGAGCAACGCCGCAATGCGCCCCAAAGCGGCCCGCAGCGCCCATACACGCATACGAAAACCGCGCTAGCTGCCGCGGTGACGCTTTTCCCATTTGCATTCGAGCGTATCGAGCACTTCGCCCTGCGGATCGACGGTTTCCAGCTTGACGTCGAAACCCCATAGCCGCGCGACATGCTTCAATACTTCTTCGGTCTGCTGATTCAGCGGCCGGCGCTGAAACTGGGTATGCCGCAATGTCAGCGCACGGTCGTCATGCGTGTTGACCGACCACACCTGGATATTCGGTTCGCGATTGCCGAGGTTGTACTGGTTGGCCAGTTGCTGCCGCACGTAACGGTAGCCGGCTTCGTCGTGAATTGCCGACACCGTCAGCTTCTCTTCCTGATCGTCGTCCAGAACCGCAAAGAAGTGGAAATCGCGAATCAGTTTGGGCGACAGATATTGCGCGATGAAGCTTTCATCCTTGAAGTTGCGCATCGCAAAATCGAGCGTTTTACGCCAGTCGCCGCCGGCGATGTCGGGAAACCAGTAGCGGTCTTCATCGGTCGGTTCTTCGCAGATGCGGCGGATATCCCGCATCATCGCAAACCCGAGCGCATACGGATTGATGCCGCTGTAATACGAACTGGTGATCGGCGGCTGATAGACCACGTTGGTATGGCTTTGCAAAAATTCCATCATGAAGCCGTCGCCGACGATGCCTTCGTCGTATAGCTGATTGAGAATCGTGTAATGCCAGAACGTGGCCCAGCCTTCGTTCATCACCTGGGTCTGGCGCTGCGGATAAAAATATTGCGAAATCTTGCGCGTGATGCGGACGATCTCGCGCTGCCACGGCTCCAGCAGCGGAGCCGATTTCTCGATGAAATACAACAGGTTTTCCTGCGGCTCCGATGGAAAGCGATGCGGATCGCTGTCGTCGGCCGCTGCCGCTTCCTTGCGGCGCGGCAGCGTGCGCCACAAGTCGTTGATCTGCGTCTGCAAATAGGCTTCGCGCTCGTTCTGACGCGCATTTTCTTCCGCCAGCGACAGCTTGGCCGGGCGCTTGTAGCGGTCGACGCCGTAGTTTTGCAGCGCATGACACGAGTCGAGCAGCAGTTCGACCGCTTCGACGCCGTGCCGCCGTTCGCATTCGGCGATGTAATTCTTGGCGAACAGCATGTAATCGATGATCGCTTCCGCATCGGTCCAGGTGCGGAACAGGTAGTTGCCCTTGAAGAACGAGTTGTGTCCGTACGCCGCGTGCGCAATCACCAGCGTCTGCATCATCAGGCTGTTTTCTTCCATCAGATACGCAATGCACGGATCGGAGTTGATCACGATCTCGTAAGCCAGGCCCATCTGGCCGCGCTTGTAGCTTTTTTCAGTCGACAGGAAATGCTTGCCGAACGACCAGTGGCTGTACGACACCGGCATGCCGACCGATGCATAGGCATCCATCATTTGCTCGGCCGTGATGATTTCGAGCTGATTCGGATAGGTGTCGAGCCCGAAATTCTCCGCGACGCGGCGGATTTCTTCGTGCGCCTGCTCGATCAGATCGAAGGTCCATTCCGACTGATCAGGCAGGCGGCGCTGCCTGCCTGATGATTCGCTGTTTTTTTCGATGACTTTGATCATTTCGGCTGCTTCTTGAACAGTTCGCGGAATACCGGATAAATATCGGCCGGCGCCTCGATTTTCTGCATTGCAAAATGCGGATGATGATTCAGTATCTGCGTGTATTCATGCCACAGATTTTGCGGTTCGCCGTCGGTGATTTCAACGTACGCGAAATACTGCACCGCCGGCATCACGGTATTGATCAGCAACTGGCGGCAGCTGACGGAATCCTTGTCCCAGTTGTCGCCGTCCGATGCCTGCGCGACATATACATTCCAGTCGGTGCTCGAATAACGCTCGTGCAGGATCCTGGTCAGCAGATGCAGCGCCGACGACACCACGGTGCCGCCCGATTCGCGCGAGTTGAAGAATTCATTCTCGTCGACCTCCGTCGCTGACGTGTGATGACGGATGAAGACAACGTCGATCTTGTCGTAGGCGCGCGCCAGGAACAGGTACAGCAGTATGAAAAACCGCTTGGCGGTTTCCTTCTTGGTCTGATCCATCGAACCGGACACATCCATGATGCAGAACATCACGGCCTTGGTCGATGGCTTGGGCACCTTGATCCGGTTGCTGTAGCGCAGGTCGAATGGATCGATAAACGGAATCGCCTGCAGCCGGGCGCGCAGATCGTCGATCTCGCGCTTGAGTTTGAGTACGGCCGGATTCTCTTCCGGCACGATCAGCAGCAATTGCTCGAGTTCCTGCTCCGCCTGCTCCAAACGCTTTTTCGACTTGCCGCCGACCGCGATGCGCCGCCCCAGCGCGCCGCGCAACGAGCGCAGCACATGGATGTTGGCGGGCGTGCCGGATACCGTGTAACCGGCGCGCTGCGTCTTGAAGTCGGTGATCGAGGCGAGTTGCGTCTTGATCATGTTCGGCAGTTCGAGATCCTCGAAGAAATAATTCATGAACTCTTCGCGGGTCAATTCGAACACGAAGTCGTCCTGCGTCGTCTCGTCGCTGTTGCCTGCATTGCCCTTGCCGGAACCCGAACCGCCTTTCGGGCGCTGAACCTTGTCCCCTTTCAGATAATCCTTGTTGCCGGGACTGACTGTTTCCCAGACACCGCCGCGAGTATGGCCGAAGCTTGGCTCGTTGACATCCTTGGATGGAATCGACACCTTCTCGCCATTGGCAATGTCGGTGATGGAACGGCCTTTTATTGCTTGTGCAACAGCCTGCTTGATCTGCCCCTTGTAACGCCTTAGAAAGCGGTCGCGGTTGACGGCGGATTTGTTCTTGCTTTGCAAACGTCGATCGATGAGGTAAGTCAATATGGTCTCCTGCTCGCGCAACTACCGCGAATCGGACCATCGCGTCCGGATCACGGCAAAACTGACTACTGAGCATTCATGAAAAATCACACCCGCCATTCCGGCCGTCGTCCTCTCCAATTCCTCTCCTTCGGGAAAAGGAACGGGATGAGAGCCGAAACCCAGAGGCGTCCGTTGCAAGACACTGAATCCCGGCTTTCGCCGGGATGAAAATGTTCTGCCGGATTTTTCGCTTGTACAAATGGCAAACTCCGTTGAGCGCCTATCCCGTTACGACGACTTCCTCACGCGCAGATACCACTCGCACAACAGCCGCACCTGCTTGGCCGTATAGCCTTTCGCCACCATCCGCGAAACAAATTCCTTGTGCTTGTTGGCATCGTCCGCGCTGGCTTTCGCGTTGAATGAAATCACCGGCAGCAATTCTTCGGTATTCGAGAACATCTTCTTCTCGATCACGCTTCTGAATTTTTCGTATCCGGTCCACGCCGGGTTTTTTCCGGCATTTTGCGCGCGCGTCCGCAATACGAAGTTGACGATTTCATTGCGGAAGTCTTTCGGATTCGAAATACCGGCCGGCTTCTCGATTTTCTCCAGCTCGTTGTTCAGCGAATCGCGATTGAAGCTCTCGCCGGTGTCGGGATCGCGGAATTCCTGATCCTGAATCCAGAAATCGGCAAACGTCACGTAGCGATCGAAAATATTCTGGCCGTATTCGGAATAGCTTTCCAGATAGGCAGTCTGGATTTCCTTGCCGATGAACTCGACATAACGCTGCGCCAGATATTCCTTGATGTACGATAAATACTTCTGTTCGGTTTCCGGCGGGAACTGTTCGCGCCCGACCTGCTGTTCCAGCACATACAGCAAATGCACCGGGTTGGCCGCGACTTCGGTGCTGTCGAAGTTGAATACCTTGGACAGTATCTTGAACGCAAAGCGCGTCGACAATCCATTCATGCCCTCATCGACACCGGCATAGTCGCTGTATTCGTGCTTCGATTTCGCCTTCGGATCGGTGTCTTTCAGGTTTTCGCCGTCATAGACCTGCATCTTGCTGTAGACGCTCGAGTTTTCCGGAACTTTCAGGCGCGACAGGACCGCAAATTGCGCCATCATCTTCAGTGTGCCGGGCGCGCAAGGCGCTTTCGAAAGCGAGGAGTTGCGCACCAGCTTGTCGTAAATCTTGATCTCGTCGGTCACGCGCAGGCAGTACGGCACTTTGACGATATAGATGCGATCGAGGAACGCTTCATTGTTCTTGTTGTTCTTGAACGCCTTCCATTCCGACTCGTTCGAGTGCGCCAATACCATGCCGTCGAACGGAATCGCGCCGAAACCTTCGGTGCCTTTGTAGTTGCCTTCCTGGGTGGCGGTCAGCAACGGGTGCAGCACCTTGATCGGCGCCTTGAACATTTCGACGAATTCCAGCATGCCCTGGTTGGCCAGGCACAAGCCGCCGGAATAGCTGTACGCATCCGGATCGTCCTGCGAATATTCTTCCAGCTTGCGGATATCGACCTTGCCGACCAGCGATGAAATATCCTGGTTGTTTTCATCGCCCGGTTCTGTTTTCGCAACGGCAATCTGTTTCAGCACCGATGGATAACGCTTGACGACGCGGAACTGATTGATGTCGCCGTTGAATTCATGCAGGCGCTTGACGGCCCACGGGCTCGGAATGGTGCGCAGATAGCGGCGCGGAATTCCGTAATCCTCTTCCAGGATCACACCGTCTTCGGCTTCATTGAACAGGCCGAGCGGCGATTCATTGACCGGCGAACCCTTGATGCAATAGAACGGCACATGTTCCATCAGCGATTTTAGTTTTTCGGCAATCGACGATTTTCCGCCGCCGACCGGTCCCAACAGGTAAAGAATCTGTTTGCGTTCTTCCAGGCCTTGCGCGGCATGGCGGAAATAGGCCACCACCTGCTCGATCACTTCTTCGGTGCCGTAGAACTCGCGAAACGCCGGATATATCTTGATGACCTTGTTGGCGAAAATTCGCGACAGCCGCGAATCGTGCCGTGTGTCGATCAGTTCCGGCTCGCCGATTGCAGCAAGCATTCTTTCAGCGGCGCTTGCATAAACGAGGCGATCGCTTTTGCATAATTCGAGGTATTCCTGCAAAGAAAATTCTTCTTCGCGAGTTCGTTCATATCGTGCTGCGTAATTGTCGAAGATTTTCATTTGGACGCGTCCTTTGATGTGAATCCACCGGTAATTTTCTGCCGGATTCAGATGCTGCATTTCTACATCGCAATTTAATAATACGCGCTCTTTCATCGCATCCGCTACATAATTTGCTGAAAAAAATGATTAATTTTGAGATGCGTTACATAGATGAAAACAGAGATGCCGATATAGCATTATCGGCTCTGCAATGAATGACGATATCCATTGAAAAATCTTGTTTGCATGTCTAAAATTATTTTTATGTACCGCCATCAATTGATGACAGGGAAAGCGCATACTTGAAATTCATTTGCGTTTTTCATAAACCAGGCGATTGCTTTTCCGCACTGCATACCGATCGCTGTTACGTTGCAATCCTGCGGCAGAATTGATGGCAAGCCGGACGCATCGTCTTTATTAAAACTCCGGCGGCATGTCAATTTCCATGACCGATCATCCTTCCTTCGCCACCTGTTGCCATTTCAAATGAATCGCATGCGAGGAGCAATGGCAGCAGTCGCGTCCGATTGCTGTCGTTGTCGCCAAACCGCAACGAATGCGGCATCAAAAAACTGAAGTGCGATCGACGGCCTCATTTTTCACGCATTCTTCATTCGAATTCCCATGCAACTTTCGATGAAGCCGCTGCTTGACCACCGGCAGAGTCAATCGCGCAGTCGACCTCATATTTGCGTTGCCTGCCTGCACAGAGAGCAATTGCGATTCGCAAAATGACAACGGGGCCGGCGACAATCTGCCGCCGGATTAGCATATAAGCAAGAGCCCCGCTATAATCCGCATAACAATTTTTCGCGGCAGCGCATGCAATCGACATTTGCGCTTTGTCACTGCACTTGCTGTCGCGGCGATTTATTGTTTGAACTTTGTGGATGATCACTCCACCGAACATCGCCGGACGATTTGCCGGCGTTATTATCAAGACGAAATGAACCGCTCCCGATACGCAGAACTCCCATCTCATGATCGCATCCCGGCAATTGCCGTCAGACATTCATCAATTCACGGTAGAGGCGTATTTGCCACCCGCAAGATCGCGGCTGGCGCCCGCATCGCCGAATACGAAGGGGAACGCATTACCGTAAAACAGGCCGAGAAACGCGCCGATTCCGATCCGGACAATCCTTGCCATACGTTTTATTTCAGCTTGGATAACGGAAAAATGATCGACGGCGCCGTCGGCGGCAACGATACCCGCTGGATTAATCATTGTTGCGCGCCGAATTGCGAAGCAAGGGAAGAAGACGGCCGAATCTTCATTCACGCATTGCGCGACATACTTCGCGGAGAAGAGCTCAATTACGATTATGGATTGATTGTTACCGAGCGCCACACACCGGCCGTCAAACGCGATTACGCATGCCTGTGCGGTGCAAGCACCTGCCGTCATACGATGCTGGCGCCGAAGCGCAAGGCAAGCCGCCCCAAGGCATAGGCTGTTGCCCGGCCGCAGCCGCAAGCGGCGGAAGGATCGAGCATGACGGCCATCCGGCTTCTGCCGGATGGCCGTCATGCTTTTTCAATCCAACCCGCCGATCAACTCTTCGATTCTGATTTCAGCCTGCTCATGTTCGACGCGCCTTTGGTCGACGCATTGCAGCCTATGCCGTCGCTACAAGCGACCATATGATCAAGTGACTATATGGTATGGGCGATTTATCGACATGTTCTGTTGTCTCTTCGCCCATGGCGCGATGATGGGTAATATATATCCATCGAAAAGCAAGATATTTCAAAGGCTTATAACTGATATTCAAAACAGGAATTGGATTAATGACTTTTGTTTTCTTATACTCCGTCCGTCTCTTCTATGTCTCCTCTTTGATATAGATTCAAGCCTGCTCTTCGAGCGGGCTTTTTTTATATCCGGCGCTTATATTCAACTTCATTCATTACCCGGCCCATCGCCGATTTTTTCCATCCTTGGTTTATGTAAATCGTTGTCCTGTTCCGATCAAGCTTTTCACAGCGTCCGTTTTTGCGGCGATGGCAGAAATTTTTCGGAATAGTCACACCTGCATGCTTCGGATCATCAATGCCTTCCGCATCTATCTTGATTAGCCGACACCGTTCAGCGAACGGAGACAGCGTCCTTGATGAAACTCCGTGTTGTGCCGGCCTGCCGGATATGAAGCATTGCAAGATACCCGCCCGGCTTCGACCGCAATCGGCACAAAGTCGATCAGGTCGGCAATCGGCGCCGTCGGCAGTTCGCCACGTCCGATGCTGCTGAGGAATTCCAGCCCTGTCCGTTCACGAAGCTGCTCTCTGGTTGCAACGCCGGACGCGGAAAGCGCCGCCCGCATTGCAGCTTCATGGCCTGCCAGACATCCGTGGTTTCCCGGGAATTCATTGTTTCACCTCGATTTGCAAAAGTTTTCGAGAAAAGGAATTTTTAAAGCACCGGCAATTTATGTGCATACACACTATAATCCATTCACGAATTTATATGTATATGCATATTAATATGACCGATTTTTGCGCTGACCGTCGATACGCCATATGCGGTCCGACTCTTTCATCCCGATATCGCACTGATACAATTCTTTCATTTGACGAGTGTTCCGATGCCAAACCAGACTGAACTCACTCCACGCGCGGCATGGATGCTGATGCTTGCGGCAGCCGCGATCCTGATGATCACGATGGGCGCGCGCCAGACGACCGGACTGTTCGTATCGCCGATCAATACGTCGACACGGTTGGGAATCGTGTCGATCAGTTTTGCGATCGCGATCGGCCAATTCGTCTGGGGCGCCGCGCAGCCTGTATTCGGCGCGATCGCCGACAAATACGGTTCGGTTCGGGTCATCATTGCAGGAGCGGTAATGCTGGCGGTCGGCACCGCGCTGACGCCGTTCATGCATTCTCAATGGAGCCTGATGCTGACGATGGGCATCTTGAGCGCGGCCGGCGCCGGCGCCGGCAGTTTCTCGATTTTGATCGGCGCGACCTCGCAGCGCCTGCCGGCCGAGCGGCGCGCATTCGCGGCCGGCTTCATCAATGCCGGCGGTTCGTTCGGCCAATTCGTATTTGCGCCGTTGATGCAGGCGATCATCAGCACGACAGGCTGGGTTGCCGCAATGCTGACGATGGCGGTCACGACACTGTTCACCATTCCGCTCGCATGGCCGTTACGCAAGCGTGCCGCGACTTTATCCATGCCGTCGTCCGTCCCATCGGCCGAGCCGGCATCCATCGGACTCGGGCGGCAAATCCGCATTGCATTGCGCGACCCGAGCTATCTTTGCCTGCATGCCGGATTCTTTACCTGCGGCTTCCATATCGCATTCCTTGTCACGCATCTGCCGGGCGAAGTCGCGCTGTGCAGTTTGCCGGCAGGCGTATCGGCAACCGCGCTGGCGCTGATCGGGCTGTTCAATATCGCCGGCAGCCTGACCGCCGGTGCGCTGTCGTCGCGTTACAGGATGAAGCATTTGCTGGTGCTGATGTATGCCAGCCGCGCAGTGATCATCGTGCTATATCTGCTCGCGCCCAAGACTGCGTGGACTTTTTATATTTTCGCCGCCGCGCTCGGCTTTACCTGGCTGGCCACCGTGCCGCCGACAGCGGGACTGGTCGGCAAACTGTTCGGCACCCGGTATCTGGCAACGCTGTTCGGATTGACGCTGCTGTCGCATCAGATCGGCGGCTTCTTCGGTGCATGGCTTGGCGGACTGTCTTTCGCGCGATACGGCGATTACACATGGATGTGGTATGCGGATATCGTGCTTGCGGCGGCGGCGGCACTGGTGAATCTGCCGATCCGTGAAGCACGCATCGCACCCAGGCCGGTTGCGGTAGCGGCGCCATGAAAAAAGCCGGCGTTATTTGAGGGCCGAAAATCATCGGATGGCATTCGATTAAACCTGTTGCGCAGTTGAATTAACGATGCACAGTGCGCTATCATCGTTCAATCCTGCCGATACGAAACAAAAAATCCGAGAAAATGCCGAACCCTCCCGTACTCGATCCCAACGCGCTGCTGCTGCCTCTGCACAATTACATAGTCGATGATCTTTCGAATACCGACATCGCCGCCACCGCCGCGCTGGCCGCTGCAACATTGAACAAGCTGGCAGCGCCGATGCGAAAGATGCTGTCCGATGCCGGAGCACAGGCGGACTATATAGCATCGCATTTTTTCCCTGACGCCGACGATCCGAGCACGCCGGGCAATCTGTTTTTCTGGCCCGCGGCGCGCCCCGGCGAACAGCACACATATGCAGATGTGGAGGATGCGGACTATTCGCTGCGCGCTTCGGTCTTTCTGTCGGAGCGAGACGATGCCGGCACCGTCTATCCCGCCGGCTTCAGCCTGTTGCTGAAGCTGCAGGAAAACGCGTGCGAACTGGCGAAGAAATTGCCGCCGGCGGTTTTTGAAAAACTCGAATTCCAGCTCAAGGGTTCGTCGCTCCCGGCAGGATTCGAATTTCTCGACGACAGCCAGCATCTGCCGGTGATGCCGAACATGCGGCGCCAGTTTCTCAAGGCGATCGATCGCGCGCATGCGGTCACCGCCAGAACAAAACGTCCGGAATTCGAGGCGGTGATGCTGCATTACATCTGGGACGAAACCGAGCCGGTGAAGGATTTCGGCGCCGTGTTGTCGACGCTGGCTGCGCTGTTTGCAGCAATCCACCGGCAGGCCGGGAACTAAGACGCTTCAAAGAGAGAGATTTTCTTTAGAAAATAGAACGACAGCTTCACGCGTTGCAAGTGCCGGAGCCGGGATCCGATCAAGCGCGGAAATGCAATCCGCTTGAATCGATCAGGTATCTCGCGCGGCGATCGGCCGATGGAGAAAGCAATCTGCGCCATGGTCGTTGACGATGCCGATCGCCTGCATGTAAGCGTAGACGATGGTCGAGCCGACGAACTTGAAACCCCGTTTCGATAGGTCTTTGGAGATGCGGTCCGACAGCGGCGTTTTCGCCGGCCAGCCGCCATCCGCGGCCCACGCGCTCCGAAGCGGCGTGCCGTCGACATATGCCCACAGAAACGGGGCGAGACCGCCGGCCTCGTCGTGCAGCCGCAGATACGCCTGCGCATTCGAAATGGCCGCGGCAATCTTCAGGCGATTGCGCACGATGCCCGCATCGGCCAGCAGCCGCGCCACCTTGTCTGCATCGTAGCGCGCAATTTTCGCGGCATCCCATCCGTCGAATGCGGCGCGATAGTTGTCGCGCTTGTTCAGGATCGTTTCCCAGCTCAATCCGGCCTGCGCGCCTTCCAGGTTGATCATTTCGAACAATCGCGTTTCGTCATGGCACGGCACGCCCCATTCGTGATCATGGTATGCGAGATAACGGGGATTGGCCGGATTGGCCCAGGCGCAGCGAACAGGCGTCATCGCAGGAGTAAGTTGTCTTATTTGTCGTGTCGTGTCGTGTCGGCGTCCGGCTCAGGCCAGAGCGCTGATTTTTGCAAGCAGCGCCGCCGATTCGATCGGCTTGCTGATGAATTCCGTCGCGCCCTGGCGCAAGCCCCAGATGCGATCGGTTTCCATGTCCTTGCCGGTCAGGATCAGCACCGGAATATGTTTGGTAGCGTCGTCCCTGGTGATGGCGCGCGTCGCCTGAAAACCGTTTATTCCCGGCATGACCACGTCCATCAGCACCAGATCCGGCATTTCATCCCTGGCTTTTGTGATAGCCTCGTCGCCGGTCTCCGCCGTGATGACCTCATAACCGTTTTTGACGAGAACATCGACCAGGAAATAACGTATGGTGGCAGAATCGTCGACGATAAGAATTTTTTTGATCGGCATGATTGCTTCCTTTTACTGGTGGCGATGCAGGCCGGAAAATGCGTGCAACTTCAACAAATTGCCATGACAGACAACATAATGACGCGGGTAATGCTAAATTGCACGTTTTTCTTATGCACGTGCAAAGTTTGCGGAATCCGATGACAATCGATGGTGCCGATTCATGGCGTATCACGCCTCGGATGTGTTGGCGTCTTAACAAGGATGTTTGCCGCGCCGATTGACGGGCGCCGCGCCGCGCTGAACTGCATCGGCTTCCGAACCTCCAATGTTGATTATCACCATGCACAACCATGACTGACCCGCAATCCGGCAATCCGCTTCACGGCATTACGCTGGAAAACATGTTGATCCGGCTGGTTGCACATTATGGTTGGGATGAAATGGGAAAAATCGTCAATATCCGATGTTTCCAGATCGACCCAGGCATCAAGTCCAGCCTGAAATTTTTAAGAAAAACGCCTTGGGCCAGGCAGAAAGTGGAAGACCTGTATCTGCGCTATGTAAATGGTTCCCCATAAACACGAAAGACAAGAGGAATAACCGATGGCCGGACAACCTGAAATCACCAACATGGCATTGTTCTGCGATTTCGAAAATATTGCGCTCGGCGTACGCGATGCCAAATATGCGCAATTCGATATTCGCAGAGTGCTGGAGCGGCTGCTGCTGAAAGGCAGCATTGTCGTCAAAAAGGCTTATTGCGATTGGGATCGCTACAAGGATTTCAAGGCGACGATGCATGAAGCCGCCTTCGAATTGATAGAGATTCCGCATGTGCGCCAGTCGGGCAAGAACTCGGCCGACATCCGCATGGTGGTCGATGCGCTCGACCTCTGCTATACCAAATCCCATGTCGATGCATTTGTCATCATCAGCGGCGATTCGGATTTTTCACCGCTGGTATCGAAGCTGCGGGAGAACAATAAATATGTCATCGGTATCGGCGTCAAGGATTCGACGTCGGATTTGTTGAGCGCCAATTGCGACGAATTCATTTTTTACGACGATCTGGTACGCGAGCAAAAGGCAAAAAGAAAACAGCCTGAAAAGAAAACGCCGGCCAAAAGCGCTAAAGATGGCGCTGCCAAGGCGGCGCCGTCCAAGCCCGAAGACGACAGGCAACAGGAAGCGCTGGATTTCATTGTCGAGACCATCGAAGCGCTGATCGAAGAACGCGGCGAAGAAGAAAAAATGTGGGGCTCGAAGGTCAAGCAAACCATGAAGCGGCGCAGGCCGGGCTTTGCGGAATCTTCGTACGGCTATCGCTCATTCAAGGAGCTGGTGGAGGACGCGCAAAGGCACAATCTGCTGACGATGGTGCGCGATGAAAAATCAGGGCAATACATGATACGGTTGCCGGCGACGGAAGAATTGTGACCATCGGCTCGAATCCGGACATCCGCTCGGCGGCGGTCATCGGCGGCGGCCCGGGCGGCCTGATGGCGGCCGAAGCGTTGATCCGCGGCGGCGCGCGGGTCGATCTGTACGATGCGATGCCTTCGGTCGGGCGCAAGTTCCTGCTGGCGGGCAAAGGCGGCATGAACATCACGCACGCCGAACCGGACGAACCTTTTCTGTCACGCTACGGCGCGCGGCGCGCACAACTTGCGCCGCTGCTCGACGCCTTCGGTCCGCAGGCATTGCGCGATTGGGTGCATGGACTCGGCATCGATACTTTCGTCGGCTCGTCCGGCCGCGTATTCCCGACCGACATGAAAGCGGCGCCGCTGTTGCGCGCATGGCTGCACCGGTTGCGCGAAGCCGGCGTGCGTTTTCACATGCGCCATCGCTGGCTCGGCTGGAATGATTCGAATGGGGATCGCATGCTGCGCTTTGCCGCGCCGGACGGCGAGCACTCGGTGCGTGCGGATGCCGTGGTGCTGGCGCTGGGCGGCGGCAGTTGGGCGCGGCTCGGGTCGGATGGCGCATGGGTGCCGCTGCTTGAGAAACAAGGCGTCGCAATCAGCGCGCTGCGGCCGGCAAACTGCGGCTTCGATGTCGGCTGGAGCGAACATTTCCGCGCACGCTTCGCCGGGCATCCGGTAAAGCCGGTGGTGGCAAGTTTCACCGATTCGGCAGGACGCATGTATCGGCGGCAAGGCGAATTCGTGGTGACTGCCAGCGGCGTCGAAGGGAGCCTGATCTATGCATTGTCGGCGCCGTTGCGCGACGAAATCGCCGCTGCCGGGAGCGCAGTCATGCAGCTCGATCTCGCGCCCGGCAAAACCCTGCAGCGCGTAATCGATGAAGTGGCGCATCCGCGCGGTTCGCGCTCGATGGCCAGCCATCTGCAAAGCCGGGTCGCCATTGCCGGCGTCAAGACCGGGCTGCTGCGGGAAGTTGTGCCGGCCCGGGACTTTGCCGATCCGGCGCGTCTTGCCGGGGCGATCAAGGCGCTGCCGCTGCGGCTGGCCGCAACGCGTCCGATCGACGAAGCGATCAGCAGTGCCGGCGGTGTCGCATTCGAATCGCTCGATGAGCGCCTGATGCTGCAGTCAATGCCGGGCGTGTTCTGTGCCGGTGAAATGCTGGACTGGGAAGCGCCGACCGGCGGTTATTTGCTGACCGCGTGTTTCGCGAGCGGACGTCGTGCGGGGCTGGAAGCATTGGCGTGGCTGAAGGCGGAGAATCGGATGTAGCATCCGCTGTGCGTATCAACATGACGGCAGCTTGCCAGAGACGCGGACGATGCTTTTAAATAAATATTCAAGCTGCCGCATCAAGCCTGCAACCCTCCAACAACCTGCTGCAGTTTCACTTCATACCTGGCCGCGTGTTGGTCGAGCGCCATGTGCTGTGCGGCAAAATAAAGCTCCTTCCAGAATTGCAGTTCATCCGCATAACCGGAATGCATCTCGCCGATGCGTTCCAGCGATTCCAGCGCCAGCTGAAACTCGCCGTGATGCAGGCGCTCCCGGTATTGCTCTTCCCAATCGGAACAGGACGGCAAATGGATCGGCAAATAGTAACGCGCCGCGGCGAGAAACCGCAGCGACTGCTTTGCATCCTGAGGCCAGCGGCGCATGAGATTGTCGCGGATCGATGACCGACGCGCTTTTACGATTCGCGCGCCAGCGCAAGGAATTCCGTGCGCAATGCGAGATTGGGCTGCAGCTCGCCCAGCATTGCCGATGTCACGGTCTCTTCGCCCGGCGTGCGGATGCCGCGGCTTTCCATGCACATGTGGCGGCAGCGAATCACGACACCGGCCGCCTTCGGCTCCAAGTGCGTCATCAACGCATTCGCAATCTGGCTGGTAAGCCTTTCCTGCACTTGCAGCCGTTTGGAAAAGCAGTCGACCAGGCGCGTCAGTTTCGACAAGCCCACGATTCTGCCGTTGGGCAAATAGCCGATGGTGGCTTTGCCGAAGAACGGCGCCAAATGATGTTCGCAATGGCTGTACACCGGAATGCCGCGCACGACGATCAGTTCGTTGTATTCTTCCGCGCCGTCTTCGAATGCCTTGAGCAATTCGGCCGGATCCTGGTCATAGCCGGAGGTCCAGTGCTTCCACGCCTTGGACACCCGCATCGGCGTTTCCAGCAAACCCGAGCGGTCGGGATCCTCGCCCAGGCTTGCCAGAAGCCGGCGCCAGTCCTGCTCGGTAAATGGTTTTTCAGCCATGCATGCTCTTTCTATTGCAACCGGGTTGAGTAATTATGCTCGTATATCGAGCGGCGCTTGCCAATGCTACCTCAGTTTTAAAGCGCGCGATTGGCGCATTGCGGCGGCCGGCGGATAACGAGGCTTCAGGCAGCATCCGAAAGAATTCGGCATAATGCAACATGACTGGATAACGTCGCCCCATCCGGTTTTCGACCTCAGGAGAAAACAAATGATCTGCACCCGTCTGCTGCGCGCCGGCGCAATGGCTGTTCTTGCCGTCACCGCGGCCGGCTTTCTCGGCACCACCGCTGCTTATGCCGCGGCGCCGCTCGTCAAGACATCGGCGCCCGGCTATTACCGCATGATGCTCGGCAACTTCGAAATCACGGCGCTGTCGGACGGCACCGTGGCTCTGCCGGTCGACAAATTATTGACCAACATCACGCCTGCCAAGGTAGACAAGGCGCTGGCCAGGTCCTATCTGAAGAGCCCGCTGGAAACATCCGTGAACGGCTACCTTGTCAACACCGGCGCCAAGCTGATTCTGGTCGACACCGGCGCCGCCGGCCTGTTCGGCCCCACGCTCGGCAACCTGCTCGCCAATCTCAAGGCCGCCGGATACCAGCCGGAGCAGGTCGATGAAATCTACATCACCCACATGCACCCCGATCATGTGGGCGGACTGATGGCCGGCGACAAGCCTGCCTTCCCCAACGCGATCGTGCGTGCCGACAAGCACGACGCCGATTTCTGGCTGAGCCAGGAGAATATGGACAAGGCGCCTGCCGATGCGAAAAAATCTTTTCAGGGAGCGATGGCTTCGCTGAACCCTTATGTGAAGGCCGGAAAATTCAAGCCGTTTGAAGGCGACACCGAACTTGCGCCCGGCATCCGATCTGTAGCCAGCCGCGGACACACTGCCGGCCACAACGCTTTTGCAGTGGAAAGCAAGGGGCAGAAACTTGTGCTCTGGGGCGACATCGTGCATGTGGCCGCGGTGCAGTTCGATAATCCCGCCGTCGCCATCCAGTTCGACTCCGACACCAAGTCCGCTGTCGCGGCACGCAAAAAGGCATACGCCGATGCCGCCAGGGAAGGCTACCTTGTTGCGGGCGCCCACCTGTCGTTTCCCGGCATCGGTCATGTACGCTCCGAAGGCAAAGGCTACGTCTGGATACCGGTAAACTATACACCGGTGCGTTGAACTGACGCTTCAGCTTGCAATGACAAAGGGCCGCTTGCGGCCCTTTGTCATTGTCGCCATGCGGGCGGTTCATGCGGACAACCCTGTCGCAACGAACCGCTCGCGCGATGAACTCAAGCCCGTGCCGATGAACTTCCGGAACGCGGCTGCTTCCCGTTTCCACTCATGACCCGGGTTTGTTTTGTTTCTTTCAGTGCAGCGATTTGCTCTCCCAGCGCTTCCAGATCGAGCTTCGTCTTCCTTGCTTTCGGAAACATTTCCTTCTCTTCCTCTTCAACGTGATGATCGATGTATTCGCCGAGTACGGTCACCTTGGCGTCGTACATCGGATCGGAAGAATCCATCGATTGAATCTGTTCGATCAGATCCTTGGCGCCGGCATGCTCCACTTCGGCTTCATTGAGCATGTCGTCGTCCTTGATTGCCTTGCGCGCCGCAGGATAGAACACTTCTTCCTCGACCTCCGCATGAACGGTCAGCTCGGCGCAGATTTGGTCAACCAGCGCTTCTTTATCGGCAACGTCGCCTTTATCCTTCATTTTTTCAAAATCCTTGAAAAGCTTTTTCACATTTTTGTGGTCGTCAGTGAGGATCGATATCGCATCGGTCCGGTTTGCGGCGGCATGCTTGGCGGTAGTCATTTAATTTCCAATCCTGAAAAGGTGAATAGTGAGCCGGATACGAATTCCGGATGACATCATGGCTTGCCGACGTTTTTACCGGCAAGCCATGACAGGCCTGCTAGAAGAGATCGAGCGGCGCATTACCGCACTTGCCCGCGGCGAAACAGATTGACCACCATGAGCAGTATCAACGCACCCAGAAACGATACGAATAATGAAACGATGCTGAAATCATTCTGGTTAATGGTGCCGGTGCCGAACAGCGGCGCAAGCAGCCATCCGCCGAGGAATGCGCCCACGATGCCCACTACGATATTCAATAGCATGCCTTGCTGCGCATCGGTTTTCATCACGATGCTTGCAAGCCAGCCGATGACGCCGCCAACAATGATCCAGACAAGAAAGTTCATATTCATCTCCTATATCGACAAGGGCATAAAGCGTATGCCTATGCAGCGCAGGTTAGCAGCGGGATTGCCTGCCTGCTATCGGACACTTGCTCAATGCGGTGTAGGAAAAGGCGAGGAAGAAACAACGGCGAATTCCGGACGGCAAGGATTTTTATCGAGGATATTGCGCTGAAACAATCGGCCTTCCGTGCCGGCTTCCTTATCCAGAACTTTGCTTCATCAAAGCTGTCATCGATTAAATTGGAGACGATAATCGATGGCTGCGCAATTACAACAGAAATGGCCGCAGCAATTATGGATCGTGCGTCATGGGCAAAGTGCCGGTAATGTCGCGCGCGACGAGGCGGAAACAGCCGGCTTGTCGCTGATCGATATTGCAGCGCGCGACGTCGATGTGCCGTTGTCGCCGCTCGGCGAACAGCAGGCGCATGCGCTCGGACGATGGTTCCGCGAAATGCCCGAGTCGCAACGGCCGACGGTTATCCTGTCTTCGCCTTATGTGCGGGCGCGCGCCACCGCGCAATGCATACTCGATGACGCCGGCGTCGATCGCGACTCGGCAACGGTTATCGCCGATGAGCGTTTGCGCGAAAAGGAGTTCGGCATTCTCGACCGTCTGACCAGGTTTGGCGTTCATCAGAAATATCCCGAGCTGAGCGAACAACGCAGCCATGTCGGCAAATTCTATTTTCGTCCGCCCGGCGGCGAAAGCTGGTGCGACGTGATTCTGCGGCTGCGCAGCGTGCTCGATACCATCATCCGCGAATATCGCGGCGAGCGTGTGCTGATCGTCGCGCACCAGGTTATCGTCAATTGCTTTCGCTATCTGCTCGAACGCATGGACGAACACCAGATTCTTGCGCTCGACCGCGCCGGCGACATACCGAACTGTTCGGTCACATCTTATGAATTCGATGCGGCCCTCGGCAAGCACGGCAAGCTGGCGCCGCGTCTGATCAATTTTGTTGCGCCTCTGCAGGAAGCCGGTGCGCCGATCACGGCGGAACCGGACGCGCACGCCGCGCCCAAATCATGACCCCGGCTCAATCTCAATATATGCACGACGATACAGCCGCCGGCATCACATTGCTGACTACCGGGACACTGCGCGACTGGGCGCTTCCGATGCCGTCGCCGGACGGCGACAAGGAAGAGCGCGGCCGTGTTCTGATCATCGGCGGCTCGAGCGAAATGCCCGGCGCGGTGATTCTGGCGGCATGCGCCGCGTTGCGCGCCGGCGCCGGCAAGCTGTCGATCGCCACCGGCGCGAGCGTGGCGAAACTGGTCGCGCTGGCCATTCCCGAATCGCGTGTGATCGGATTGCCGGAAACGGCCAACGGCGGCATCACGGCAGAGGCCGCACATGCGCTCGACGGACTTGCGGAAAAAAATGATGCGATCCTGATCGGGCCCGGCATGCAGGACGAACCGGCGATATGCGGGTTCGTGCGGGAATTGCTGCCCGGACTGGGCGATGCGAAAGTGATCCTCGATGCCTGTGCAATGGGCATAGTGCGCGATGCGCAGGAGGCCGGTGAAACGCCCGGGCATGCATCCGGCGGCAACCGAAACGATGCGCGCACGGCAGACCGGCAATTCCTCGCGCGCTTTGCGGCGCAGGTGCTGCTGACGCCGCACGCGGGAGAAATGGCGCATCTGAGCGGCGCGGCCAAGGATGCGATTGCAGCCGATCCATCCGGGGCGGCACGGGATGCGGCGCGACGCTGGAACGCCGTGGTGGCGCTGAAGGGCGCAACGACGTTCATCGCAAAACCGGATGGCCGGCTATGGCGGCACGAAGGCGGCAATATCGGCCTGGCGATTTCGGGTTCCGGCGATACGCTGTCAGGCATCATTGCCGGCCTCGCCGCGCGCGGCGCATCGCTGGAACAGGCCTGCGCATGGGGGGTCGCCCTGCATGCGCGCGCCGGCGAACAGCTCGCCATGCGAGTCGGCCCATTGGGTTATCTGGCGCGCGACATTGCCGCGGAAGTACCGATGCTGATGCATGCGCTCGGCTCGCATTAAGCGAAATTCCTCCTTTTCCCGGCGCGCTCGATGAGCCGGGGCCGCCGTTCCGATACCTGCAAACTGCCGGGCAAACGACAAATCGTCCAACAATGCCCCGGTAGCTGCTATTCTTGCGTCTGCATCAACAATGCATGCGGTAACCACGGGCAAATAAAAAAGCCGGCGCCGATTCATCCGTAATTGCCGGCGCAGCGGCTGGTCTGGACGACACCCGTCTATTTCGAGAATTCATTCCCGTCAGGCAGCCATGACCATTGTCACGATATTCAACCAGAAAGGCGGCGTGGGCAAAACCACCACCGCACTCAATCTCGCGGCATCGCTGGCGCAGCACGGGCGGCGGCCTTATGCGATCGATCTCGATCCGCAATCGCACTTGAGCGCGATCAGCAACATTGCTGCGGCCTCCGGCGACGACACTGTATTGAGCCTGTTCCAGCGCAACCGTCCGCTGCGCGAACTGGTGCGCGAATCGGCCAGCGGCATCGGCATCATGCCGTCGCATCCCGAACTGTCGAAAGTCGACACGCTGTTCGGCAAGGGCTACAACGTCGTCAATCGGCTCAACACCGCGCTGCGTGCGGAAAAATTCGACGATCATGAACAGCCGGTCATTATCGATTGCTGCCCGTTGATCGGCGTGCTGTCGCTCAATGCAATCTTTGCCTGCGATGGGCTGATCGTGCCGATATCGGCGGATCATCTGTCCGCCAAGGGCGCATTCCAGATTGAAAAAACGCTCAAGGCGCTGGAACCGGTGCTCAAGCGCCGCGTTAAACGGCGCTATCTGATGACCCGCTTCGATGGCCGCCGCGGCATGGCGTGGGACGTGCTGCGGATGGTCGAAGAAAAATTCGGCGAGGAAGTGTGCCGGACCCGCATTGCGGAAAACGTGAGCCTGGCGGAGAGTCCCGCCTACAACAAGACCATATTTGAATATGCGCCAGCCAGCCGCGGTGCGCACGACTACGACGAATTGCTCGAAGAGTTGCTGGCCGACGGCTTTATCGAACGCCGCGCATTACTTAGAGATTAACGACAGGATCTCTTCGACTGAAATCGCATGGCCCGGCTGTTTTCCGTCGCTGCCTTTTATCCGGCAAAGCCGTATCTCGCAATGCCGGTACATCTGGCGCAGCTTGCGTTCCGCATCTTCCTGGTCGCGTCCGGCAATGACGATGCTCTCTATCTTCTGACCATCCCGCGTCTTGATCGAAAAATCGAATTTCAACATAACGGCTCCCTGGCAATCAGCTGTCATCCTTGCGCTGCGCGCTATTTTTTCTATATAAGGCACATCATCATGGCCTGAATGTTGCTGGTTGGTCAAGGGAAACATTGCCGTCGCGGTGGCATGGAGAGTCGCGTATTCATTGGGTCGCTCCGTCGGGATGTTTGCGCTGTGCGGCCGCTCACCCTGAGTGGCCGCAGGATAGGCCGGTTCCCGGCTTGCAGCGCGAATCGGAGGGGGGAATGTACGCCTGCGGATGCTTCGATATTCTTGCGGCCCGGCGGCAGACCGGTGCAATCAAAGTGCCATTGCCTGCGGATCAATGCGAACGCATCATAGCTGCGGCGTTTCGGTCCTGGGCCCGGTTCTGCAGCATGCGCGTGATCTCGTGCGGCGGAACCGCTCTGGAAAAAAAGAACCCTTGCGCGCAATCGCAATTGCGTTCCTTCAAAAACAGAGCCTGCTGTTCGGTCTCTATCCCTTCCGCGATCACCTTCAGTTTCATGCTGTGTCCCAAACCGATGATCGCCGACGTGATTGACGCGTCGTTCTGGTTCTCGGGCAGATGTTTGACGAATGTCTGGTCAATCTTCAGACTGTCGACAGGAAAATGCTTCAGATAACTGAGGGATGAAAAGCCGGTCCCGAAGTCATCGACTGAAATCTTGATGCCCTTTTCTTTCAACGAATACAGCAGGGAAGTGTTGTCGCGGGTATTTTCCATCAGCAATCCTTCGGTCATTTCCAGTTCGATCGATTGCGGATTGACGCCGGTTTGCATCAGTACGTTATCCAGCATCGAAAGAAAATTGCCCTCCCTGATCTGCCTGTACGACATATTGATCGATAACGGCAGATCGTCGAAACCAAGATCGTGCCATTGCTTGAGCTGCGTGCATGCGGTTCTCAATACCCACTCTCCCAGCTGCACGATCAAACCCGTATCATCCGCCAACGCGATCAATTCCTGGGTTGTCACCATCGGCAAACCGGGATTATGCCAGCGCAGCAATGCTTCCACGCCGCAAATTTCGTTTGTTTCAAGCGTGAACTGAGGCTGATAATGCAGATTGAATTCCTCATTTTCCAGCGCCAGCCTTGATGCCTCGTCGAGGGCATGCCGCCTTGCCGCTTCATCATTCATGCTCTCCGTATAAAGCTCATAAGTGGCCCGGCCCTGATTCTTTGCCCGGTACATCGCAAGATCGGCATTGATCAGCAATTGGTCCGCATCGACGGCATCCTTTGGAAACATCGTGACGCCGATACTTGCGCCGGTAGTCACCTGTTCTTTTCCCAGCGAAAAAGGCTGCGACAGCATTTTCACCAGTTTGGCCGCCAGATGCTCGGCTTCCGCATGCGAGCCAAGATCCGTGCAGATAATGCCGAATTCATCGCCGCTCAGGCGCGCGATGATGTCAGTCTTGCGAACCGATTCGACAAGCCGTTGTGCCACGGATTTGAGCAACTGGTCGCCCGAATGATGGCCGAGCGAGTCATTGATGACCTTGAAGCGGTCCAGATCGATAAACAAAACGGCTATTTCGCGGGACATTGCCTTGGCTTCGGAAATGATCCGGTCGAGTTCATCATGAAATTTTTTCCGGTTGGGCAGATCGGTCAGCGTATCGTGCTGCGAAAGATACGCCGTTCTTTCCGCAATGATTTTTTTGTCGGTCAGATCGCAAAATATTTTAACGAACCCCTGTATCCGGCCTTCTTCATTCTTGAAGGGCGTCGTGATTCCGGACGCCCAAAAACGGGTCTGGTCTTTGCGCACCTGCCATCGGTCGTCTTCTCCCCGGCCGGTCGCGCGCGCCTGGGACAGCTCTTTTTCCACCTCGCCGCTCGTCACGTCTTCCGGCGTGAAGAACACCGAAACCGAGCGGCCGACGATTTCCTCTTCCCGATATCCCAATATGCGTTCCGCTCCGGGGTTCCAGCTGATGACCGTGCCGTTTTCATCGAGCCGGATAATGGCGTGCTCGGTCACGCTCTCCAGCAGAAGGCGGTAATTTTCGGCGGTTTCTCGCGCGTTTTGCTTGCGCCGTTCTTTCTGCACGAGATCCTCTGCGCGCACCTTCAAGTACGGCACTTTATCGGCTTCTTTCTCCACCAGACTGACGCTGATTTCGACGCGAATCGCCGAACCGTCCTTGCGGACATATTGGGTTTCTATCCTTGCCGGTCCAAACCGGCTTTGCACCAGCTGATGTTGAAAAGTGCGCACTCTTTCCGCTTCGGATGGGAGTAAAAGAGCATCGTGGGAGAGATGATGAAGCTCATCGGCCGAATAACCCACCAGTCTGCAAAACTCATCACTGATATTCAGCCACTGTCCATCGACAGTCAGAAAAACCGTCCCATTTCCTGTTTGTCGGTCGTTAATAATCTGCCTCCAAGTCTTTGGCGGAATTGTTTCAAACCCGCAGTTGCCGTGATGACTGCTTTCTGGTTCGCAAGAGAAACACGGTTTGGGAAAAGCTTCGACAGCATTAACGCCAAGTTAGTTTTTGCCTTGAATGCCGTACAAGCTGTTTTGTATTATTTTGAATTGAAAAAGTTCGGATTGTTGATTAATCGCATCGGTCTGCCGTTGACCGCGATGCGAAATCGGGAATCGGATTTGCAGCTTGTTGCCGCCGATCATTGCCGGTGCTGGAGCGCCCGGTCACGCCGCAACAGCGAGCCGGCGCAAGGCTTTGTGTATGCCCACGTAAATATCGAAACGCCGCATATCGATGGTGTCGGCGGGTTGTCGGGCAAGTTTGACGTGATTCATGTTTTTCCAATCATAAGAAGCAGGCAAATGCCGGCTTTTATAAAAGCCGTGAGGCCGATGTGACTGCCATAGGCAGGCATGACTGCGGCATTTCTTAAAACTTCGCTTAATAAATGTTAGTAAAATATTAATACGGAAAAAAGAGAGACTTTGCATAGCGAGGGCTTTAGATTACGTTGGGCGGCAGGGTCGGTGATCCGACTCGTTGCAACATTGCGCTTGCACATGTCGATCGCTACCCGCTTTACCGCCTATGCCGTGTGTTAATTCATGCAGATGATCCGCTGCATGGCGGCGCATGAAAGCAGTGCCGGGACCGATGTGAATCGTTTGCCCGCAACATAAAATCCTGCACCCGGCAGGAGATGATCCGCTTGCGCGGATTCCGATCGTTCAATATTAAATATTAAAAGGAGAAACAACATGAATAATACAACTGCAGCTCCGACCTATCCGTTTTCGTCCGCAGGCATCGTCTGGCTCAAACTGGCCGTCGTCTATTTATTGATCGGCGTGGCGATGGGCATCGCGATGGGCGCCAGCGAAAATTTCACTTTGCGTCCGGTTCATGCGCATGTCAATCTGCTCGGATGGGCGACGCTGGCTCTGTCAGGTCTGGTGTACAGCATGTTTCCGCATGTCGGCGAAAACCGGCTCGCCAGGATTCATTTCTGGCTTCTGAACCTGTCGTTGCCGGTCATGATGCTGGCATTGAGCGTTCTGCTGATCGGTAATTACCGCGCGGTGATTCCGGTGCTGGCAGGCGCGGAACTCGTTGCCGCGCTGAGCGTGATTCTGTTTGCGGTCAATATTTTTCTGAATCTCAAGAAGACTTGATGGAACGGTGGCAGGTTCGGAAAGGCAAACGCCCCGCAACATGGGCTGCCCGGTCCGGCCGCTGCCGCCTGCGGAGTTCATCCGCATGCGGTCGATAAATAACCCGGCGCGGGCGTGTCAATTCATTTTCTGCAGAACCGCCGCATCGGTGCGCAATGTTTGCGGCGGCGCCGACACGGCCGATAATGCCGAGGATTGTTCCGCCGAATCGATCGCCGCCATTACGTCATCCGGCGCCAGGTGATGAATCATATGGCCTGCACCCGGCGTCAGCCGCAGATCGCTTTGCGCAAGTTCGTCGTGCAAGCGCGCGGAATTGCGCTGTGCATCGGCAATGCGATCGTCCGCGCCCGCCATGATCACCACCGGCATTTTCAGTTCACGGTAACGGCGGAAAAGCATCATCGCCGACGGAATCATCAGCGCGCTTTCCGCGGCGCTTGCACGCAATTGCGAAGGCCGCAGCGCCATCCACACAGGAAACGCCTCGAAGCCCGGCGACACTGCGGCCGGGCTGAATATTTTCCTGACGAGAGCCGGCCACATCAAGCGCCCGAGCAACGGCGAAATCGTATGGCGCATCAGATCGCCCAGCACCGGGATCGCGGGCGACGACGCCAGCGCGACGTCCAGCCGCACAGTTGGAAAATAATATCCGGAAAGCAGAACGAGACTGCGTACATAGGAAGGGAATTCAAGCGCCATTGCAAGCGCGACCAAGGTACCCCAGGAATGCCCTGCCACAATCGGCCGCTCGACGCCAAGGCGCTGCAGCGCGTGATGCAATAGTTCCGCTTGCGCGACCGGCGTCCATATTTTGTTGCGCGGCCGGTCGCTGTGTCCAAACCCGGGCCGGTCAAAAACAATGACGCGATAATGGGCGGCAGCCTGATCGATAAGGCCGCTGGTTGCAAAGTCCTCAATCATCGCGCCGTTGCCATGTAACAAAACAAGCGGCTGTCCCTGACCGCGCTCGATATAATGCAGCCGGACGCCATCGACTTCGATGAATTGCCCACTCGGCGGATTCAGACGTTCGGCCTGCCGCGTTTTGCTGCGGACAACAAAAGCGGATACCGCCAGCGCGCCGAGCGCAACAAGTGCCGGGCCGCGCCAGCGGTTCGAATGGCGGGGAAGGCCTGCATCATTGCGCTTGAAATTCATCATTGCGATCGCTCCGGGACGGATAGTTAACCTGTATGAACCCGTGACGGAAAGCTAAGTTCCATGATCCGGCGACCTTATTTGAAGCGCGCCGAAAGGCCTGGCGGAAATGCCGCGATGCCGGATTCTTCGTTGAAGATAAAGCCCCGAATCGATGAATAACGTCTGGTTAAGCAGCCGCAGCCGGCCGGCAACGATGATCGGCAACAATGCGGCTATGAATAAAATTTCCAGTGATCCAGCAACCATTGCCTGATTTTTTCATGACTGCGTAAGCCGGAAGGCACATTCTCATGAATCAGTTTTTCGGCATGTTTTGCGACGCCGCCCGATCCCTTGCCGTTAATATTGGCAAACTTATTGATGAAGTAGAGCATTTCATACCACTCCTGCCGGTTCAATTCGGAAGCATCCGGCTCCGCCTTTTGCAATGGATCGTCGGTACCGGCCAAGCCTGGATACCGGTATTTCAAATCGCCTTTTTTGAGAGGGCCGACCCTGTGATCTGTGACCATGATGATTCAATTCCAAATGATTATCGAGAAGCAATTAGACTCCTTCTGCAGTCATTTAGGCATGCCATAAATATGGGATTTGGCGCATGAATTTCGAGGGCAATGAAGACCGTCGTACAAGCCGGATCAAGTCGCACCGTCCTGCTAGTCCATCCCGTTCCCATTTACCCGCAAATCGAAGCCTGACGAACCACCAGTGCGTCAATCGATGCCGGAGAGCAGGGATTATTTGGCGGCGGCCGTCGTGAAAACCCTGCCGTGAATCGCCGACAGGATCGCATCGATGGCCGGGTGCTTGATCTTGCGCTCGTTGGAAATTGCATAGAACTGTTCGCGCACCTGCGAAAGCTCGCCGACCGGTACCGCGCCGAACTGCTCTTCGACGTCGGCGGCCAGCGCCGACGGCGCCGGGAACAATCCCAATCCGCTGCGCCCGAAGGTATTGAGCAGCGCGTTGTCATCGAATTCGCCCACCACATCCGGACGCAGGTCGTGCGTCTCGAACCAGTGATCGATGCGTCCGCGAATGGCGTTGTTGCGCGTGGGCAGCAATAACGGCGCGCCATTCAAGCTGGCGGGAAATTTCGGCCGGTATTTCTTTGCAAGGGCGGGCAATCCAAACAGCGTGATCTCGCTTTCGCCAAGCAGATGGCTGAACACGCGCAACGTGGTGCCCGACGGCACCGGCCGGTCCGTCAGCACCACGTCGAGCTTGTGTACCGATAAATCGCCCAGCAACGATTCGAACTTGTCCTCGAAACACACCAGCTTCACCCGCTCCGGCAACCGGAGGGCCGCTTCCAGCAGCCGCGATGAAATAAGCTTGGGCAGCGAATCGGAAATACCGACCGTCAACCGCATCGTGCGATCCACATCGGAATCGGCAAGCGCGTCCTGCATCTGTTCGCCCAGCAGGAAAATCTGGTCGGCATAACCGAGCGCGATGCGGCCCGCTTCGGTGAGCGTCAGCCGGCGTCCCTGCGGCGCAAGCAGCGACTTGCCGATCGATTGCTCGAGAAGGCTCAGTTGCGCGCTGATCGTCTGTACGGCCACATCCAGTCGTTCCGCCGCCCGCGTGACGCTGCCCTCCTTGGCCACGACCCAGAAATAATAAAGGTGCCGGAAATTCACGCCTGTCGATTTCATGGTTCTGCTTTTACGAAGTAATCCTTCCATTATCTTCGCTTTTTAAAGGATTACAAGCGCTATATCATTCAACCTGACAAGTTAGCGGGAGTTTCCGATGCAGCCGAAACAGGACTAGTAGTTCGTCAGGCTTCAATGTGCGGGTAGCGAAGCGGTCTGCCGAGTTGATCGGCGGCGGCGAGGCAAGACGCCGGGCGCAGCCAGGGTGGTTCCCTGGCGAGTATCGGCAACGCCGCAATCGCCTTCGGACAACCGGCAGAATCCGTCAATTGGAGCGTAACGAACTACAGAGGCCACTAACCAAGTGCTTCTCATTGTGCGGACTTGTTACGTCCGAATCCGTTTCATCATCTAAGGACCCAATCATGAATGATCGTTACAACAATTTTCGCAGCAGCCCGCTGCGCACGCAATCGACCACCACGGTAATCGACAGCGCAGCGCATCGCGTGCTGCGCAATACCTACATGCTGCTGTCGCTGTGCCTCGGTTTCAGCGCGCTGACGGCCGGCGTCGCGGCGGCAATGGGGCTGCCGCATCCCGGCATCATCATCACGCTCGTCGGCTATTTCGGCCTGCTGTTCATGATTACCAAGTACCGCGACAGCGGCATGGGCATCGCACTGGTGTTTGCGCTGACCGGCTTCATGGGCTATACGCTCGGCCCGGTCATCGGCCATTACCTGAATATGCCGAACGGCACGCAGACCGTGATGACCGCTCTGGGCGGGACCGCAGCCATCTTCATGGGATTGTCGGCTTATGCGCTGGTAACCAAACGCGACTTGTCGTTCATGGGCGGCTTTTTGACGATCGGCGTGCTGGTCGCTTTCCTGGCATCGCTGGCCGCGATCTTTTTGCACATTCCGGCGCTGTCGTTGACGGTTTCCGCAGTGTTCGTGCTGTTGATGTCGGGCATGATCCTGTACGAGACCAACAATATCGTACGCGGCGGCGAAACGAACTACGTGATGGCGACGCTCAGTTTGTTCGTGTCGATTTTCAACCTGTTCACCAGCCTGCTGCATCTGCTGGGTTTCGCAGGCCGCAACGATTGACGGCAACCAGAAACGGTGCGTTTCAAGTATGTCCGTTCGTGCTGAATGGTCCTGGGCCACTCGGGGCGAACGGATTTTTCGTTAATGGCGGCAATCACAATTGCCGGCGCCGCCGGCGCTGAAAAAATCCGGAGAATCCCCGATGCTGCAACTGCTGACCGATCCGCAAGCATGGATCGCATTCGCCACACTTACCGCGCTTGAGCTCGTGCTCGGCATCGACAACATCATCTTCATTTCGATCCTGGTCGACAAGTTGCCGCTGCATCAGAGAGAAACTGCACGGCGTCTCGGCTTGTTCTTCGCGATGTTCATGCGCATCGGCCTGTTGCTGCTTCTGGCATGGATTGTCGGCCTCACTGCACCGCTGTTTACGGTATTGCAGCAAGAAATTTCCGGCCGCGACCTGGTGCTGATTGCAGGCGGCCTTTTCCTGATATGGAAAAGCGCAGGCGAAATCCATCAATCGCTGGAAGGCGAAGATGGACAAACGGCGAATCTCGTCAAGGCGACTTTCATCTCCGTGATTCTGCAGATCATGGTGATCGACATGGTGTTTTCGCTCGACTCGATCATCACCGCCGTCGGCATGGTCGATCAGGTCGCGGTAATGATTGCCGCAGTGGTCGCATCGGTCGGCCTGATGATGCTGTTTGCCGGTCCGATCGGCCGCTTTGTCTCCGCGCATCCGACGATCAAGATGCTTGCGCTCGCTTTCCTGGTGGTCATCGGCGTGGTGCTGATTGCGGAAGGATTCGATCATCACGTACCGAAAGGATATATTTACAGCGCAATGGCGTTTGCCGTTGCAGTCGAGATGCTCAACATGAAAATGCGCAAGCGCTCGGTCCGGCCGCTGCAGCTGGATGCGCCTTATGGACCGGACGAACGGCCTGTCGGCCGGGAATAAATTGAGCGCAGGCAAATTTCCGATGGTGCGCAGCATGCTGAAGATTTCTGCCGCGAAACACTGCAGTGCACAAGATGAATTATTTCAGCCTCAGATTTTTTATTAAATAAGTGCGCAACCTTTGATATGGGGCAGAGTCCAATTCGAACGTCAATTTTGATGAGGATCAATCATGAGGCTAGACATTTACAGAAGACCTGAGAACGGTGGCCATTACTCTTACCTGGCCGTTCCTGAAGGACGGCAGATTCCTGAAGAAGCAACGAACGTTGATTGGGAAACTGCCGAGCGCAGTATCGATTTTGACGAAAATGACGACCTGTTGCCGGAGTTCGCAATCGAAGATCCGGTCGAACAAATCAGCGCCAAAGGTTACGCGATAACCAGCGTGAAGAATCTGATCGAGATCAGCCACAACCTGTAAGCATGATTCCCCCGCCGGCGGGTGACGAATCCGCCGGCCGCTTCCTCTTTCATCAAATGCCGCCGCATTGGTTCGGCGCGGAGTTCCATCCGGTGTTCCGGCATCGTTGATCGCGCAAGTCGATCATATCAGCACGCAATCCGACAATTCTTTTTTAATGTATGCATACAGCACCGGTGCCGCGACGACGCCGGATATGCCGAAGATCGATTCCAGCACCAGCATCGCTGCCAGCAATTCCCACGCCCGCGCGTTGATATGCGAGCCGATGATCTTGGCGTTGAGAAAATATTCCAGCTTGTGGATTGCCACCAGGAATATCAGCGCGGCTATTGCAGTATGCAACGAATGCGACAAGCCGATGATCACGATCACCGTATTGGAAATCAGATTCCCGGCCACCGGCAGCAAGCCCGCGATAAACGTGATCACCACCATGCTCTTGGATAGCGGCAAACGGATTCCGGAGAGCGGCAATGCAACGAACAGGAAAATCGCCGTGAATATCGTGTTCAGCCCGGCGATGCGCACCTGTGCGAAAACAATCCGCTGAAATGCGTAATGCAAATTGGCGACCCGGTCGTGCAGTGCGGCGGCCAACGGCAGATAGCGATGATCCGACGTCGTCTGGTGCAATGCGGCCATCGCCCCGATGATCATGCCGATCAGGATGTGGGCGATGGTGCGCCCGGTCCGCTCGCCGATCGTTTTCGCTTCGACCGCATGCTCGCGCAGCCACGTCGCCATCATTTCCCTGAGCGCTTCGGCGCTGTTGGGCAAATGCTGTCTCAGCCATTCCGGTATCTGGTGACGCGACGCTTCGATAACATCGGCCATTTTCTGCAGCAGGACCGGGAGCCTGCCTGCATCGCTCTGAAAAAAGGAAACCGTTCCCCAGACCGCTGCGGACAGCGCCACGACGATCAGGACGCCGAGCAGCGCCACGGCGATCATCTTTGCGCGCCGTCCGCTGAACCTCTTGCCCAGCATCGGCGCAAGCACATGGACCAGCGAGTACACCAGCAAGCCGGAGAAAAGTGCAGCCAGCAAGCCTTGCTCCAGCACTAGCAGCAACGCGCCTCCGGCAAGAATGTAAGAAGCGATTACAGGCAATCCGGGTTTATATTGATCCAGCATGGTGAATATCAAGAGCCTTTAAGAGGAGCGACTGTTGAAATTTACCTCATATTCCGGTTCCGCATACAAAAAAACCGCCCGCGATACTTTGCGGACGGCCAAAGGGAGGTTGATTTCTGCAGCTTGTCTTATCGGCTTGTCGCGATCAGGTTTTCATGTTCCCGCCAATCCGCTCGTCTATAAAGTGCGGCCCGGTTTCAGGACAATTGCTGAATGCCCGCCAGCAGCCAGCCGCCCTGCCCCGATAGCGGCCTGGACAGGTTCCAGACTTCCGAAAACGGTGCAGCCGACGCGTTATCCGATTCCCTGATCATGCCGCTGAACTTCACGCTGGCCAGATGATCGCTGCCGACCGTCTCGATGCCCAGCAACTCCGCATCGAGCGAAACCACATCGGTGTTATTGGCCGATGCGCCACGCTCCTGGATCTGCATTTTCACTTCGGCGAACATCTCCGTCGTCGTGAATTCACGGATGTCGTTGATGTCCGCTTTGTCCCATGCCGCTTGCAGACGGATAAAATAGGTTTTCGCATGACGCAGAAAACCTGTCGTGTCGAAATCTGCAGGCACACCCCATGGCGCAAGGCTGACCGCATCGCTGCCTGACGCAAGCGGCACCGATTGCAGCGCAGCCGGCCGGACCGGTTCAATCGGCGAACCGAGCCCCGACCCGAATTCCGGCTGAGATGCGCCGGCGTAAGCAGGCCGCGCTCCGCTGTCGGACTTGCGCCGCAGCATCCGGTAAATGAACATCGCTGCGAATGCGAGCAGCGCGACCATCAGGATCGTGCTGATCATGCCGGCCATTGCGCCGCCCAGACCGAAATGCGACAGCAAGGCGCCCAGGCCGAGCCCGAGCAATGCGCCGCCCAGAATGCCTTTCCACGGACTGGCCGGCTTTGGCGGAACAGCCTGCGGCGGCGCCGGTTTCGCCGTGTTCATTGCCTGCGACGATTGCGCCGGCGCCTGCCGGCTTACGCCTTGCGACTGTTTGCCGAATGAGCTGCCGCCGCCCAGCCGTTTGGCCTCGGCGCTCGATACACCGACTGTCAGCGCGACAACGGCCGCCATGATGACCATCAAAAACTTTTTCATGTTTCCTCCTCGAATAATCCCGGTGTGAAATACGGTCACACCTGCCGTTGATGACGATAATGATGTTAAAGCGTGTCGAGCTTTTTAAAAAGCGAAGATAACGAGAGGATTAGTTCGTAAAAACAGAACATACAATGTCCAGCGAAGGCCGATTCGAATGCCGTTCACAACGAGGGGCGTGCGACGGGATCAAGCGCACCGGATGCGCGCACGTAGCAGAAATCAATTGATTGCGCACTACGGCAACATAATTTTTATTCGGCATGAACTTGATCCGGCGCAAAACCCGGCACTAACACCTTTTTCGTGAAGTCTTCCCTGTACACATTATCGATAGGGATATTTTCATGGTGAAATTCTTGGCAGGAAAAAAATATGCTTGCCGTATGGCGATACGCAGCTATGCATCGGCGGCAATCGCCGCAATTGCAATGATGACGGGCTGCGGAAGCGGCGGCGGCGGAAGTGGTGAAACCGGATCGTCCGTCATATTAGCTTCGCCGGCTCCATCGCCTTCCGGAGCAACGCTGTTGTCGGCTGCGCCGGCAGCCGTTGCCAAAACGCTGGAAGTATCCGCATCGCTGCGGGAGCAACCGTTCGACGCCGCGCGAACATTGAACGTGCCGCCCGGTTTCGGAATCCGGTTGTGGGCACGCGTTGAAGGAGCGCGCTTCATGGCGCTTGCTCCGAACGGCGATATCCTGGTGTCGAATCCCGGTTCCGGCGAAGTGATCCTGCTGCGCGAACAGGCCAATGACGCGCCCCGGAAATTCACGTTCGCCGCCGGTCTTCATATGCCGCACGACATGGTCTTTCATCAGATAGGCACCGTCACCTATCTTTATATCGCCGAATCGAATCGCGTGACGCGCTTCGTTTACAAAAGCGGGGATACCCAATCGGGCGACGCTGAAGTGGTGATCGACAACCTGCCCGACAACTCGACGCCGGAGCTGAGAGGCGCCTACAGCCATGAACTCAAGAACATTGCGCTGTCGTCCGACCACAAGCTGTATCTTTCGATTGCATCGACGTGCAACGCATGCACCGAAGATTCGACCAGCGATCCGGTACGCGGCGCGATCTATCAATATAACGCCGACGGCACGGGACGCCGGCTGTTTGCGCAGGGCTTGCGCAACGCGGAAGGGCTCGATTTCATTCCGGGCACGAATGTCCTCTGGGTTTCCGTAAACAACCGTGACCAGATTCCATATCCGTTCGATAACGACTTCGACGGCGACGGCGCAAGCGATTACGGCAAGGTAATGCAGCAATTTGTCGACGACAATCCGCCCGAACTGTTTACCCGGGTGCGCGATGGCGGCAATTACGGCTGGCCATTCTGCAATTCGCTGCCGAACGCCACGATGTCCAACCTGGAACTGGCACCTGACTATACTTTCAACAAGGACGGTTCGAAACTCGATTGCGCCGGCGTTGACCGCGCATCGAAAGGGATTCATGCGCATTCGGCGCCGCTCGGCATGAGCTTTTTACATGCGACCAACGTACCGGCGGCCTATCGCAAGGGCGCCGTGGTTGCGCTGCACGGATGCTGGAACTGCAGCAAACCGACATCCGGCTACAAGGTGGTCTATTTCCCGTTCGACGATGCGGGCAACGCCGGCGCGGAAATCGATCTGGTCAGCGGCTTCGTTACCAATCCCGACGCCACCGGCGCATTATGGGGGCGTCCGGTCGATGCGATCGCCGATGCGAAAGGCGACATCCTGATTTCGGACGATTATGCCGGCGCAATCTATCAGCTTTATCCGCTCGGACAGTGATGCAGTAAAAAGCGGCTGCAACGGCATTGCCGGAGTTACAGCCCGCCGCGATTCTTCCAGCCCCGCTATCGGTTGCGCGATCTGATTTTGCCTGGCGATATCGGCTCCTTTGCCGCGGAATCGGAAGGCCCGTTTCGTTCCGCCTCTGACGGATGCCGCGCCGTGCTCCCGGTTTGCGACTCGATGAAAACGCGTTTGACTTTCGGGTATTTTTCCTTGATGGCGCGATCGATATCGGCCAATACCGCATGCGCCGACGCCCGGTCGATATCGCCCGCGATATTCAGACTGATGTTGACCAGGATAAAGTCCGGTCCCATGTGCATCGTCAGAATTTCGTTGATGCCGTGCACTTCCGCATGGCGCTCCACCAACGCGCGGATGCCGGCGACGACTTCGCGGTTGGCGCTTTCGCCGATCAGAAGGCCCTTGGTTTCATAAGCGAGCCAGTAGGCAGTCGCCGCCAGAATCAATCCGATGACGATCGACGCCGTGCCGTCGAAATAAGGGTTTCCGGTGATATCGCCGATAAATATGCCGATCAGCGCGACAACCAGTCCCAGCAGCGCGGCCGTATCTTCAAACAGCACCGAAAATACGGTCGGATCCTTGCCGCGCCGCACCGCTTCGATATAGCCGCGCATTCCCTTGACCGCCTTGAATTGCTTGAATGCGATCAGCCACGAACTGCCTTCGAACAACAGAGCGAAGCCGATGACGATATAGTTGAGCAGAGGATTTTCAATGCTGCCCGGATGCCATATGTGACGGATGCCTTCGTATATGGATATGCCGGCGCCGGCCGCAAAAATCAGCAATGCAACCACGAAGCTCCAGAAATAAATTTCCTTGCCGTAGCCGAATGGAAAACGCTCGTCGGCCGGTTCGCCGGCGCGGCGCATGCCGTAGAGCATCAGGCCCTGATTGCCGGTATCGACTATCGAATGCACGCCTTCCGACAACATCGCGGAACTGCCGGTGAATGCGGCAGCGATGAATTTTGTCGCCGCGATCAACAGATTGCCGGCAAGCGCGGCATAAATCACTTTTTTGGAGTCGGAAGCGGGCATGATGAAATACGGCTTTCTCGCGGGAACGGGAATGTGGTTTCTGATTCGCTTCGCAATATATGTGCCATTGCCGCGGCAAGTACGGCACCGCAAACGACGCGCCCTTGATGCGTGAATGAGAGTCGGGCCATCTGTTTATGGCATCGGACTTTGCTGCAGCGGTAATTTATCGTGCTTCTGTGTAAATACGGCATGACGTCCGATCCATCGGGACAGCCGGAAAGATTTCCGGCTGTCATATAGAATGCCGGTGTACCCGCTGCTTCGATCCTGCCTGATAACCGACGATCGGCAATCGGAATAATCGGCCAGACCGTCGTTCCATTCGCCGCTTTAAACCTCGCCAGATGAAAAATCCGCTGCTCGAATACCGTTCGTTCCTGTTTTTCTTTCTTGCGCGGGTCGCTACCACCACGGCAAACCAGATGATGATGGTGGTGGTTGCATGGCAAATGTACGATCTGACGCACAGCGCTTACGATCTCGGATTGGTCGGCCTTGTCCAGTTTCTGCCGTCGCTCGCGCTGGTCCTGGTGGCGGGCTCTGTCGCCGACCGCTTTGACCGGCGCCGCGTGCTCGGATGTTGCCTGGCGTTGCAATTGCTGATCACCGTCGGACTCGTTGCCGGCACGCTGGGCGGCTGGATCAATCGCGAAATGCTCCTGATCGCATCGGTTGCACTGGGCGTGGCGAAGGGATTCCAGGGGCCGACGCAGCAAGCGCTCGGGCCGCTGCTGGTGCCGTCGGCGGCATTGCCGCGCGCACTGGCCACTGTCGCAGCGGGCACGCAGGCAGCCATCATCCTCGGACCGGCGCTGGGCGGATTCATCTATGTGGGCGGCGCAGACGCAGTCTATCTGGTATGCGGCATGCTGTTTCTGGCGGCAATCGGTTTCGTGTCCGCCGTACGCATCGACCGCGCGCCGAATCCACGCGAGCCGGTCACCCTGCAGAGCCTGTTCGCCGGCATTTCGTTCATCTGGCGCCGCAAGGAGGTGCTGGGCGCGATTTCGCTGGACCTGTTCGCGGTGCTGCTCGGCGGCGCCGTTGCGTTGCTGCCGATTTTCGCGAAAGACATTCTGCATGTCGGACCATGGGGCCTCGGACTGTTGCGTTCGGCGCCGGCGGCCGGCGCGCTGCTGATGTCGCTCTATCTGGCGCAGCATCCGATCAGGCGCCGTGTCGGCAGGGTGATGTTCGGCTCGGTCGCGGTCTACGGCGTCGCCATCCTGATATTCGGGCTGTCGACATCGTTCGTCTTGTCGCTGATCGCGCTGGCCGTCAGCGGCGCATTCGACATGGTAAGCATTGTCATCCGCCAATCGCTGGTGCAGCTTGAAACGCCTGACGCAATGCGCGGCCGGGTCAGCGCGGTAAACTCGATTTTCATCGGCGCATCGAATCAGCTGGGCGAATTCGAATCCGGCATCACGGCGGGATGGTTCGGCGCAGTGCCTTCGGTGCTGATCGGCGGACTGGGCACGCTGCTGGTGGTCGGTACGTGGATGCAATTGTTTCCGGCGCTGGCAAGGCGGGAGAAGCTGACGTCCGGAAATTAGTTGACGGGCTGCCTGGCGTCCATTTGCCCTGCGTGGCGCTTCAACTGCTGCACCCATTTCGCGGCGATCGGCAAAGGTGGTCCGGACGCAGCCGCGATCGAAAAAGCGATAGCTAAGCAGGCGTCGGAAAAATAGGGCGGATAACGCGCGCCAGGGCGAAAATTCAAAATCGAAGGCTGCACGCTGTATATGGCGCCGCTTCAGTAATGCCGTCTCGGCAAGCCGGACTCATTGCCATCCGGCATTTGTAAAACTTGGTCAAAATTTAAAGCAGCTCTATGATTAAGTTGCTTACAAGCACTATAATGTCGCGTCGTTTCGCATGTTCATTTTCGTATCCATCTTTTCTTATCTCGCGATCCGGCAATAAAATATCAAATCGTGTTGCTGTTTTCAAACGGCGCCGCCCAAGGAAATTTCGGGCATCGCCGTCATCATGTTCCGGAAAGTGGCCGACGTGCTCAGGAAGCGTCCGGCAATTTCGGGAAAGCATCAAGAGAATTTGAAATTCCCGCGGCATCAGGACAGGAGCGCCAATGATCAATCCGCGAGGATTGCACGGCGGGATTCCTGAAGCGGTGCAAACGGCACCCGATATCAAAAAGAGACGAAGCGAATCATGAAAATACGCGGCGCCCGGGCGCTGGTCCTGCTCGATCATGAGCTAAACCGAAATCTGCTGTGCGACCGCCTGCGTCGTCAGGAGATCGACGTTTGCATCGACGAGAACCGCCTCGATCCTTCCTGCGATATCTGCTTCGTGGACAGCCTTGCGCTTGCCCGTTTGCACGGGCAGATTCTGCAGATGAAAAAATCGGCGGAACCGGTTTATATTCCTTGCCTGCTGGTGAGCCGCAATGAGCTCAGCTCGCGGGTCTTTCATCAGTATCACGATTGCATCGACCAGGTTGCCCCGATGCCGTTATCGGATACGGATCTGCAGATACATCTCGAAATCGCGCTGCGCGCCCGGCGCCACTCGGTGTCGCTCAACGACGGATTTTCCGCAGCCGTGGCTCAGGCAAAATTATCCGAAGAGCGCTATCAGATTATTTCGGAATTGACATCCGATTATGCCTACAGCTTCCATCGCCAGCCGGACGGCGCCGATGTCATCGAATGGACTACCCATGCGTTCGAGCAGATCAGCGGATATACGCTGGAAGACGTGCGGCGGCGCGGCTGGATGAGCCTGCTGCATCCGGACGACCTGGCGGGTTTGCGCATCAGAAAGCAGCGGCTGAGCGCCGGATTGGTAGACGTCCGCGAATTCCGGCTGATCACCAGGACCGGCGAAACGCGCTGGATACTCGATCATGCAAAACCGGTCATGGTCGACGGGAAAGTGAGCCGTGTTTACGGCGCCGCAAAAGACATTACCGAACAAAAGGCAACCCAGAGCGCATTGCAGGCGAGCGAGCAGAAAAACTCGGAGATGGCGCGGCTGATTCCCGTCGCCATTTATCGGGCCGATGCTGAGGGCAACATCATCTACGTCAACGAACGATGGAGCCAGTTCACCGGTTTACCGCTCGAGCGGGCCTATGGATCGGGATGGAAGGATGCCTTGCATCCGGACGATGTCGGCTGCTTCGACAATTGGGAAGGCATGGTCAGGGAAGGCACCGGGTTCACTGCGGAATTTCGCTACCGCAGACCCGACGGCACCATAATCTGGGCCTATACCTGGGGCGAATCGCAGCGGGCCGCAGACGGCACGCTCGCAGGACATATCGGGACGGTTGCAGACATTACCCAGCGCAAGCAAGCTGAACTGGCGCTGCGCGGAAGCGAAAACCGGCTCCGGCGAACGCTGGAAGCGCTGCCGATCGGCGTCTGGATCACGGATGTCGCCGGCAAGGTCGTTCATGGCAATGAAGCGGGACGAAAAATATGGACCGGCGCCCTTCACACCGACGTCGACAATTACACGCAACACAAGGGATGGCGGCTCGACACCGGCAAGAAGATCGAAACCGGAGAGTCGGCGACGGCCCGCGCGATCCACACAGGGGAAACGACGATCGATGAGGAAATCGTCATCGAATGCCTCGACGGCACCCGCAAAATCATTCTCAACTCCGCCGTGCCGTTGCGCGACGATCAGCATAACATCGTCGGCGCGATCGGCGTCAATCAGGACATCAGCGAACGCAAGCGCGCCGAAGAAGAGCTGCGCACGCATGCGGAGATTCTGACGCACATGGCGGAAGGCGTGATCGTCACGGACGATGAAGGATACATTTTCTTCATCAACAACGCGACCGAGCGCATGTTCGGCTATGCCGCCGACGAATTGTTCGGCCGGCATGTCTCGATACTCAAAGCCGCGCCTCTGGATGAGGCGTGCCGGCTGACGACGAGCATTCTCGTTATTCTCAGGGAACGAGGATATTGGAGCGGCGAGTTCGAATCGCGCCGCAAGAACGGCGAAGCCTTCATGACGACGGTTCGCATCAGCCGGATCCTCATCGCGGGAACGCCCTATACGGTGAGCGTGCGGGAAGATGTCACCGAGCTGAGAAAGGCCGAGGAAATCAAATTGCGGCTGGCGGCGATCGTGCAGAGCAGCGACGATGCGATCGTCGGCACGTCGCTGGACGGCACCGTCCTCAGCTGGAACCCGGGCGCGGAAAAAATGTACGGCTACTGCAGCGGCGAAGTGTGCGGAAACTCGATCGCAATGCTGTTTCCGCCAGGCGGCGACAATCACTCCGTGGAACTCGACTCGCATCTTGCCGCGGGCTGGGGAGTGAAAAATTTCGAGACCAGGCGGCGGCGCAAGGACGGCGTCATCATCGATGTGTCGTTGACGCTTTCGCCGGTCAAGGATGCAGCCGGCAACACGATCGGCGCAGCGACCATCGCACGCGATATCACCGAACAGAAAAAAGCCGTCGAAAACCTGCGCCTGTGGGGGCGTGCGATCGAGGCGGCGAGCAACGGCATCATGATCATCGATGCCGGACAGCCCGGTGAGCCGATCATCTATGTGAACCCGGGTTTCGAACGGATGAGCGGCTATTCTTCAGCAGAGGTGCTGGGGAAAAATGCCCGTCTGCTGCAGGGAGACGATACCGATCAGCCGGCATTGCAGGAAATCCGGTCGGCTTTGCATGAGCAGCGCGAGGGATACGCGATATTGCGCAACTATCGCAAGGACGGAGAACTGTTCTGGAATGAATTGACCATCGCTCCGGTCAGCACGGGTACGGAGCGCATCAGGCATTTCATCGGAATCCAGACCGATGTCACCGAACGCAAGCGCTACGAAGCCGAACTCGAATACCAGGCGACGCACGATGCGCTGACCAGGCTGCCGAACCGCAATCTGCTGCAGGATCGTTTGCGGCAGGCGATTATCCGCGCGCACCGCGACCAGGGAATGACCGCGGTGTTCTTCATCGATCTCGACCGGTTCAAGCTTGTCAACGACAGCGTCGGCCATGAAGCCGGCGATCAATTGCTGCGCTGCGTATCGGAGCGGCTGCTGTACATTTTCCGTACCGGCGACACGGTGGCGCGCCAGAGCGGCGATGAATTCGTCGTCGTGGCGGAACGCATGGAAACCGAACAGGAAGCGGCGGAACTGGCGCAGCGGCTGCTGCAGGCGATGGCGGCGCCGCTGATGGTCGGCGGCAGGGAATTTTATACAAGCTGCAGCATCGGCATCGCCCTCTATCCGAGAGATGGCGGCGAAACGTCCGAACTGCTCAAAAATGCGGATGCGGCGATGTACCGCGCAAAAAAGGAAGGCCGCAATACATTCCGCTTTTACGCGGCAGACATGAATGCGCGCGCGCATCTTCGGCTCGAACTGGAAGCGGCCATGCGCCGCGCGGTCGGACGAAACGAATTCGTGCTGCATTATCAGCCGCAGGTCGAACTTTCAACCGGCCGCTTGATCGGATTCGAGGCGCTGGTGCGCTGGCAGCATCCGGAACTCGGCTTGATGCCTCCCGCCGATTTCATCGGACTGGCGGAAGAAACCGGACTGATCATGCAGATCGGCGAATGGGTTTTGCGTGAAGCCTGCCTGCAGGCGAAGCGTTGGCAGGACCAGGGCCTGGGCGAATACAACATTGCGGTGAATCTTTCGACTCGCCAGTTCGGCAACGGCGACCTGATACAAATGGTCAGTTCGGCTCTGCAGGACGCCGGGCTCGCCGCGAAATACCTGGAGCTCGAAATCACCGAGAGCCTGCTGATGGAAAATCCGGATTCGGCGGTCGACACGTTGCGCATCCTGCGCGGCAAAGGCGTGAGCCTGTCGATCGACGACTTCGGAACCGGATATTCGAGCCTCGGTTATCTGAAGCGCTTTTCGCTCGACAAACTGAAGATCGACCGGTCGTTCGTCCGCGACATCACCCGCGATCCCGACGACGCGGCTATTGCCACCGCGATCATCGCGATGGCGCATCGCCTGAAACTGAAAGTGATTGCCGAAGGCGTGGAGACGGAAGGCCAGCTCGGCTATTTGAGATTGCACGGCTGCGATGAAGTGCAGGGTTATCTGTTCAGCCGCCCGCTTCCCGCCGACGAATGCACCCGGATGCTGCGGACCCGCTCGGCATACGATCTGCCGTCCATCGAAGAACACGAGAACGGGACATTGCTGATCGTCGATAACGACGTCGACGCCGTCGATGCGTTGTGCCGGCTGCTGCGCGAAGACGGCTACAAGATCCTGACCACGCCCGCCGCCGATGAAGGATTCGAGATGCTTGCGATGAACAAGGTCAGGACCGTGATCTGCGGCGACCGGATGCACGGCATGAACGGCACGGAATTCCTGAGCCGGGTGCGCGATCTGCATCCGGCGACCGTGCGTATCATGCTGACCGAATATGCCCATCCCGCTTCGGGCGACGATACGGACGATACGGGTGCGGCTGCCAGGCTCATGGTGAAGCCGCTGGACGCCGCGCGGCTGCGCGGACACATTGCCGAAGCGTTCAGAGGGAAAAAAGCCGGCAACCCGTTCGGATGAGAAGACAGGACGAGAGCGCGCCGGTTTTCACGCAGGCATGTCTGCCGCAGACGTGCGCAAAACCCGGCAATCAACCCAGCGCATTCTCGAGAAAGTTTTTCAACGCGTCGAAATCGACCGGCTTCACCAGGTGGTGATCGAAGCCCGCTTCGGCTGCAAGCTGCCTGGTGCTTTCCTGTCCCCATCCCGTCAATGCGATCATCAGGATATCCGCGCCGCCCGGCTGCAGACGGATAAGACGCACCGCTTCGTAGCCATCCATGCCGGGCATGCCTATATCCATTACGACGATATCGGGCTGAATGCGCTTTACCGTCTCCACCGCTTCATGGCCGTCATATGCAGTGGTCACGGTAAAGCCGTCCGCTTCGAATAACCGATGCAGCATGTCCGCGCCATCCCGGTTATCGTCCACCACCAGCACCTGCCGGTTGCGAGCCCTGAAGATCTCGTTTTCGATAGAGTGCCGCGACGCGCTATCCGTGCTCAGGGCGTCGACGACAATCGGCAGCGTCAGCACAAACTCGCTTCCCTGGCACAGGCCGGCGCTTTTTGCATGGATCGTTCCGCCGTGCATTTCGGTAAACCGTTTTGCCAGACTGAGGCCGATGCCGAGTCCGCCCATCACCCGGCCCGGCGTTGAATCGCTTTGCGTAAACATGTCGAATATCCGGAGCAGGGAATCCTGATTCAGTCCGATACCCGGATCCTTGATGCTGAATATGACGTTGCCGTTTTCAATCCGGGCCTTGAAGAAGATCCGGTCCGGCTTGAGCGTGTATTTGGCCGCATTCGCCAGGATGTTGGCCAGGCTCTGGACCAGGCGCACCGGATCTGCATGCAGCAGGATCGGTTCGGGCGGATACGAAACGTCGATCTTGTGATGACTGCTTTCGAGCAGCGGCATGCAGATTTCAACCGCATGCGAGATTACCGCCGACAGCGCTATGCGCTCGCACTGCAATTCGACCTTGCCGCTGGTAATGCGTGCGACATCCAGCAGGTCGTCCACCAGCCGGGTCAAATGGGTTACCTGACGCTCGACCACTTCACGCACCTGCGTCACGCCGTAGGCGGCCGGATACATCCGTTTCAGGATCGCCATCGACGTGCGGATCGGCGCCAGCGGATTGCGCAGTTCATGGCCGAGGCTGGCGAGGAATTCATCCTTGCGCCGGTCCGCTTCCCGCACTTGATACTGCCGGGTCCGCGCGCGCAACGACGAGCGGATCGTACTGATCAATGTCGTTGTGCGCACCGGACGTTCCAGCAGCGTGAGATTGCCCAGTCTTTCGACCGCGGCATCGAGTCCGGCCGAGTCGGCGCCGGTATGCGTCAACACCACGATCGGTATATCCGACCATGTCGGCTGGCGCGAAACGAATTGCGCCAGCGGCGCAAGCGCGCCCGCCGCAAGCGCTTCCTCGACAGTCAGCACAACGCCCACGCCTTTATCGAGCTCCGCCGACAGTTCGGAAGCATCGCGGCAGGCGGTGCATGCCATTCCGGCGCCGTCGAGGATTTTCGAAGCCAGCTGCGCATCCTTGCCTATCGGCGCATATACAAGAATCCGCGTTTCCAGGCTGCCCGATTTATTTGCCATCGGTACTGCCGTATTCACCCGAAAATTCTTTCGCCATGGTCGGCACGCCCGTCAGGATTCCATGAAACTGACGCAGCACCGGCCCGACCTCGATTCCGTTCGACGACATTGAAAACTTCCGGATCGTGCGCTCATGCCGGCTGCCGCGCTTCTTGAACACCGAGATGGCCTGCTGCACTTCGCCGGCCGTTTCAAAATAACGCAGCATCAGCACGTTATCGGCCATGTAGCTGGCATCGACTGAAGTAGTCATGCTGCTGCCGAGCATTCCCTGCTGCACGCCTACCAGGATCGTCACGATGCCGTGCTGTCCGAGATAAGTGAGCAGCTCATGCAAATGCGTCGTCAGAAAACGTTCGTCCGGCATTGCGTTCAGATAGCCGTTCAGGCTATCGAGCACGATCACCTTGGCGCCCCGGTCGACCGCCCGGCAGACGGCATGGGCGAACTCGCCGGGCGACAGTTCCGCCGGATCGATCTGCTGAATCGACAGTTGTCCCGATGCCAGCGGACCATGCAAATCCATGCCGAGCCCTTTGGCCCGGTTCAACAGATTATTGGCCGATTCTTCGAACAGGAACATCGCGGCATGCCGGTTCTGTTGAATGGCCGCAGCGACGAGCTGCGCGGCCAGCGAAGATTTGCCGGTGCCCGGCGGCCCGGCAAGCAGCGTACTGGTGCCGGCTTCAATGCCGCCGCCCAGCAGCGCATCCAGCGCTTCCAGGCCGCTGCTGAATACTTCATGCTCGCCGAACATACGCGACTCGGACGCAACCAGTCTCGGATAAACCACCAGCCCGCCATGCTTGATCGCGTAATCGTGCAGCCCGCCGCGATATGCCACGCCGCGGTATTTTGCAATGCGGACCCGGCGCCGTTCCGCGCCATAATCCTGCGTGCTCTGATCGAGGGCGATGACAGCATGCGCAATGCTGCGCACCTGCAGGTCTCCACCAACAGCGATGCGGTCGTCCAGCAGCATGACGGTGCATGCGCGGCTTGCAAAAAACTGCTTGAACGCCAGCACCTGCCGGCGATAACGCAGCGAATTCCCCGCCAGTAACTGGAGTTCGGACAACGAATCCAGCACGACACGGGACGGCTTCAGTTTTTCGACTGCAGCCAGGATGTCCTGCGTGGTGCTGCCCAGTTCCACTTCGGACGGGTGGAATAGCGTGTATTGTTCCTTGGGGTCGAGGATGTCTTCCGTCGGAATCACTTCATGAATGCAAATGCCGTTCAACGACCAGCCGTGCGACGCAGCGACTGCGCGCAATTCCACCTCGGTTTCGGACAGCGTTACATACAGTACCGGCTCGCCCTGGTTCGCGCCTTCGATCAGAAACTGGAGAGCCATCGTTGTTTTGCCCGATCCGGGTTCGCCCTCGATCAGGTACAGCCTGTCGCGCGTCAGTCCACCGCTCAATACGTTGTCCAGGCCGGGTATGCCGGTCGACAAGAAAGAGCTTGTCACATTGTTTTGTTCGGTTGCCATGGAGATGTCTATGCCGTGTATTCAAAAAACCGCTGCAAGGAAAAGATAGGGGAGCTTTTGCAAAGTTGCCTGCAGGAAGCGCTCGGATAATATATGCGGACTCATGAAAATCCGGATTGGCCGATGGCTCGCATTCCGCTCTGCCTGGATAAGAGCAAAATATTTTACACCTGTTACCAACTTCGCCGAAAGCGTAAATCCAGGCTGGCGCAACTGCCGTAAAGCAACATTGATCCATATCAAGGTTCATGTTCTTCAATAGTCCAGCCGGGCAATATTGTGTATTCGAAAAAGCATTGCAACGTCTTTCGAATCCTGCCGATATATCGCTTGCTGAAGAGAATCGCCTTCGTGCCGACGCACTTTGCGGGGAACCTGGCCGGTGGTACGCCATCCAAATAACTTGACCGGTCTTCCGTAAAAACGGTTTTTACCGCAGCTTGTTTTGCGCAATATTTGCCGGATGGTTCATTGCCCTGTTGCTCCATACGATTCTTCATTGATCGAACCCGTTTCATCAGTCATGGTGTGCGACCCGGAATCGATGGGTTGCAGCGTTGGCCTGAATTGCGGAAAGCTGCATCCCAAACGATCCATCGGCACGCGCCGATGCCGGCCGGACAAGGTCGGGATAACACCATGAATCAATTTGCAAACATTACCGGCCATCCGGAAAATTCACGAGGAAACAAGAGTCCATGACTCAACCAATCGATTTCAAGGCGCTGGCAAGTGCCTTCCCGTTTCCTTATCTGCTGCTCGCTACCGATCTGACGATCATCGGAACAAACGACAGTTATCTGCACGCTACCGGCAGAAGCCGCGAAGATATCGTCGGCCGTCATGTTTTCGATGCGTTTCCGGCCGACCCAGACGATCCGGATGACAGCAGCCTTCACGCCCTGCGGGCATCGATCGAGCGCGCGATCGGTAGCGGCAAGCCCGACAGCATGGCCTTGCTGCGCTATTCGATTCCGCGCACGACGCCGCAAGGCACGGTATTCGACGAACGCTACTGGAGCATCGTTCACACGCCGGTGCTCGACGAACGCGGCGAGGTCTCTTTCCTGCTCCAGAATCCGATCGACGTCACCGATCTGTACACGCTTAAAAAGGCATTGCGCGCGGTCGAGGTCGAACGCGATTTCCGGTTTCGGACCGAAGGCAGTGTTTTCAACCGTTCGCAGTCGCTGGAGGAAACCAACCGGATGCTCGATGCGGAACGCATTCAGCTGCGCCGCCTGTTCGATCAAGCCCCCGGATTCATGGCTGTCGTGCGCGGCACGCAGCATGTGGTCGAATTCGCGAACGAAGCGTTTTACCGGCTGGTCGGCCATCGCGCCCTGATCGGCAAACCGGTGCGGGAAGCGCTGCTGGAAATAAACAGTCAGGGTTATTTCAAATTGCTCGATCAGGTGTGGGCCAGCGGAGAAGCATTTGTCGGCCGCGAAATGAAAGGCCTGGTGCAGCGCGAACCGGCCGGACCGATGATCGAAGTTTACATCGATCTGCTGTTTCAGCCGTTCATCGAACCGGATGGCTCCGTCTCCGGCATTTTCATTCAGGGCCAGGACATCACCGAGCAAAAACATGCAAAGGATGAACTGTGTATCAGCAATGAACGCTGGAAGCTGGCGATCGAAGGCACCGGCGACGGCGTATGGGACTGGGATATGCGGACGAATGAAGTCGTGTATTCCGGACGCTGGAAGGAAATGCTCGGGTTCGCCGAACATGAAATCGGCAACAGCCTGGAAGAATGGAAAAAGCGCATTCATCCCGACGATCTGCCGGATGCGATGGCCGCATTGCAGGCCTGCGTGGAAGGTACGGCGCCGTCCTTCGTCAGCGAACATCGGCTGCAATGCAAGGACTGCAGCTGGAAATGGGTTCTTGCGCGCGCCATCGTGGTCGGACGCGATGCAGGGACGCCGTTGCGCATGACCGGCACCATGACCGACATTTCCGCAAAAAAGGAATCCGATGAACTGATCTGGCGCCATGCGAATTTCGATATATTGACCGGATTGCCGAACCGCCGCCTGTTTCGCGACCGCCTCGACCAGCAGGTCAAGAAATCGAATCGCACCGGCCTGCCGGTCGGACTGCTCTTCATCGATCTGGACCGCTTCAAGGAAGCCAACGATTTGCTCGGCCATGATGTCGGCGATATTTTGCTGCGGCTGGCCGCATTGCGCGTGAGCGCCTGCGTGCGAAAATCGGACACCGTGGCGCGGCTGGGCGGCGACGAGTTCACCGTCATCCTGACGGAGCTGCATAACGTCGCCAGCGTTGAACAGGTGGCGCAAAAAATACTTGCGACGCTGGCCGAACCGTACCGCCTCGGCAATGAGGTCGTCTATCTGTCGGGCAGCATCGGCATCACGCTTTATCCGGCCGATGCTGCCAGCGCCGAAGAGCTGATCCGGAATGCGGATCAGGCCATGTATGTCGCCAAAAACGCCGGCCGCAATCAGTTCAGCTATTTCACCCGGTCGATGCAGGAAAAAGCGCATCAGCGTTTGAGACTCAGCGGCGATCTGCGAAACGCGCTGCGCGCCGGCGAACTGGAAGTGTATTACCAGCCGGTGGTCGATCTCTCCACCGGGCAGATCGCCAAGGCCGAAGCGCTGCTGCGCTGGCATCATCCCCGATTGGGGCTGGTCGAACCGGCGCAATTCATCCGGCTCGCGGAAGAATCCGGACTGATCCACGAGATCGGCGACTGGGTGTTCAAGCAGGCGGCATCCTGCTCGCAGCGCTGGAGCGCCCGGGCGGGCAAGCCGCTGCAGATCGGCGTCAACAAGTCGCCGGTGCAGTTCCTGTCCCAATCCGAAGGGGTCGACTGGTCGCGCCATCTGGAAAACATGGGCCTGTCCGGCGGCAGCATTGCGGTCGAGATCACCGAAGGGATGCTGCTCAATGCATCGGCCGGCGTATCCGAAAAACTGCTGCAGTATCGCGATGCCGGCATCCAGGTGGCGATCGACGATTTCGGCACCGGCTATTCATCGATGGCCTACCTGAAAAAATTCGACATCGATTACCTGAAGATCGATCAGTCTTTTGTGCGCGACATGGCATTCGACCCGAGCGACCGCACCATCGCCGAATCGATTATCGTGATGGCGCACAAGCTGGGACTCGAAGTCATCGCCGAAGGCATCGAGACCGACGAGCAGAAGGAAATGCTGATCGCCGCCGGATGCGACTTCGGTCAGGGCTTCCTGTTTTCAGAAGCGGTCCCGTCGGAAGCGTTCGAGCAAATGCTGACGGAGGACACGCTTGCGGCCGGTGCGCGCCGCCGGCTGTCCGATTCGCCTGCGGCCTTGTCCGGTTAACCGGAACGAACTCGATGGCTTGTTCTGCGTTAACATGCGGCTCTAACCGCCAAGCCATCGATAACCCATTCATTGAAAAGGAAACTGTATGCAAACAAGACAATTAGGCAAAAACGGCCCGATGGTGTCGGCAATCGGACTCGGCTGCATGGGAATGTCCGAGTTTTACAAAGGCGGGGTGGACGCGGAATCGATTACGACCATCGCGCGCGCGCTGGATCTCGGCGTGAATTTTCTCGACACCGCCGATATGTACGGACCGTTCACGAATGAAATACTGGTCGGCCGCGCGATCAAGGGACATCGCAGCGAAGTTTTCCTTGCCACCAAGTTCGGCAACATGCGCAGCGAGGACGGCCAATTCCTCGGCGTCAACGGCCGCCCGGATTATGTGCGGCTATGTTGCGAAGCTTCGTTGCGCCGGCTCGGCGTCGATGTGATCGATCTGTATTATCAGCATCGGGTCGACGCCAAGGTGCCGATAGAAGACACGGTGGGTGCGATGGCCGATCTGGTGACGCAGGGCAAAGTCCGTTATCTGGGCTTATCGGAAGCGGCCGCCGAAACCGTTCGCCGCGCGCATCGAGTCCATCCGATTACGGCGCTTCAAACCGAATACTCGCTATGGACGCGGGACCCCGAGGATAGCGTTCTCCCCGTTACGAGAGAGCTTGGAATCGGTTTCGTTCCCTATAGTCCGCTCGGGCGCGGTTTTCTGACAGGCCGGTTCAAGAGTATCGACGACTTGCCGGAAGGCGACTATCGACGCCTGTCGCCGCGTTTCCAGGGCGACAATTTCGCCAGGAACCTCGAGCTGGTCAGGAAAGTCGAGGATATAGCACGGCAAAGGGGCGTGAGCGCCTCGCAAATCGCATTGGCATGGCTGCTGCATCAGGGAAACGACATCGTTCCGATTCCCGGAACCAAGCAGGTGAAATACCTGGAGGAAAATGTGCGCGCAGTCGACATATCGTTGAGCGCGGACGAGCTCGCGATGATCGACGCAGCCGCACCCAAGGGGGTGGCTTTCGGACAGCGTTATTCAGACATGAGCACTGTCAACAGATAACGCTTTTTGCGAGCGCGCCGTTCAGCTCGCCGGCACCAGCCGCAAGCGGGTGATTTCGGACGGCGCGCCGAACCGTTTCGGCGGCCCCCAGTAGCCGGTCCCGCGGCTGGTGTATATCCACAGGTTGCGCAGCCGGTTCAGGCCCGATGTATACGGCTGCTGCAGCGGCACGAACAGGTTCCACGGGAAGAACTGCCCGCCGTGCGTATGGCCGGACAGCTGCAGGTCGAAGCCTGCGTCGGCCGCCGCCTCGGCCGAGCGCGGCTGGTGCGCCAGCAGCAATTTCACCGCCACATGGCGCGGCGCGCCGGCCAGCGCCGCGAGCGGATCGCTGCGGTGCGACTGGTCGAAATGATGCGCACTGTAATCGGTCACCCCTGCCACCAGCAACGCCGCGCCGCGATGGGTCAATACCACGTGTTCATTCATCAGCACTGTCAGGCCCAGCCGCCGCACTTCGGCGATCCATGCGTGCGCATTCGAGTAGTACTCATGGTTGCCGGTGACAAAATAAGCGCCGTGCCGCGCCGTCAGTTTGGCCAGCGGCGCCGTATGCGGCGCCAGCCGGCTGACGCTGCCGTCCACCAGGTCACCGGTCACCGCGATCAGGTCCGCGCCCAGCGCATTCACCGCATTGACGATCGCATCCAGGTAACCGCGCTTGATCGTCGGACCGACATGGATATCGCTGATCTGCGCAATGGTAAAACCGTGCAGCGCGTCCGGCAGGCCGGCGATCGGCACATCGACGTCGACCACCCTGGCCACCCGCCGCGCGTTGATGAATCCGATCAGCGTCACCAGTCCCGCCAGCAACGGCACCGCGAGCGCGGTCCAGCCCGACAATGCCGCGCCATGTACCCCCAGCAGCACGGCCGCCAGCAGCACCGCATCGCGCGCCAGCGTCAGCACCAGCAGCGACGAGAACATGCCCATCGCCAGCAGGCCCGCCCACGCCAGCCGGTCCGACAGCGGCTGGCGCTTGATCGAACGCGACAGCAGGCCGGCCGGCACCAGCACAAACGACAAGACCAGCAATAACGCACCGAGCAAGCGGACGGACGGCGCAACCGGCAACGCCGGCAATATCCGCCAGCCTATGTAAGCATGCAGCAAAGCCAGCAGGGCGGTGATGACGACAAGGGCGCGTGATGGCATGGAATTCCCGAGTGGAGGCAGCAACAAAAAACGGCGCACGTCAAACGATCGACAAAGCGCTGTTTCCTATTTTGGGATTGAATGCCCGGCTTCAATAGCGGATGATGCCGCGCGGAATCGCCTTGACTTGATGGAGGAACTACTGCGCAACGCATATAATCCAAACAAGCATGCCTGGCAAGTCATTGCATTCTTATCTTGCGCGCAATTAAGTCGCGTTCCCGCAGACCGCTCCGTCACGAAGCCCGCTATGCAAAAAAGAATCATCAAAAACATTTTCCCGGCGCTGCGGGAAGACATTGCGGACTTGACGACTTACCGGGCGCTGCCGACGCGCTTTGTCGAGATGATCGATCCTTTTCTGTTCCTGAATCATCACGGCCTGCAAACATACCCGCCGGGAAATCGCGGACTGCCGTTCGGACCGCATCCTCATCGCGGCTTCGAGACGGTCACCTTCATCCTTGAAGGCGACATCGCGCACCGCGACAGCGGCGGTCATGAAAGCATCATCGGCCGGCAAGGCGTGCAGTGGATGACGGCCGGCCGCGGCCTTGTCCATTCGGAAGTATCGTCGGATGATTTCAAGCGGAAAGGCGGTCCGCTTGAAATCCTTCAGCTTTGGATAAACTTGCCGGCCCGGCTGAAAATGACCGCACCGCGCTATATCGGATTGCAAGGCGCCGAGATCCCGGTTTTCGAGACGGATCAGGGCCGCGTCCGGGTCCATCTGATCTCGGGGAAATGGGAAGGGCGCCAAGGTCCGGCAAAACCGCTGACCGACATCGCGGTGATGACGGTCGATCTGCGGCCGGAAGGCAACTTCACTCTGACGATCGATCCGGCCCGGAATATTTTCTTCTATGTGGTGCGCGGCGACATACAGGTCAATGGACAATGGGTCGGAAAACGCCATCTTGCAGAATTCGGCAATGAAGGAGAGCTGCTGGATATCACCGCGTCGACGGATGCCGTGCTCCTGCTTTGCCATGCCGCGCCTTTTGGCGAGCCTGTCGTTTCGCACGGACCTTTCGTGATGAATACGCGCGAAGAAATTCATCAGGCGATCCGTGATTATGAGACGGGCGAATTCGGGGCTTGATCCGTTCCTTCGGCCGGAAAGTTTTTTTGATAACTTGCGCTGCATCAAACGATGACCGGGTACTCGGCTTAATCTGTAAATGAAGCGGCCGGCGAAGGTCGCTTCAGCGATCTTTGCCCCCGACGTAAAAAAACGAAGGGGGATTTTTTTCGGCTTGATTTCGGGCTACGGCCTGCGCTTTCGGCAAAAACAATCCGGCATTCACTCCATTACAATGAAAAAGCGGATCGGCGAATGACAAAAACAATGGCTGTCTGCTTCATCGCCGTCGCGTTGTCCGGCTGCGTGACTTACGCTCCTCCGGTTCCGGTCCGGCTTTCGGCTGCAGTAACGGCCGCGACGCCTCCCGGCGAAGGCGCGGTAAAGTTATTCGGCAGCAGCACCTGGCGGCCCGATACGATCGGATTCGCAAACGCCGGACAACGCATGATGACCGACGGGATGCTGGTGCTTACCGATAAAGGCGTTCTGTGGGAGCAATGGGACAAACGCGCATGCAAGCTCAGCATCGCCAAAAAAATCCGCTATGCGGATATCCACGTAGTTGCGCTGGCGGAATCCGGCCCTGACCGGTTGATCGTAATCCAGAGTAAAAATTATCAGCATGACTCCTTCGCGCTGACGCAAGACAGCGCGCCCATTGCAGACCCGGAAAAAACTGCGGCCGGCTATCGGATGCTTTTGAATTTGCTGTTCATGCGGTAAGCCGTTCACGCGGAATCAATTGCAAGCTTGTGCCGGAAAGCGGGTGCGTCTGTTGCAACCGCTTCCGTTGCGTCCGTCCTGATGCAACGGAAGGAATATATCTTTATCGTTTGCAATTTTCTCTGAAGCCGCCAAAAAAATGAGTCAATGCATGTAATTCCATTGAACATTTTCCCTTGCCGCAAGTCAGACTTTCTCCAGCCGTTCAATACAGCAACAATTTCCGGTGCGGGCTCGTCCGCCATCGCGGACTTTGCAACCTTATACATGCCCAATCAATCTCTCGCTTTCTCTTTCATAGTCTGGTTACGCCTGAATGGGCGCCGTATTTTCAATATCTTCAGCCTGGGCGCAGCCTTGGCAATTGTCGGCTGCACCCAGTTCGCGCAGACCGAGCGCGAACTCCTGTTCCGGGTCGAACCGGGTACCGCCAGCTGGTACAGCGGCCTGCCTCACGGCGTCGTGGAATCCAGTCTTGCCGTTGCGGCAAACGGCAAGACCCAGCACGTCAATACATGGTGGTGGCCTGCCGACGAACCCAACGCGCCGGCAATACTGTATCTGCACGGATCGCGCTGGAATCTGACCGGACAGGTGCCCCGCATCAAGCAGCTGCATGACTTCGGCTTTTCCGTGCTGGCGATCGATTATCGCGGCTTCGGCAAAAGCGATGGCGACTTGCCTTCGGAAAAAACCGTTTATGAAGATGCGCATATAGCCTGGAAACGCCTGACGCAATTGCAGCCGAATCCGGACAAGCGCTTCATTTACGGCCACTCGCTGGGCGGCGCGATCGCGATCGACCTGGCCGCAAGTCTGGGCGCCGGATCGAAACAGCCGGGAGGATCAGCGGCTGCATCGGCCCCGGCGCACGGCTTGATTGTCGAATCGTCGTTCACCACGCTGGTCGATATCGCCAAGTCGCTTACCTATCCGTGGCTGCCATTGCAATTGCTGCTCTCGCAAAAGTTCGATTCGATCGACAAGATTGCGCAGGTGCATATTCCGGTATTGATCGTGCATGGCACCGACGATCGTTATGTACCGTCGCGCTTCAGCGAAAAGCTGTTCGAAGCCGCCCCCGAACACAAGCGCCTTCTGCTGGTGCAGGGCGGCACGCACAACAACAGCATGCGCGTCGGCGAATCCGCTTACCGGCAGGCTTTCAAGGATCTGTTCGGGTGGACGCCGAATCCGGCGTAAGAGCCCGTTTGTTGCCCATATCAAATAAAATCGAATGTCCACTCTTGTTCGGCACAGAAGCACCAATATCGTCACGCTGGCGCCCGGCGAAATCATTTCGGATCACTGCAGCGCCGGCGACATCGCGCTCGTGCAGGATGGCAACGGATGGTGGACGCATTTCATCGGCGAGAACGGCGAAATCGATAGCTACGATGCGCCGTTCGACGCACACAACAAGGCGCTCTGGGCTGCGAAAGCCGCCGCCGAATTCGATAGTGCGGCAGATTAGTAGTTCGTCCTGGTTGCCGCCCGGCACCATGCCGATCGAAAGCTTGAACAACTTCTGAACCAGTCGCACCGATGCGTCTCTAACTTGGTAGAAAAATACTTTTTTGGAGCGCAACCGATGAATGAAAAAGAGACGGATGCGGTGCAATTCCTGATCAGCCAGCACCGGGCGCTGGAACATCTGCTGAAGCAGACCGCCGATGCAGACAGCGATGAAAAAAAGAAAGCGCTGTTTGCCGAGGCCGGCGATCAGCTGACGGTGCATATCAAGTCGGAAGAAGAAATATTTTATCCGGCGGTGAAGGCAGCGCGTACCGAAGACGATTTGCTGGAATCGCTGGAAGAGCATCTGTCGCTGAAACGATTATTGGCCGACCTGCTTCCTCTCGACCCGTCGGAAAAACTGTTCGAGCCGAAATTCAAGGTATTGAAAGAACAAACCGAACACCATCACAAGGAAGAAGAAGAGCATCTGTTCCCGGCGGTGCTGAAGCTGCTTGACGGGCCGCAACGCCACACTTTGGGACAGGAAATGATCGCGCTGCAAATGCGCCTGGCGACGCGGGGCGAACCGCGCGAAGCCGTGGTCAACGAAACCGCTGCCGCCGCACCGCTCGAATAGCAAGGGGCGCGATAAAAACAGGCGCTTCGGAACAGGGAGCCGCTGTGATGCGGCAGTCGGCCGGGAGACAGGCGAAGCCGTTTCGGCCTCCCGATTCTGCCGCAGGAGACAATCGATGAAAAACCTGTGCATGACGCTGACCACCGGCCTGTTGCTGATGTCCGTTTCCGCTTGGGCGCAGATGGGTATCCCTGACAAATCCGATCCTTCCGTCAAGACGCCTTCGGATCCCGGCATTCAAAAAAATCCCGATTCTTCGCCGCCGCCGTCGGATCCGGGGTCTGTCGTCGTGCCGCCGAAAACCGACCCGGAAGCGATCATTACCGATCCGGCAAAGAAGAACATCGATCCCGGAATAACCGGCGCGACCAAGGGCATCGACAAAGAGAACCGGAAGAAGTCCGAAGACAAGCAGTCCAAAGGCAAACCGAAGCCGCAATAGCAGGCAACCGGTTCGCTGCGGATCAACTCAAGGTGAAGGAACCATAATCATGGCAACGCTGCATGGCATCCTGGCTGAACTGGGCATCGAAAATCCGGCTATGCATCCGGAGCGGGAAGCGCCGCATCAATCCGACTGGATCGTCGATGAAATATTTGTTCCGGTCGAAGGCAAGTCGTATCAGGTGACTTACGGCAAAATACTTTACGGCGGAGAGTTCAGGCCTGTCGTCAAAAGAATCCGGATCGACGGCCCGCAACCCGGCGACTGGTTCGATCTGGATGAAGCAAGGCCGCTCGATCGAGAACTGCAAGCGCATGCGGTCAAGGGATTCAGGACGGCATAGGCCGGCGCCGGATGACATCGCGCTTTTGTTTCCGGCGCAAGCATCGCTGTTCAAAGTGAGCCGAGGTGGTACATGATATTTACCCGCTGTTCATCCGATGACTTCGCTGCAGGAGCCCAATGTCGAAGACGGTGAAATATATTGTCGTTGCGCTCGGCGCCCTGGTCGCCGTGCTGGCCGTCGCAGCCGGCATCATCGCCGCAACGTTCAATCCGAACGATTACAAGCCGCTGATCGTCAAACTGGTGCAGGAAAAGAAGCAGCGCACGCTGGCGATCCCCGGCGAGATCAAGCTGAAATTCTTTCCATCGATCGGCGCCGATCTCGGCAGGATCAGCATTTCCGAGCACAACGGGACGGCCGAATTCGCGTCGATCAACAGTGCCAGGGTGTCGCTGCAATTGATTCCATTGCTGTCGAAGCGGCTGGTGGTCGATCGTGTCGACATCGACGGCATCAACGCCAATCTCACACGCTTCGCGAATGGCACGACCAATTTCGACGATCTGCTTTCCGGCGAATCGTCGGGGCAGCAGATCGGCTTTGACGTCAGCGGCGTCAGCATCGCCAATGCGCGCGTCGCGCTGGACGACCGGCAGCAGCGGCGGAAATTCGAAATCGCCAAGCTCGATGTCGAAACAGGAAAGATCGCGAACGGCGTGCCGAGCGACATCAAATTGAGCGGCGATGTGAAAGGCAGCAATCCCGCGATCGACGCCAGAGTTTCGTTGAAAAGCGGCTTCACGATCGATCTCGATCAGAAGCATTACGTATTGAAGGGGGCCGATGCGGCAATCAAGGGCAGGCTGGGAGATTTTTCCGATCTCGCGATCAAGGCCGCCGGCGATGCCGATCTGAAGCCGGGCGCCAAACGCTTCGTACTCGACGGCATCAAGCTGACGGCGAGCGGCAAGCGCGCCGGCCAGGCGATCGACGTCAGGTTCGATGCGCCCAGGCTCGCCATCACCGACACCCGGGTGACGGGCGGCAAGCTGAGCGGCGAAGCGAAGCTGGCCGAAGGCGCGCGCACCGTCACCGCGAATTTCGCGGCGCCGTCGTTCGAGGGCTCGCCGCAGGCATTCAAAGTGCCGTCGCTGGCGCTCGATGTCGCCGTCAAGGATGCGAAGCTCGATGCGAAAACAAACATCTCCGGCACGCTTGCCGGCGACATCGACAAGCTGCTGTTTACCTCGCCGCAGCTGAAGCTCGCGCTGTCGGGCAAACAGGGCGATACCGCAATCGACGGCACGCTCTCCACACCGCTTTCCGCCGACATGAAGGCGCAGGTCATCGAGCTACCCAATATTGCCGCTGCGTTCACATTGCCCAACCCCGGCGGCGGCGCTCTCAAGCTGAATGCGGACGGCAATGCAAACGTGGATCTCGGCAAGCACACCGCGTCGACCGTCCTGAAGGGAAAACTCGATGAAAGCGTTTTCGACGCCAGGGTCGGACTGTCGAAATTTTCACCGGCCGCGTATACATTCGACATCGGCATCGACCGCCTCGACGCCGATCGCTACAAGAGCAAGCCGGCTGCCGCCGCGCCGAAAACAGCCGCAGCCGACAGCAAGCCGCTGGACCTGTCGGCGTTGCGCGACCTGCAGGCCGCCGGCCGCATCCGGATCGGTGCGCTCAAGGCCGAGAACATCAAGGCATCCAATGTGCGGCTCGATCTGCGCGCAGCCGGCGGCAAGATCGATCTGAATCCGCTGTCCGCTAACCTGTACGACGGCACCGTCGCCGGATCGCTGTCGGCGACGGCAAGCAATCCGCCGCGCTTCGCGGTGCGCCAGAATCTGGCCGGCATCAATGTCGGGCCGCTGCTGAAAGACGCGATCGGCAAGGAGCCGATCGAAGGCCGCGGCAATGTGAATCTGGATGTCGTTACCGAGGGCGGCATCTTCGCGCAGATGAAGAAGAATCTCAACGGCACGGCCCGGATCGCACTGCGCGACGGCGCGGTGCACGGCATCAATGTGGCGCAGACCATCCGCAATGCGAAGACAAGGATCGGCGAACTCAAAGGCAGCGAGCCGCCGCAGGCCGGCACCGGTTCGGCCGGCGAAAAAACCGATTTCAGCGAACTGACCGGCAGCTTCCGCATTGTCAACGGTGTCGCGCACAATGACGATCTGCATGTCAAATCGCCGTTGATCCGGGTGGAAGGATCGGGCGATATCAATCTCGCCGACGACAAGCTCGATTACCTGGCCAAAACCACCGTCGTGTCGACGCTGCAGGGGCAGGGCGGGCCGGAATTGCAAACGCTGAAAGGACTGACGCTTCCGGTCAGGCTGTCGGGGCCGTTTGCCGCAATCGGCTGGCACATCGACTTCAGGGGAATGGCGACCGAGCTGGCGAAGCAAAAGGTCGATGAGAGAAAAGACGAGCTGCGATCGAAGGCGCAGAAATCGGTCGATGAACAAAAGACCCGGCTGCAGGATCAGCTAAAGGGTCTGCTTGGAAGATAGGTCGATGGGTTAAGATCGTTGCGTGTTGTCAACGGTCGCCGCAGGCTGTAAGGTTATGCCCGGCGCGGTCGCAGACAGATTGACAGCAAGTTGATGTCCCGCAAATCCATCCGATAACGCAAGGCGAACAATTCAAATCATGAAAACATCTTTCCTGTCCAATGCCATCGCAATCGCCGGCGTTTCCTTTGCAGCGGCTGCGTTTTCACAGAATATCGTTGCGCCGGCCCCTTCCGGCAGCGGCTCGACGACGATTTATCGGCAGGTGATGCCGGACGGCCGGATTGTCTATTCGGACAAGGCGATAAAAGGCGCGAAGGTCGACAACACGATCACCGTCGAGCCGCCGATAAAAGGCAACTCGTGGACCACCGATTCCGGCCGGCAGCCTGTCATCGCGCCGCAAATCGAGCGCACGCCGGTCAGAAGAGTGGCATCGCTTCCTGCGTCGGGAAAAAGAAAAACCCTGGATGAAGCGACGTCGGATGTGATCAAGGCGGAAATGCTGCTCGAAGATGCCAGGAAGCGGCAGGCGGCGGGCGTCGAACCGTTGCCGGGCGAACGCACCGGCAACGCCGGCGGCGGATCGCGGCTGAACGAGGCTTATCAAGCCCGCCAGAAACTATTGGCGAGAGACGTCGCCTACGCCGAAGCGGCGCTCAAGAAAGCGACCGAGGACCGGGACGGGATGCGCTGACAACAGGCGCATCCCGCCGCTCACCGGCCGTGGGCGGCAGCCAGTTCGGCATCCTTCGCTTTCACCTTCGCCACCGAGGGGCGCGCGTTCACCCGCTCGATATAGGACTGGATTACCGGTAATGCCGGCACCAGCTGGAACATGGTGGTCCAGGTGAGCGCCGTGCCCCACAGCACATCGGCGGCGGTGAAATTATCGCCCAGCAGATACGGCCCCTTGGCCAGCTGATCGGTCAGCGTCTTCAACATCGTGTCGTAGTCGCCATACGGCGACGTCGAAGGCGGCGCAGGCTCGCGCTTCTGTGCGCGATCTATCAATGCCGGTTCGAAACAGGAACCGTAGTACACCATCCATCGCAGGTAGGGACCGCGCAACGGATCGCCGATTGCTGGAGCCAGCCCGGCCTCCGGAAACAGATCGGCGAGGTATAGAAAGATCGCCGGCTGTTCGGTGACCAGCGCGTCGCCATGCTTCAGGGCCGGCACTTTTCCCATCGGATTGATCGCGAGATATTCAGGGCTGCGCTGTTCGCCCGCTTTCATGTTGAGCACATGCAGCCGGTAATCGGCGCCCAGTTCTTCCAGCAGAATAAGCGCGCCGGCGGAGCGCGTGTTCGGAGAGTGAAAGAGCGTGACTTGACGGCTGACGTTCATGGCGGTTCCTTTGGATGACGATAATTGGACAAATATATCAGACGATGCATAGATCCGGCCCGATGTCGGCCGCGAACAGGCATCCGGCAAATGCATGACAATAGCGGATATGCACAAATCGCCGGACAGGATGACTTTGCCTTACCCGATATTATTGCCGGCGCATAAGACAGGACGATTTCCATGACCGCACTTTTCTCTCCGATTTCTCTTGCGCAATTGCAGTTGAAAAACAGGATTGCCATTTCGCCGATGTGCCAGTATTCGGCGCATGAAGGCGAAGCAACCGAGTGGCATCTGATTCACCTCGGGCATCTTGTCCTGTCGGGTGCGGGAATACTCTTCACCGAAGCGACGGCGGTCGAACCGGAAGGACGGATCACGCACAGCGATCTCGGATTATGGTCGGATGCGACCGAGCAGGCGCTCGGGCATGTGCTGCGGACGATACGCGGCCATTCATCGATCCCGATCGCGATGCAGCTTGCCCACGCCGGCAGAAAGGCATCGAGCCGCGCACCGTGGGAAGGCGGTCAGGCGATTCCTTCCGATGCAGGCGGCTGGATTACCGCCGCGCCGTCGGCCATACCGTATGCGGCGCAGGACGAGGCGCCCGCAGCGCTGGACCGGGCGGGACTGCAGCGCGTCCGCGACGCATTTGCGGCGTCGGCCAGACGAGCGGACCGCATCGGCATCGATGCGCTCGAATTGCATGGCGCGCACGGCTATCTGCTGCACCAGTTTCTGTCGCCGCTGTCCAACCGGCGCAACGATCAGTACGGCGGATCGCTGGAAAACCGGATGCGCTTTCCTCTCGAAGTGTTCGATGCGGTGCGTGCGGTTTTCCCCGCCGGCAAGCCGGTCGGCGTACGCGTCTCCGCGACCGACTGGGTCGAAGGCGGCTGGGATATCGATCAGACCGCCGCCTTCGCGCATGAACTCAAAAAAAGAGGCTGCGACTTTCTGGACGTATCGAGCGGCGGCCTGTCGCCGCTGCAATCGATTCCGGTTGAACCGAATTACCAGGTGCCGTTCGCGGCGCGCCTGAAAAGCGAGGTCGGCCTGCCGACGATTGCCGTAGGCCTGATCACCGAAGCGGAGCAGGCGGAAAACATCATCGCGTCCGGACAGGCCGACATGGTTGCGTTGGCGCGCGGGATGCTTTACGACCCGCGCTGGCCGTGGCACGCGGCGGCGAAATTGGGAGCGCAGGTGGAAGCGCCGCATCAGTACTGGCGCTCGCAACCGAGGGAACTCAAAAAACTGTTCGGCGAAGCGAAGTTCGGGCAGCGCTGAATCGCCGGACGCATGGACCGGCGATGATGGCGGGCGCCTGGCAGGTTGTTGAAAAACAGGGCTGACAGGCTTCAAGTTAATCAACATGGGGCCGTTCGCTTGAATGGGCCAAGGCCGGTTACTATTCCGACCCCCGTTCGTCCTGAGTAGCTCCTGAGTAGCCCGCAGGGCGTATCGAAGGGGTGTATCGAAGGATTGCTGCAGATGGGAGATCCTTCGATACGCCCTGCGGGCTACTCAGGACGAACGGTTCCCCTGTTGATTAACTGAATCCTGTCAGACCTGTTTTTCAACAACCTGCCAGGCGCCCGCCGTCATCGCCGGTCCATGCGTCCGGCGATTCAGCGCTGCCCGAACTTCGCTTCGCCGA
>JAQGLW010000024.1 GCA_028292665.1 Herminiimonas sp.
GAAGCGCTCGATTGCAATATTTTTATTGTCCTATCCGGACATGTTGCGATGCCGATACGCACAGGTAAATTCGCCTGTTTTACCATGTTTCGACGCAGCTGCCCCCGGATCAATCTCTGTTCTGCAAGGCATCGAATATTTCTGTTTTGATTTCCCTTTTGCCTGCAAAAAAGGAAATCGCTTGCAATATCCGCTCAAATAATTAATAATCTAAATGCGAATTGTTCGCATTCATAAAAAAGGATATTTCATGGCCCGACCAACACAGCAGGAAGCGGCATGGGCCCGCCATCCAGCTGTATCAGTCTCCGGATCGGCTGCAGTGTCAGTCATACGGATAAAAAGTCAGGATTTGTTTCAGCAAATGCGCGAAGTGGAAATAGATCATGAAGGCCGGATTTATCGACTGCGGCTGAGCAACTGAACAAACTGATTCTGACCGCATAAATACGTGATACGACATAAACAAGGAGCAACTCCATGTTTCAGACATTGATGATTACTTTCCGCGAAGGCTTGGAAGCGTTTTTGATTATCGCGATCTCGCTGATTTATCTGACGCAGACTAACCGCCGCGAGTTGATTACGGCCGTGCGAAGCGGGGTTGCCGTGGCGCTGGTTCTGTCCGCCGTATTGGGCGTGGTGCTGGCGCGTATCGGCGCCCTCTCTTCCAATTGGCAAGGCATGCTGGCGCTGTTTGCCGCCGCTTCGGTCATCTACTGCACCTTGCACATGATGAAGATGGGCAAGTTCATGAAAAAGGAAATTACCAACGGCTTCAACAAGGCCTCCGCGCAATCTTCCGGCCGCGTATGGATAGTGGCATTCCTGTTTTCGGTGCTGATGGTAGGACGCGAGGGAATCGAGACTGCCACAATGATCGCGTCGCTCGCGTCGCAGGCGGAGTCGTCGCACATGGCTATCGGTGCAGTAATCGGCGTAGCGCTTGCCGGCCTGCTGGCATGGGCCTGGGTCAAATTCGGCCGTCGCGTGAACTTGCAGCGCTTCTTCCAGTTGACGGCGGTATTCATGGTGGTTTTTGCGTTCCAGCTTGTGTTTTACGCATTCCATGAATTCACCGAAGCCGGTTCGCTGCCTTTGGTTGACAACGCATACTGGCATATCGCGACCGAACCATGGGGTCCGGAAGGCGAATACGGCCAATGGTTTTCCTACAGTCTGGGCATTCTGCCGCTCGGCTGGCTGATCTATGCGTATGTTGCAGACCGCAAGATCGAATCGGCCAGGCAACCGGCCTGATCTGCGCTATCGTTTTCGTCCGATTAAATTTTCCGCTTGATTTGACAGCAGCAAGGTATATCGATGATCGTCTGTATTTGCAATAACGTTTCCGACCGAAAAATCCGCCAGGCGGTCGATTCCGGCATGACATCGATGAACGAGCTCCGTACTCATCTGGATGTCGGCACCTGCTGCGGCAAATGCCATGCATGCGCGAAAACAGTTTTGCGGGAACGTCTGGAAGAGACTAGCCAGGCTCAGCCAATGCTGTTTCAGACTAACCTGCTGGTCGCCTGATTCCGGTTGATGATATGTCCCTCATCTCCGCCGCAAAGTAAGCCTGAATTTATCGCGGCCACATTCAAAAGTCCGGATCGAGCCAAAGCAGGAAACGCGCAATTTTTGACGGTCGGCTTCATGCGTACCGAAAAGAAACGACTTGCGGGAAATCATGCAGCCGTGAAAGCGTTTTCTTCGCTCGCTCATCCGCCGATATAGATGGAACTCGATATCGTTTGCAGTTGTCCGACTTGCATTCAATGACGCTCAGGCAATGCCTCCTGAACTTGCCAATCAAAAAATAGAGAAGGAAATATCATGTTAACCGTAGGCCAATCCTTACCGGACTTTTCGGGCGAAGCTTTGTTGCCCAATGGAGAATTCGCTCCGATCAATTTTTCCGACTACAAGGGAAAATGGGTTGTACTGTTTTTTTACCCGCTTGATTTCACATTCGTTTGTCCGACCGAGATCCAGGGCTTCAATCGATTGCACTCCGAATTTCAAAATTTGAATACTGTCGTCCTCGGTGCTTCTGTCGATTCCGTTCACTCGCACAAAGCGTGGACCGAAAGCAGTCTGGGCAAGATATCGTTTCCGCTGATCGGCGATCTGAAACATGATCTCGCGCAAGGTTGCGGCGTTTTATCTCCAGAAGGCTTTGCGAATCGCGCCACGTTCGTCGTCAATCCGGAAGGTGTGATTGAGTCCGTCACCGTCAACAGCAGCAATGTCGGTCGCTCGACTGAAGAAACGTTGCGTGTGCTGCAGGCATTGCAGGCGGGCGGTTTGACCGCGTGCGGCTGGCAACCAGGACAGAAATTACTGAATGCCGCTTGATGCGATTGCCGGCAGCGGCATCGGCCAAGCCGCTTTTTCCACATCACTTTCGAGGCCCCCATGAAAGGTGACGCTACCATCATCAGGCTGCTTAACGCCCAGCTTACCAACGAACTCAGCGCCATCAATCAATATTTCCTGCATGCCCGGATGTACCGGCATTGGGGCCTGGAAAAAATCGGCAAGAAAGAATACGAAGAATCGATCGGCGAAATGAAACATGCCGACAAGCTGATCAACCGCATTCTGATGCTGGATGGTTTGCCCAACCTGCAGGCGCTGCATAAACTGATGATCGGCGAAACGACGCCCGAAATGCTGCAGTGTGATTTGAAGCTTGAGCAGATTTCACAGAAAACGGTGAAAGAAGGTATCGCAGCCTGCGAAACCGCCGGCGATTATGTGTCGCGCCAGGTATTCCAGGATATTCTGGACGATACCGAGGAACATATCGATTGGATCAAGACGCAAGTCGATTTGATCGACAAGGTCGGATTACCGAATTATTTGCAAGCGCAGATGGCGACTTGAAAAGTGTTGCCGGAAGTTGGCTGCATCGATAAAAACGGAGCGCATTGCGCTCCGTTTTTATCGATGGCGGTCGGCTTATTGCGACGGCAAGGTATCCTTGAATGAAGGACGCTCCGACAATTTATCGAACAGCTTGGCCAGATTCGGATGGTCTTCACGCCAATCGATTTCAGGAAAACGGAACGACAGCCAGCCGAGCGCGCAGCCGACGGCCACATCGGCAAGTGTGTAATGATTGCCGGTGCAAAACGCTGTCTCTGCAAAACCGCTGGACATCGCCTTCAGGCCCGCGTTCACTTTTCCCATCTGGCGATCGATCCATTCCTGGTTCTGCTGTGCGGCAGGACGCTGCGTTTTTTCCAGCCGGACCAGCACGGCGGCATCGAGCACGCCATCGGCCAGCGCTTCCCAGCATTTCACGCCGGCCCGTTCACGGCCCTGCGCCGGTATCAGCTTGCCGACCGGCGTCAGGGTATCCAGATATTCGACGATGACGCGCGAATCGAACATCGCGCCGCCATCTTCCATGATCAGGCAAGGCACCTTGCCAAGCGGATTGGACAGTTGAATGGTCGAGTCCGGCGCCCTGACGTCTTCCAGCACGAACGTATAATCGAGCTTCTTTTCCGCCATGACAATGCGGACTTTGCGGACATAGGGGCTGCTGAGGGAACCGATCAGTTTCATAGGAGCTTTTAGAAAAATTGTGAACGATTATAGCATTGGCCCATGCCATGTTTATCGCGCCGGATCGGCCGGCTATTCGATGACCGCACGATTTCGGCGTGGCCGCGAATGGTAAAATTGCGCTTTAATTGAGCTGCTGAATCAATCCTTTCAGTGCCCGGCACGCATTTTCATTTATATATCGTTCTAATTATCATGCCTCTTTCCACGCTTTCCGCTCTTTCTCCCCTGGACGGCCGCTATGCCGCCAAAACCGACAAGCTGCGCCCGATCCTGTCCGAAGCCGGTTTCATGCATCACCGCGTGAAAGTTGAAATCGCGTGGCTGCAAGCACTGTCGACTGCCGGTTTTGCGGAAATCAAGCCGTTTTCCGCCGCAGCCAACGGCCTGCTCGACAAACTGGCAGCCGACTTCACCGAAGCCGATGCCGAAAAGATCAAAGCCATTGAAGCTGTCACCAATCACGACGTGAAAGCCGTCGAATACTGGTTGAAAGAACAGGTCAAGGATGTGCCGGAACTGGTGGCGGCATCCGAATTCATCCATTTTGCCTGCACTTCCGAAGATATCAACAACACGTCGCACGGCATGATGCTGAAGGCCGCGCGCGATAGCGTACTGCTGCCGGCGCTGCAAGACGTCATTGCCAGACTCACCGAGCTCGCGCATGCCAATGCGGATGTGCCGATGATGTCGCGCACGCACGGACAGCCGGCCAGTCCGACTACGCTCGGCAAGGAAATCGCCAATGTGGTCGCCCGTTTGCAGCGCGCCGCGCAGCGTATTGCCGCGGTGGAAATTCTAGGCAAGATGAATGGCGCCGTCGGAAATTACAACGCGCATCTGTCGGCATATCCCGGCTTCGACTGGGCCGCGTTTTCAAAAAAAGTGATCGAGCAGCGGTTGGGGCTCACCTTCAACCCGTACACGATTCAGATCGAGCCGCACGACTATATGGCGGAATTGTTCGACGCCGTCGCGCGCGCCAACACGATTCTGCTCGATCTCGACCGCGATATCTGGGGCTACATCGCGCTCGGTTATTTCAAGCAGCGCACCAAGGCCGGCGAAATCGGCTCGTCGACCATGCCGCACAAAGTCAATCCGATTGATTTTGAAAATTCCGAAGGCAATCTTGGCATGGCCAACGCGGTGCTGAAGCACATGGCGGAAAAACTGCCGGTCTCGCGCTGGCAGCGCGACCTGACCGATTCCACGGTACTGCGCAATATCGGTGTCGGCTTGGGCTATACGATACTGGCGTATGACAGTTGCCTGCGCGGACTGAACAAACTGGAAGTCAATCCGGCACGGATGGCGGAAGATCTGGATGCCACATGGGAAGTACTGGCCGAGCCGGTGCAAACGGTAATGCGCCGCTACGGCATCGAAAATCCGTACGAACAACTGAAAGAATTGACTCGTGGCAAAGGCATTTCGAAAGATGCGTTGCGCGAATTCATTACAGGTCTGGCAATTCCGCAACAGGCAAAAGACCACTTGCTGGCAATGACGCCGGCCAATTACATCGGTCTTGCAGGAGAACTCGCCCGCAAAATCTGATCATTGCATACGGACAATTAAAAAAACGGTATGATGCCATTTCCGTCTACCCCCTGTCCCGAGGAGTCCGTATGAAGCGCATGTTGTCCGTTATCGCATCAATCACATTGCTTGTCATTCCTTTCGCAGCGCAAGCGCAATTCGCCAAGGTCGAAGACGCCGTCAAATATCGCCAATCGGCGCTTTCGATCATGGGCACGCATGTCGGCCGCATCGGTGCCGTAGTCAAAGGCGAGAAACCATATGACAAAGCCGCCGTCGAGGCCGATGTCGCTGTCGTCGCAATGATGGCCAAACTGCCTTGGTCGGCCTTCCCTGCCGGTTCGGATACTGCAAACTCCAAGGCAAAACCTGACATCTGGAAAGAGCAGGACAAGTTCAAGGCAGCTTCGGAGAAACTGCAGGCCGACGTCGGCAAATTGTCTGTCGCTGCCAACTCAGGCGACCTGGGCGCAATCAAAACCGCGTTCGGCGCGGTCGGCCAGTCATGCAAGGCTTGTCACGATAATTTCCGTAGCAAATAAGCTTTTCAAGCCGTCGTTGCAGTAAAGGCTCCGTCGGCATAATGCTTCGGTCAGGGCCGTTCGCCTTGAACAGCCCCGTTCATCCTGGGTGAGCCAAGCCCGCTTCCGGACCGCTAGAGCGGTTTTCGTATCAGTGTGAGGGTGATGCGGGCTGGTTTGGGGTGCAAGGCAAGGCGCGAGGAGCGCAGTGTGGCCAGCCACATAAGCGACGAACAACGCCGCCATGCGCTCCAAAGCGACCCGCAGCGCCCATACACTGATACGAAAACCGCTCTAGGGCGAACAGTCTTGTTTTATCCGATGCCGGCTGATTTTTACAGACCTGACCCCGACTGCGCAAATTTCAACAGCTAGCGCATGATTTCAGATTGACGACGTAGTACACCGCTGCAGCACAAACAACCAGAATCCCCGCCGCCAGCAACCGCATCGGCCATGAATCGTCGGCCGCAGGCGCATCGACATCGAGTTCCTTATCGCCGGTAAACATCGGCTTGACCAGATTTTCCTTTTTTCTGAAATAGTAAAAAGCGATTGCGGCGATATGCAGCGCAACCAGAAAATAAATCAGGTTGCCGCTTACCTGCTTGTGAAACCATGTGAATTTATCGGACAGATCCTTGCTGATGAACTTGACCAACGGCCCTTCGCTGGCGATATCGTCATTGGCGAACAGGCCGGAGACGGCCTGCATCAGCACTACGCCGAGCAATGCGAATACCGACAGACTGCCGATTGGATTGTGCCCCGGATATTTCCATCGAACACGGCCCTTCAGGTGCGCAATGATGGCGGACGGCGCATGCATGAAATCAGCGAACCGCGCATATCGCGTACCGAACAGTCCCCACAAGACGCGGAACAGAACCAGCGTCAATGCCGCATAACCCGCAATGAAATGCCACTCCATCGCGTTACCGCCGATTTTCTGCGTGATGATCGATGCTCCGATCAGCATTACCAATATCCAATGAAACAGCCGGGTCGGCAAATCCCATACACGAATTTTTTTCATGCTGATTTTTCCTCTCTATTTATTTTGCAAGAAATGCAGCCGGAAAAAAGCCGGCCCGAAAGCCGGCTTGCCGATGCAGCAGGTATTGCTATACGACAGCTCCGCCGGTCTCATTCTTTTCCTTGATCGGCTTGATCAGATCCTCACGCTTGACGCCGAGCCACATTGCAACGGCGGCGGCAACGAACACCGACGAGTAAATGCCGAACAGGATGCCGATGGTCAGCGCCACGGCGAAATAATGCAGCGTCGGGCCGCCGAACACCAGCATCGACAGCACCATCATCTGGGTCGATCCGTGCGTTATGATAGTGCGTGAAATCGTGCTGGTAATCGCGTGGTTCATCACTTCCGGCGTTTTCAGCTTGCCGAAGCGGCGATCGCGGAATGTTTCGCGAACCCGGTCAAACACCACCACCGATTCATTCACCGAGTAACCGAGCACGGCCAGCACCGCCGCCAGCACCGTCAGTGAAAATTCCCACTGGAAGAAGGCAAAGAAACCCAGGATGATGACAATGTCATGCAGGTTGGCGATGATCGCCGAGACGGCGAATTTCCATTCGAAGCGGAACGCCAGGTAAATCATGATGCCGATGACGACCATGGCCAGCGCCATCAAGCCGTCGTGCGTCAATTCTTCACCGACTTGCGGACCGACGAATTCAACCCGCTGCAGCCGAACGCTATTGTCCTGCGCTTTCAAAGCCGAGACCACTTTTTCGCTGATCTGCGAAGAAGTGATGCCTTTTTGCGTCGGCAGCCGAACCAGTACGTCCTGCGCCGTACCGAAGCTTTGCACCTGGTTGTCGGCAAATCCCAATCCCTCGATGGTCTTGCGGATGCCTTCGATATCGGCCGGTTTCGGATAAGCCACTTCCATCACGGTGCCGCCGGTAAATTCAATCGATAGATGCAATCCCTTGGAAAACAGGAAAAACACCGCCGCGACAAACGTCAAGGCCGAGATCACGTTGAAAACCAGCGCATGGCGCATGAACGGAATATCTTTTCTGATGCGGAAAAACTCCATTACTTTCCTTTCGTTCCGACATTTTCAATCAGGCCGCATCCGCGCGAAGCGCATGCCGTGCCGTCATTAAAATGCCATATCAATATTGCCTTGTTCGCGGGATTTGCCGGCACGCCGCCGGCAAGTCCCTGCAAAAGTTCATCGGTTCAGGTATGCGGTTTCCAGATTTGTCCGATCGACACGCTGGCCAATTTCTTCTTGCGGCCGTACCACAGATTGGCGATGCCGCGCGACACGAATACCGACGAGAAAATCGACGTCAGAATACCCAGGCAGTGCACCACCGCAAAGCCGCGAATCGCGCCGGAGCCGAAAATCAACAGCGCCAGACCGGCGATCAGGGTCGTCACATTGGAGTCCAGAATCGTCGCCCATGCGCGCTCGAAGCCGGCGGCAATCGCCGCCTGCGGCGAATTACCCGATCGCAGTTCCTCCCTGATCCTTTCGTTGATCAGCACATTGGCGTCGATCGCCATACCCAGCGTGAACGCAATTGCCGCGATACCAGGCAAGGTCAGCGTCGCCTGCAGCACCGACAGCATCGCGATCAGCAGCAGCAGGTTGACCGCCAGCGCGAATACGCTGAAGAAGCCGAACAACTGGTAATAAATCACCATGAAAACAGAGATCGCGGCAAAGCCGTACAGCGTCGAATGGAAACCCTTGTTGATGTTCTCGGCGCCCAGTTGCGGGCCGATCGTCCGTTCTTCGATGATCTCCATCGGCGCCGCCAGCGAACCGGCGCGCAGCAACAGCGCCAAGTCATTGGCGGCTTCGGCCGAACCCATGCCGGTAATCTGGAAACGCGCGCCCAGTTCATCGCGGATGGTTGCGACGGTCAGTACCTCGCCCTTGTTTTTTTCAAACAGCACGATCGCCATCAATTTGCCGATCTTGTTGCGCGTCGCTTCGCGCATTCTGCGGCCGCCGTCGCCGTTCAGATCGATGCTGACTGCAGGCTGCTGATTCTGGTCGAAGCTGGCGGAGGCGTTGGAAATATAATCGCCGGTAATGATCGGATCCTTGTACAGAACGACAGGAGCGCCTTTGCCGACCTTGAACAGCTCGGAACCGAACGGTATCGCCGCCGTTTCTTCAGTGCCGCGCGCTACCGACTCATCGACCATCCGCACTTCCAGCGTGGCGGTACGCCCGATGATGTCTTTCGCACGCGACACATCCTGCACGCCCGGCAGTTGCACGACGATCCGGTCGGCGCCCTGGCGCTGAATCAGCGGTTCGGCGACACCCAGTTCGTTGACGCGCTTGGACAATGTGGTGATGTTTTGCTGAACGGCTTCTTCCACCGTCTGTTTCAACGCTTGCGGTTTCAAGGTCGCAACCAGCTTTAAATCGGCGCCGTCGGCAGCGTCGTCGAGCGTGAGTTCCGGCAGTTGCGATGCAAGCACCTCGCGCGCGGCAGCCCTGGTTTCCAGGTCGCGGAATTTGATTTCGACCGCTTCGCCGTTACGGGCGATTCCGGCATAGCGAATTTTCTTGTCGACCAGCAGGCTGCGTATGCCGGTCTGCAATCCCTGCAGGCGCTTGTTCATCACCGCCTTGGTATCGACCTGCATTAAAAAGTGCACGCCGCCGCGCAAATCGAGGCCGAGATACATCGGGAACGCATGCAGGCTTTGCAGCCAGCGCGGCGTGTTCGGCAACAAATTGAAGGCGACCAGGTAAGTCGGATCCGCCGGGTCGCGGTTCAGTTCCCTTTCGAGCAATCCTTTTGCCCGGAACTGGGTATCGGTATCGTTGAAGCGTATGCGGACCGAACCTTGCGTGCCGGTGTTGTCGAAAACCAGGTTCTGCGCATTGATGTTGCCTTTTTGCAGTACCTGCTCCACTTGCGTCATCACGCCCGGATCGACTTTAACGGTGGCTTTCGCACTGCTGATTTGCACTGCCGGCGATTCGCCGAAAAAGTTCGGCAATGTGTACAGCACGCCGAACAGCAACGCGATGACGATGAGAATATATTTCCAGAGAGGATAGCGGTTCATATTGATTCAGCGTTCAGTGTGGGACGTCATGCATCGTGCGAAGAATAAGTGTCCGTGCAACGACGAACACCGGCACGCAATCGATTACAGCGACTTGATCGTACCTTTGGGCAACAGTGTCGTCACGGCGACTTTTTGTACGACGATTTCGGTGCCATTGGCGATTTCCAGCGTTACATAGGCATCGGCGACTTTGGATATCTTGCCGAGAACGCCGCCGGCGGTAACGACTTCATCGCCTTTGGCGAGCGCCTCCATCATCGCTTTTTGCTCTTTCTGGCGCTTCATCTGCGGACGGATCATCAGAAAATACAACACGACGAACATCAGGATGATCGGTAAGAAACTGGTCAGATTGCTATCCAGGCCCGGAATCAGGGATTGGGCATATGCATTGGAAATGAACACGTTGTACTCCAGGTTGTAAGTATTGAATAACCCGGCATTTTAGCACCGGACGGCGCGTTTCCCGCCATATAGGCGCCTGACTGACGGAACGATGGCGGAAGAGTCGCCGATTTACCGGATTTGCCTGCGGCAGCCGTAGGTCCGAGCGGCGGCCGCCCCATCCGGCCTTGCACGCAATGACATAACGAAATGACTATATTCCGCGCGCCCGGTCTGCATGAAACCGGATCATGAACATCTGAAATCGCCCCTCCTCGATCGCAGATCGCATGTCGCGCATCAGTTGCAGATAGTAGTAAAGATTGTGAATCGTATTGAGCCGCGCGCCCAGAATCTCGCCGGCCCGATGCAAATGATGCAGATAGGCGCGGGAAAAATTGCGGCATGCGTAGCAGCCGCAGGTAGCGTCGAGCGGCTGCGTATCGTCCTTGTAACGCGCATTCTTGATCTTGATATCGCCGAAACGGGTAAACAGCCAGCCATTGCGCGCATTACGCGTCGGCATGACGCAGTCGAACATATCGATGCCGTTCGCCACGCCGTCGACCAGATCTTCCGGCGTGCCCACGCCCATCAGGTAATGCGGCTTGTCGGCGGGCAGGCGCGGACCGACATGCGACAGCACGCGCAGCATGTCTTCTTTCGGTTCGCCGACCGACAAGCCGCCGATCGCTATACCGTGAAAGCCGATATCTTCCAGCCCCGCCAGCGATTCATCGCGCAGATGCTCGAACATGCCGCCCTGGACGATGCCGAACAATGCATTCGGATTTTGTCCGGCTTCGAATTCATTGCGCGATCGCCTGCCCCAGCGCAGCGACATGCGCATCGATTCGGCCGCCTCTTTTTCGGTCGCTGGACGGCCGTCGATCTCGTATGGAGTGCATTCGTCGAACTGCATCACGATGTCGGAATTGAGCGCGCGCTGAACCTGCATCGAAATTTCGGGAGACAAAAACAGTTTGTCGCCGTTGATCGGCGATGCGAACTTGACGCCTTCTTCGGTAATCTTGCGCATTTCGCCGAGCGAAAACACCTGAAACCCGCCGGAATCGGTCAGGATCGGTTTGTCCCAGCCCATGAAGCGATGCAGTCCGCCGAACTTGGCCAGCACATCGATGCCCGGCCGCAGCCACAGATGAAACGTATTGCCGAGGATGATTTGCGCATCGATCTCGTCAAGTTCGAGCGGCGACATCGCCTTGACCGAACCGTAGGTACCGACCGGCATGAAAATCGGTGTTTCGATCACGCCGTGATTGAGGGTCAGGCGGCCGCGGCGGGCGTTGCCGTCGGTTTTGATGAGTTTGTAATTAAGCATAATTTATATGTTGCGGGACGGAGTCAAGCATAGCGCACTCTGTCCCGGGCAATCAGGTTCGAGTCAACAGCATCGCATCGCCGTAACTGAAAAACCGGTACCGCTGTTCAATCGCATGCCGGTATGCGGAGCGGATTTGCTCGTAACCGGCAAACGCGGAAACCAGCATCAGCAAGGTCGATTTCGGCAAATGAAAATTGGTGATCAGCCGCGTGACCGTCTTGAAGCCGTAACCGGGCGTAATGAACAGCCGGGTGTCCGCACTGCCCGCCTGCAGTTCACCCGACTGCGATGCCGATTCCAGCGCGCGCATGCTGGTGGTGCCGACCGCCACCACGTCGCGGCCGGCGGCTTTGGCTGCATGCACCGCATCCACGGTTTGCTGCGCAATCGTGTACCACTCGCTGTGCATCCGGTGTTCGGCGAGATTCTCGGTGCGCACCGGCTGGAAAGTGCCGGCGCCGACATGCAGCGTGACGAACGCGAACTGCACACCTTTATTGCGCAGCTTGTCGAGCAGCGCCTGATCGAAATGCAGTCCGGCCGTCGGTGCGGCCACCGCGCCCGGCTCTTTTGCATAAACGGTTTGATAACGCTGCTCGTCGAATCCATCCGCTTCATGTTCGATATACGGCGGCAGCGGCAGACGGCCGTGCGCTTCGATCAGATCGAATACATCGGAGGGAAATTGCAGCACATAAAACTCGCTGGCCCGCTCGCCGACCAGTACGTCGAACGCATCGGCCAAACGGATTGCGCTGCCCGGCGGCGGCGATTTGGAAGCACGGACCTGCGCATGCACGGTTCGATTGTCTATTACGCGCTCGATCAGCACCTCGACTTTCCCGCCGGTTTCCTTGACGCCGAAAAACCGCGCCTTGAGCACACGGGTGTCGTTGAATACCAGCAGATCGCCCGGCATCAGCAAATCGACGATATCGGAAAACATGCGGTCGCCCAGCGAGTCGCCGTCGACCTGGAGCAAGCGGGATGCGCTGCGTTGCGGCAGCGGCATTTGCGCAATCAGTTCCTGCGGCAATTTAAAATCGAAATCTGACAGTGAATACATTGGTTCGAGTGATATCGGAAAATGCGGATAACCGCCATGGTTGCAAAGTTTGCCATTCATACGGCGGCTTCAGGCAAAGCGATGCGTTATCTCCTTCTTCTGCGAAAAAGGGAACTTGATGCCAAATTTTCACTTGATCCGTACAATGACGAATGTGCCCGCATCTGTCCGCTATGATTAACAAACCCGCTATTTTACGCTTTGCCGTCCAATTTATCGCCTGACATGCCCGCGCCAAAACGAAAACCCGCCGCATCGGCCAAAACCGCACCGGCGCGCGCCAACAAGATCGAAGACAAGCTCGCGCGACTGGGCCTGCGCTCGGACATGGACCTGGTGCTGCATCTGCCGATCCGTTACGAGGATGAAACGCAGGTGGTGCCGATCCGCGAGGCGGGCTTCATGATCGGCCATCCGGCGCAGGTCGAAGGCGTGGTCACGTCATGCGAAATCCAGTTCCGTCCGCGCCGGCAACTGGTTGTCACGATCGAAGACCAATCGGGTCAGCTGGTGATGCGTTTCCTGAACTTTTACGGCAGCCAGACCAGGCAACTGGCGGTCGGCAACCGGGTCCGGGCGCGCGGCGAAGTGCGGCATGGTTTTTTCGGCGACGAAATGGTGCACCCGGCCTACAAAATCGTGCTGGAAGGCGCGCCGCTGCCGACCGTCTTGACGCCGGTCTATCCGTCAGGCGAAGGTTTGTCGCAGACGCTGTTGCGCAAGGCGATTGCGGGCGCGATGGCGCGGGTCGACTGGCGCGACACGCTGGCGCAACCGTTGCTGGCATCCCTCGAGCTGTCGGCGTTCGAGCCGGCGGTCCGTCTGCTGCACAATCCGCCGCCGGAGGTCGATGAAAATGCGCTGGCCGACCGTTCGCACCCGGCCTGGATGCGCATGAAATTCGATGAATTGCTGGCACAGCAACTGTCTCTTAAGCGCGCACAGGTCGCACGCCGGGCCAAGGGCGCCGCGGCATTGCCGGTGATCGGCGCGCTATCGGATGCATTCCTGAAAAAGCTGCCGTTCGAATTGACCGGCGCGCAGCAAAAAGTATTGACGGAAATCCGCGCCGACCTGCGGGCATCGTTCCCGATGCAGCGTCTGCTGCAAGGCGATGTCGGCAGCGGCAAGACGGTGGTGGCGGCGCTGGCTGCGGCACAGGCGATCGACAGCGGTTTTCAGGCGGTGCTGATGGCGCCGACGGAAATTCTGGCCGATCAGCATTTTCGCAAGATCGCCGCATGGATGCAGCCGCTCGGCGTCAGCGTGGCATGGCTGACCGGCAGCCTCAGGAAGAAAGAAAAGGCCGAAGCGCTGGCGCGCATCGAATCCGGCGAAGCACGACTGGTGATCGGCACCCACGCGCTGATCCAGGAAGCGGTGCAGTTCGCGAAACTGGGCCTGGTGATCGTCGATGAACAGCACCGGTTCGGCGTCGGCCAGCGCCTGGCATTGCGCAACAAGGGACTCGATACCACCGCGGCGCTCGACAGCGCGCATACGGTGCCGCATCAATTGATGATGTCCGCCACGCCGATCCCGCGCACATTGGCGATGACTTATTATGCCGATCTGGAAGTATCGGTGATCGATGAATTGCCGCCGGGCCGGACACCGGTCATCACGCGCATCATCGACCAGAACCGGCGCGATGAAGTCATCGAGCGGGTCCATGCCGCGGCGCTCGAAGGGCGGCAGGTGTATTGGGTCTGTCCGCTGATCGAGGAATCGGAAGCATTGCAGTTGCAGACGGCGACCGACACGCATGCAACGCTGGTCGAGGCATTGCCCGATTTGCAGGTGGGCCTGGTGCATGGCCGCTTGAAGCCGGGCGAGAAACAGGATGTGATGGATGCCTTTACGCGCGGCGAAATCCATCTGCTGGTTGCCACCACGGTGATCGAGGTCGGGGTCGATGTGCCGAACGCCTCGCTGATGGTGATCGAGCATGCGGAGCGTTTCGGCCTGTCACAGTTGCATCAGTTGCGCGGCCGGGTCGGACGCGGCTCTGCTGCGAGCATATGCCTGCTGCTTTACCAGGGGCCGCTCGGAGGCACCGCAAAACAGCGGTTGATGACGATGCGCGAAACCACCGACGGTTTTGAAATCGCCCGCAGGGATCTTGAAATCCGCGGCCCGGGCGAATTCCTGGGAGCGCGCCAGTCGGGGCAGGCCATGCTTCGCTTTGCCGATCTGGAAACCGATCAATGGCTGGTGGAGAAGGCGCGCACCGTCGCGCAGACTTTGTTGCGCGACGATCCCGCGACGGTAGAGGCGCATCTGGCGCGCTGGCTGGGTATGCGCGAAGATTTCCTGAAAGTTTGAAAAAGATTGCAGCAATGCTCGATATTTGCCCGTCCACGCATAGGCGTGATTAATTCTCCGGCATGTGCGAAGATACCGGCATGACCCTCACTGAACTCAAATACATCGTTGCCGTCGCGCGTCAGAAACATTTCGGTCATGCGGCGGAAGCCTGCTTCGTCGCGCAGCCGACACTGTCGGTTGCCATCAAAAAACTCGAGGATGAACTCGGCGTCGTGATTTTCGAGCGCGGCGGCACTGAAATTTCAATGACGCCGCTTGGCGCGCAGATCGTCGCACAGGCCGAGCGCGTACTGGAGCAAACCGCGTCGATCAGGGAAATCGCCAAGCAGAACAAGGATCCGCTGGCCGGTCCATTCCGCCTCGGCATCATTTATACGATCGCGCCCTATCTGCTGCCGCAGCTGGTCAAGAACATGATCGACAGCGTGCCGCAGATGCCGCTGATATTGCAGGAAAATTTTACCGTGCGGCTGATTGAAATGCTGCGGCAGGGCGAGCTGGACGCGGCGATCATGGCATTGCCTTTTTCGGATCATGGATTGGTGACGCAGCCGCTGTATGACGAACCGTTCGTCGTCGCGTTGCCCAAGCATCATCAATGGGCCAATCGGCCGAACATCACGACACAGGACTTGAAGTCGGAAACCATGCTGCTGCTGGGCAACGGCCATTGCTTCCGCGACCAGGTGCTCGAAGTCTGTCCGGAGATGTCGCGCTTTTCGACTACCGGCGACGGCATCGCGCGCACTTTCGAAGGCTCGTCGCTGGAAACGATCCGGCATATGGTGGCGTCCGGCATCGGCATCACCGTGTTGCCGCAGGCATCGGTGCCCGACATGCGGACGAAAGACGGCATGCTGCGGTATGTGCCTTTTGCGCAGCCCGCGCCATCGCGCCGCGTCGTCATCGCATGGCGCAAAAGCTTTACCCGTGGTGCGGCGATCGAAGCGGTGCGGCAGGCGATAATGGAATGCGATCTGCCTGGCGTGATGATGCTGGATGAGGCGGCCGTGGCAGCAATGTAAGCTGGCTACAGGACCGGTCTCGCCTGCCGCTGCCTGCACAGCGGCGGAGCAACCGCCCTACTCAACTGACCGATATGAACCGACTCCAGCTTTACCTCCGCCTGGTCCGTCTCGACAAACCGATCGGCATTCTGCTGCTGCTGTGGCCGACGCTTGCCGCGTTGTGGTTCGCGTCCGACGGCAGGCCGGATTGGCGGCTGGTTGTCATTTTCTGCATCGGCACCGCCCTGATGCGTTCGGCCGGTTGTGCGATCAACGATTTTGCCGACCGCGATTTCGACAAGCATGTGCAGCGCACTGCGGAACGCCCGCTCACCAGCGGCAGGATCGCGCCGTGGGAAGCGGTGATGGTGGCGGCGGTGCTTGCGCTCATCTCGTTCCTGCTGATCCTGCCGCTCAATGCGCTGACCAGGCAATTGTCGGTAGCGGCCGTATTGATCGCGGCAAGCTATCCGTACTTCAAGCGGTTTTTCGCGATCCCGCAAGCCTATCTCGGCATTGCATTCGGCTTCGGCATTCCAATGGCTTTCGCCGCGGCGCAAGGCACGGTGCCGGCGGCAGCATGGCTGCTGCTGCTGGCGAATATTTTCTGGGCGGTGGCTTATGACACCGAGTATGCGATGGTGGATCGCGACGATGATCTGAAAATCGGCATCAGGACGTCGGCGATCACCTTCGGCCGGTATGACGTGCCGGCGGTGATGCTGTGCTATGCGATTGCTCTTTTGATGATTCTGCTGGTGGGCTGGCAGTACGGCTTGCGTGCATGGTTCGTTGCGGGATTGCTGGTTGCGGCCGGTTGCGCGGTCTATCACTACCTGTTGATTCGGGAACGCGACCGGATGCGCTGCTTTGCCGCATTCCGCCATAATAACTGGCTGGGAGCGGCGGTGTTCGGCGGGATTGCGCTGGATTACGCGTTGCGGTAAGTTCTTCTTGCCGGTCAGGCGGGAATAGCCCGGTAAACGCTTTTCCGGCACGCGTATCTACGCCATGACTTCAGTCGCGTCCAAACTCTTCGCCCAATTGCTTCCCTCGTTCCGCAGCCGCTTTCATCGCTCTTACGATCGCGTCCTTGACACCGCTCTGCTCCATGCTCGTCAACGCAGCGTAAGTCGTGCCGCCTTTGGAAGTAACACGTTCCCGCAGCAACGAAACCGGATCGGGCGATTGCGCGGCAAGCTGCGACGCGCCGACGAATGTCGCAATCGCCAGCTCGCTTCCCTGCTCGGCGCTCAAGCCCATTTCCTGCGCCGCCTGCTGCATCGCTTCGATAAAATAAAACACATAGGCCGGGCCGCTGCCGGACACCGCGGTCACCGGATCGATCAACGATTCATCACTCAGCCATACTGTCGCGCCGACCGCGCGCATGATCGCGTCTGCTGCAGCACGCTGCTGCGCGGATACGCCCGGCATCGCAGCCATGCCGGCAATGCCCTTGCCGATCAGCGCCGGCGTATTCGGCATGGTGCGCACAATCGCCGCATGGCCGCCGAGCCAGCGCGACAGATCGACCGCGCGAATGCCGGCGGCGATCGACAGCACCAGTTGCGACGAGACATGAGGCTGCAGTTGCGCGGCGACTTCCTTCATCTGTTGCGGCTTCACCGCGAGCACAATCACATCGCTGTGCGCGATCGAGGCATCGATCTTCTGCGCGGTTGTCACACCGAACTGCTGCCGCAGCTTTTGCAGCGCATCGGCATTGATGTCGACGACGTGAATATTGACGCCGGCGGTGAGTTTGCCGGCCAGGCCGCCGATCAATGCGGTGGCCATGTTGCCGCCGCCGATGAAGCTGATTTTCATTTCATTTTGCATAATGCCTCTGTCCGAAAATTGCGGTTCCAACGCGAACCATGGTGGCGCCTTCGGCAATCGCCGCTGCCATGTCGACCGACATTCCGATCGACAGTGTGTCCAGCGCGAGTCCTTGCATACGCAGCCGGTCGAACAGCTGATGCAATTGCTTGAAAGGCGCGCGCTGTCGTTCAAATGTGTCGGCCGGTTCCGGTATCGCCATCAATCCGCGCAGCCTCAGACCCGGCATGCCGGCGATTGCGTGCGCCAGTTCCGGCGCCTGTTCCGGCGCTGCGCCGCTTTTGCTGGCCTCGCCGCTGATATTGATCTGCAGGCAAACGTTCAATGGCGGCAAATGCGCAGGCCGTTGCTCGGACAGGCGCTGCGCGATTTTTTCACGCTCGATCGAATGCACCCAATCGAAATGTTCCGCGATCGCCCGGGTTTTATTGCTCTGTATCGGCCCGATGAAATGCCAGTCGAGTTGCAGCCCGGGGCGCGCCGCGCGCACCGCCGCCATTTTGTCGAGCGCTTCCTGCAGATAATTTTCGCCGAACGCCGTTTGTCCGGCATCCGCGGCTTCGATCACCGCTTCCGGCCCGAAAGTTTTCGACACCGCCAGCAGGCTAATTTCCGCCGCTTCGCGCGACGCCGTGCGCGCCGCGGCGGCAATACTGTCATGCACGGCTTGCAAGTTCCGGGATATTAAGGACATAATCAAATGACTGTAGGCAATATCAAGCGCATTTCATAAATGGCAACATGCCAAAATCGTCGCAAATCATTATTTGCTTTTTATAGTGCAGGCTCAGGGATTATAAATGGACATTTCAGAACTACTCGCATTCTCGGTCAAGAATAACGCCTCCGATCTCCATTTGTCGTCCGGTTTGCCGCCGATGATCCGCGTCCATGGCGATGTGCGCCGCATCAACCTGCCGCCGCTGGAACACAAGGACGTGCACGGCATGATCTATGACATCATGAACGACGGTCAGCGCAAGGCGTATGAAGAAAATCTCGAATGCGATTTTTCATTCGCGATTCCCGGCCTGGCGCGTTTCCGCGTCAATGCATACAACCAGGATCGCGGCGCCGCGGCGGTGCTGCGGACGATTCCATCGAAGATTCTCAGCCTGGAGCAACTGAATGCGCCCAAGATTTTCGCCGACCTGGCGCTTAAACCGCGCGGGCTGGTGCTGGTGACGGGACCGACCGGCTCCGGCAAATCGACCACGCTGGCGGGCATGGTCAACCACCTCAACGAAAACGAATACGGTCATATCCTGACGGTGGAAGATCCGATCGAGTTCGTGCATGATTCCAAAAAGTGCCTGATCAATCAGCGCGAGGTCGGCGTGCATACGCATTCGTTCAACGCCGCGTTGCGTTCGGCGTTGCGCGAAGACCCGGACGCCATCCTGGTCGGCGAGTTGCGCGACCTGGAAACGATCCGTCTGGCGTTGTCCGCGGCGGAAACCGGCCATCTGGTGTTCGGCACGCTGCATACATCGTCTGCCGCGAAGACGATTGACCGTATCGTCGACGTTTTTCCGGGCGATGAAAAGGAAATGGTGCGGGCGATGCTGTCCGAATCGCTGCAAGCGGTGGTTTCGCAGACGCTGCTCAAAACCAAGGACGGTTCGGGCCGGGTGGCGGCGCATGAGATCATGATCGGCACACCCGCGATCCGCAACCTGATCCGCGAAGCCAAGATCGCCCAGATGTATTCCGCAATCCAGACCGGCAGCAATCTGGGCATGCAGACGCTGGACGGCAATTTGACCGAGTTGGTGAAACGCAACATCATCTCGGCGGCGGCGGCGCGCTCGGCGGCCAAGACTCCGGAAAATTTTCCCGGCTGACGCAACCGATCGTGGCCGAGGGTTTACAGCCGGACTTTTCAGATTAAGGAACCAACATGGAACGCGAACAAGCAACCAAATTCATGCATGATCTGCTGCGGTTGATGCTCAACAAGAACGGCTCCGACCTTTTCATCACTGCGGAATTCCCGCCGGCCTTCAAGATCGACGGCAAGATGACGCCGGTCTCGAACCAGCCGCTGACGCCGACACACACGGTCGAATTGTCGCGCGCCATCATGAACGACAAGCAGGCGGCCGAATTCGAGGCCACCAAGGAATGCAACTTCGCGATCAGCCCCGGCGGCCTGGGACGCTTCCGCGTATCCGCATTCGTGCAGCAGGGCAAAGTCGGTCTGGTGCTGCGGACCATCACCACCACGATCCCGAAGCTCGACGATCTCGGAGTGCCGCAAGTGCTGAAAGAAGTTGCGATGACCAAGCGCGGCCTGGTGATCATGGTCGGCGCGACCGGTTCCGGCAAATCGACCACGCTGGCCGGCATGGTCGGCCATCGCAACGAAAACAGCTATGGGCATATCATTACGATCGAAGATCCGGTCGAGTATGTTCATCCGCACAGGAACTGCATCGTCACGCAGCGCGAAATCGGCGTCGACACCGAGGACTGGGGCGCGGCACTGAAGAACACGCTGCGCCAGGCGCCCGATGTCATCCTGATCGGCGAAATCCGCGACCGCGAGACGATGGACTACGCGGTCGCTTTCGCGGAAACAGGCCATCTGTGCCTCGCCACGATGCACGCCAACAGCTCGAATCAGGCGTTGGACCGCATCATCAACTTCTTCCCGGAAGAACGCCGCGCGCAACTGCTGATGGATTTGTCGCTCAATCTGAAAGCGATGATTTCGCAGCGGCTGGTTCCGCTGCGCGATACCAAGGGCCGTTGCGCGGCGGTCGAAGTCATGCTGAATTCGCCGCTGATTTCCGATCTGATTTTCAAGGGCAACGTCCACGAGATCAAGGAAATCATGAAAAAGTCGCGTGAACTCGGCATGCAGACATTCGATCAGGCGCTGTTCGACCTCTACGAGGCCGACAGAATTTCCTATGAGGATGCATTGCGCAACGCCGACTCGGTCAACGATCTGCGCCTGTCGATCAAGCTGAAAGGGAAAGACGCGAAGGACCGCGATCTGGCCGCGGGCACTGCCCACCTCGGGATCGTATGACCGGTGTTTACGACTTCAAGGCGGGCAGCCTGACCGTCGCGCAAAAAAGGATGGAACGGTTTACAAGCGGTATGCGCCTCAAACGAGACCGGAACAATTGATCGGTGATATCCGGAAGGTGCTTGCCGAGCGACCGGCTTTCCGTGGGCGAGCTGCGCCCGTCCGACTAGAATAATCCGATCAATTTGAGAACGAACGGCAGCAGCAGCGCAGTGAGCACACCCGACAGCCCCATCGCCAATCCGGAAAACGCGCCCATTTCCTCACTGACCTGGAATGCGCGCGCGGTACCGATCCCATGTGCCGTCACGCCCAGCGCAAAGCCGCGGATGCCGTGATCGGCAATGCCTGTCAGATTCAGAATGCCGCGCGCCAGCGTTGCGCCGAGGATGCCGGTTGTGATGACGAGTACTGCCGTCAGCGACGGCAAGCCGCCGATCTTTTCCGCGATGCCCATTGCAATCGGAGTGGTCACGGATTTGGGTGCAATCGACAGAATGGTCACCTGCGACGCGCCCAGCGCCCATGCAATACCCATTGCCGTCGCTATCGCAGCCGCGCTGCCAATCACGGCGCCGGCCAGCAATGCAAACCAGTCGCGCTTGAGTTTTTCGATTTGCTGATACAGCGGAATCGCCAGCGCGACAGTCGCAGGACCAAGCAAAAAATGAACGAACTGCGCACCGTCGAAGTAAGTCTGATACGGCGTTTTGGTGACGACAAGGATCAGCACAAGCATGGCAACTGCGATTGCGACCGGATTGGCCAGCGGATTGAATTTTGCGCGCGCATAAATCGCATAAGCCAGCTGGTATGCCACCAACGTTGCAGTCAGCCCCAGCAGCGGCGATGCGGAAAGATAGACCCAGAT
>JAQGLW010000070.1 GCA_028292665.1 Herminiimonas sp.
GACCTGGCCGGTGGCATCGAGTCTGACGGCGCCGGCGACCGTATTGCCGTTGCCGGTTTCCTTGAGGGTAAAGGTAGTGGCGGGCGAGACGATGGTGGCGGGCTCGATGGGCACGTTGAAGCTCAGAGCGACGGTGGTATTGAGCGGGACGCCGGTTGCCTTGTCGGCCGGGCTGGGGGCTGAGGCGGTCAGGGGTTTGAGGACCGGGACGGTGCTGCCGCCGCTGCCGCCTGCGGCGGTGCTGCCGTTGCCGCTGGTGCCGGAGGAACTGCCGCCGCCGCCGCAGGCGGCCAGCGTGGTCGCCGTCAGCATGACGGCGAGCCATTTCCAGAAGGATTGATTGCGCATTGCATTTTTCATTTGATTGCCCTCCGCTTGAACTATCGTGCCAAATGGCAAAAGGTAATCGGTACCCTTGCCAGCTGAATCGATGATAGAAAAGAAAACCAGAAGAAATCTTATCTGCCGTCAATAGCCGATTGAGCCCGGCCTGCGCGTGAGCAATACTTGTGATGATTTCAAAATGCAATACCGAACGGAGCGCATCCGGCCTTCTGCATCCGGATGAAGATTGGACGCCGCGTCCGCAGGCCCGTTTGCCGAGCTCTTTCGAAATGAATTCGCAAACGCCGTCAAGTCCGATCGCCGCGACCTGCAAACCTCCTTGACCGGCGTGCCGGGTTTCGCCTTTTCAACGCAAAGGCCATGCGCCGATTCGGCCGGCCTGTTCTTCTTTCTGACATGATTGGTTTCCCACGATATGAAAATCGGGCCGAAAATCACGGTTTTGAGAAGGCGCATTTTCCGGCAGCAGGGACGGCCCTCCCGGTTTTTGTGTGAGTTATTCTCACGCCGGTGTGAAAATAACTCGATTGTTTCCGAGCCATCTGAAATCCATACTTCGGGATCAATTTCTATTGGGTATTCATCATGATTTACGAATTCAAAACCTATCGCGCCGCGCCGGGTGCAATCGACGCGTTGATCAAGCGTTTTCATCAAACCACGATGCCGATTTTCGCGCGTTTGGGGATTCACGTAGTTCATTGCTGGACTAGCGAAGCCGAGCCGGACGCGTTTTTTTACATGACGCGCTTCGATTCGAAAGAGGCCGGTAAAGCCGCATGGGCGGCATTCGGCAGCGACGCGGAATGGAAAGCGGCCAAGGCGGCCAGCGAAACGAACGGACCTCTGCTCGCATCCCAGACAACGGTTTATCTGGAACCCACGGATTTTTCCCCGCTGTCTTCCTAGGCCTGCTTCTCATGAAATCAGCTCCTTTTGAATATGTGCGCGCGGAGTCTGTCGCCCATGCCTGCGAAATGCTCGCGGAGCAGGGCGATGCCGCCAAAGTCATCGCCGGCGGCCAGAGTCTTGTGCCGATGCTGGCGATGCGCCTGCTGGCTCCGGCCTGGTTGATCGATGTTCAGCGGCTGTCCGAACTGCAACAGGTCTCCGTCGAACAAGATCAGCTGGTGGTCGGCGCCACGGTGCGCCAGTGCGTGGCTGAAACGAATCCGCATCTGAACAAGTCGGTTCCCATTCTGCGCAAGGCATTGCACTGGGTCGGTCATGCCGCCACCCGCAATCGCGGAACGGTCGGCGGCAGTCTTGCCCATGCCGATCCGTCTGCCGAATTGCCGCTGGTCGCCGCGCTGCTGAACGCAACGCTGACATTGAAAAGTGCGCGCGGCGTCCGTCGGATTGAGGCGCGCGATTTCTTTCTCGGGCCGATGATGACTTGCCTGGAGCCCGATGAGTGCCTGATCGATATGCGCTTTCCGATCTGGCAGGGCGCGCATACCGGCAGCGCATTTGAAGAAATCAGTACGCGCCAGGGCGACTTTGCGATTGTCGCCGCAGCGGCGCAGGTGAGCCTGGACGAGACCGGCCGTTGCACCCAGGCCAGTCTCGGCATAGGAGGCGCCGGTCCCGCGCCGCAAGCCTTTCCGGATCTGGGGGCGCAACTGACGGGATCCCGCCTCGAAGACGATTTGCTGCGCGAAGTGGCGCAGCAGATATCTTTGCAGGTCGAGCCGAATAACGATCTGCAGGCGAGCGCGGCTTACCGCCGCCATCTCGCCGGCGTACTGGCCGAGCGCGTGCTGCGCGGCGCAAAACAAGAGGCTTCCCAATGGGCGACCAAATGAATTCCAAACTCCATCACGTTGCGCTTGAAGTCAACGGCAAATCTTGCAGCGCCGACGTGCCGGCGCGGACGACTCTGGTCGACTTTTTGCGTGACGAGCTGCGCCTGACCGGCACCCATGTCGGCTGCGAGCACGGCACCTGCGGCGCCTGCACCGTGATGCTCAACGGCGAGCCGATCCGCTCGTGCCTGGCGTTCGCAGTCCAGTTGAACGGCGAAAAAATCACCACCGTCGAAGGCTTATGCAAGGCCGATGGAAGTCTCAGCGTGTTGCAGGACAGTTTTTGTTCCGCTCATGCGCAGCAGTGCGGCTATTGCACGCCGGGCATGCTTATCAGCGCGCAATCCCTGCTGAACAAGAATATCCGGCCGACCGAGCCTGAAATCCGCGAGGCGATTTCGAGCAACCTGTGCCGTTGCACCGGTTATCAGCAAATCGTCGACGCCGTCAAACTGGCCTCGGAACGCCTGGTCCAGGGGGAGCAGGAATGAGCAAACCGTTCAAGTACATCGGCAGCAAGCGGCGCGCCAAGGAGTCGCCGCGGTTTGTCACGGGCCAGGGACGCTATGTTGCGGATGTCCATCTGCCCGGGATGAAGCATGTGGCGATCGTGGCCTCGCCTTATCCCAGCGCAAGAATTATCGCCATCAACAGCGATGCCGCGCGCGCGATGCCGGGCGTGCGATACATCCTGGACGGGCAGGAATTGTGCGCCGCCACCGATTCACTGTATGTCGGCGTCGATGCGCCGAAGGTAACGCGCTATGCGCTGGCCAAGGATGTCGTGCGCTATGCCGGCGAGTGGGTGGTGGCGGTCGTGGCCGATACCCGCGCGCAGGCCGAGGACGCGGCCGAACTGGTCGATGTCGAATACGAATTCACGCCGCATATAATCGATCCGGAATTGTCGCTGCGGGCCGATGCGCCGCTGGTGCATCCCGATCACGGCAGCAACCGGCTGTATCACCGCAAATTCGTCTGGGGTCCGGTCGAAGAAGCATTCGCGCAAGCGGAAGAGCAGCTGTCGTTCCGCGTCACCTGGGGCCGCAGTTCGACGGTGCCGATCGAAACCTTCGGCGTGGTCGCGCAATGGCACGAGACCAACCGGATGCTCGACGTATGGGCCTCGATCCAGATGCCTAAATATCCGGACCAGCTGGCGCGCGCATTGCGCCTGCCGGGCAACGCGGTGCGCGTGCACTACGACGTCGATGTCGGCGGCAGCTATGGTTTGAAGCGCGGCATCAAGCACACCGTGCTGGTGTCCTATCTGGCGCGCCGTATCGGCGCCCCGGTGCGTTTCATCGAAGACCGCCTCGAGAATATGCGCGGCGGCGACATGCACGGACCGGACCGCTTCTTCGACATGCAGGTGGCGTTCAATCGCGACGGCATCGTGAAGGGATTGCGGATTCGCGCGGTCGACGACGTAGGCGCCTATGCCGGACGCTCGCCGCTGCAACTGGGCAAACCGATCAGCGCGATCTGCGGGCCGTACCAGATCCATGCGATCGAATACGAGCCGACCTCGGTGATGACCAACAAGACGCCACAGGAAGCGGTGCGCGGCTTCGGCCAGGCGCCGACCAATCTGGCGATCGAGCGCACGATGGATCATGTGGCGCAGCATCTGGGCATGGACCGGATTGAATTGCGGCGCAAGAACTTCATCCGCAAGGACCAGTTTCCGTATCTGATTCCGAGCGGATCGACCTACGATTCGGGCGATTACCACACCGTGCTGGACAAGGCGCTGGCCGGCATCGACTATCCCGAGCTGCTGCGCCGGCGCGATGCGCTGCGCGCACAGGGCCTGCTGGCTGGCATCGGCATTTCGACCTGTCTTGAACCGAGCGGCGGCAACTCATCGTTCGAACCGCTGTTCAATCCGAAGAACGACACCACGACCTGGATGGACTCATGCCTGGTGCGGGTCGATCTATCCGGTGCGATCACCGGCGTGATGGGCACCTCCAGCGCCGGGCAGGGCCATGAAACGCTGGTATCGACGGTGGTGGGCGAGATACTTGAGCGCGATCCGGAAGACATTCGCGTGGTGCGCGCCGACTCGCTGACCGCATTGCCTTCCAACAGTCCGGTCGGCAGCCGCATGGCGATCATGCTGGGCGGCGCGGCGGCCGGCGCGGCGAAAAAAATCAAGGCGACGCTGATCGCTCTGGCGGCGCATAATCTCGGCTGCGGCATCGATGACATCGAATACGCCGAAGGCAATGCCAGCCAGCGCAGCAATCCGGCCAGGATGCTGAGCTGGGCGCAGCTGGTGGAAATCGCGCATCGCAAATTCCATCTGCTGCCGCCCGGAATGGAGCCGGGCCTGCAGGCGACCTTCGTATGGGAAGTGCCGACCGGCGGCGGGCTGCCGACTGCGGACGGACGCGTGCAGATGTATCCGTGCTATTCGTTCGAAGCGCATGTGGTGCTGATGCAGATCGATGCCGACACCGGCAAGCCGAAGATTCTGAAATATATGTGCGGCCATGATTGCGGCGTGATGATCAATCCTGATATCGTGCACGGCATGACGTACGGCGGCATCGCGCACGGCATCGGCGCCGCGCTGTTCGAAAAGTTCGCGTACACCGACGACGGCCAGCTGGTCAGCGGCACCTTCATGGACTACCTGATTCCCAGTTCGATGGAAGTGCCCGAGATACACATCGTCGATCACTGCACGCCGTCGCCGCTGACGGAATTCGGCCAGAAAGGTTCGGGCGAGGCCGGCTATCTCGGCTCCGCCGCGGCCGTCTGCAACGCGGTGAACGACGCGCTGGGCCCGATCGGCGCATCGATAGAGACGCTGCCGATGAGCCACATGGCCATCTGGAACTGCATTCACGATACTAAAAAAGCATCCCGATAGAGAGACGACATGAAAAACCTCATCATTGATATTCACGCGCACTATCTGCCGAAACTGCTGATCGAGCGCTTCGACGCGCATGCATCGGCTTTTCCCGGCGTCAAGCTGAAACATACCGACAAGGGCGTGATCCTGCAATTCCCCGGCGCCGAACCGACCCGGCCGATCTCGCCGAAATTATCGGACCTGGAAGACCGCAAGGCATGGATGCAGCAAAACAGCATCGATCATCAACTGGTCGGCGGCTGGCTCGACAGCTTCGGTTACGAACTGCCGGCAGCCGAAGGGCTGGCCTGGAGCCGCTTCATCAACGACTGCATGTGGGATGGCCTGACCGAAGAGACGCGCTTTACGCCGCTGGCGACCGTGCCGCTGCAAGACGGCAAGCTGGCCGCGCAGGTTCTGGAAGAAGCGATCAAGCGCGGCTTCGGCGGCATCATGATCGGCACGCTGCCGAAGGGGCAGGGCGGCAATCTGGACGATGCGGCGCTCGATCCGTTCTGGGAAAAAGCATCCGAACTGAAAGCCGCCGTGGTGCTGCATCCGATGTTCATCTGCGGCGAGCCGCGGCTGGCCGATTACGACATGGTGAATGCGGTGGGGCGCCTGGCGGACACCACGATCGCCGTGTCGCGCCTGCTGTTTTCCGGCCATGTGCTGAAATATTCCGGCATGAAGCTGATCCTGTGCCACGGCGGTGCGGCGCTGCCGCTTGCGCTGGGCCGGCTGGTGCGCAACCACGCGATCGCGCACGGCAAATATTCCGATCCGCGCAAGGGCTTCGAGGCGATGTTTTTCGACTCCTGCGTGTTCGATCCTGATGCGCTGGATTTTCTGGTCAAGAAGACCGGCAACGGCAAAGTCATGCTGGGCTCCGACATGCCGTTCCCGATCGGCGATCCGGCGCCGCAAGACGTGGTGCATCGCAGTGCGCTCAATGAGGCCGAGCGCGATGCGATCCTGGGCAAGACCGCACAGCATGTTTTCCGTCTGCGGCATGACTTCTGCTGTAATCCGATTGCCGGCGACGCCGCAAAGAAAGGCAGCGTATGAGCGACCACAAACCCGGTTATCCCGATCTGCATGAACATATCGAGGAATTGAAACGGCGCGGCCGGCTGCAGGTAATCGACCATCCGATCGACAAGGATTCGGAACTGCATCCGCTGGTGCGCTGGCAGTTCGTCGGCGGCATGGCCGAGGCGGAGCGCAAGGCATTCTTGTTTACCAACATCGTGAATGCGCAGGGCCGCAAATACAAGATTCCGGTCGTGGTCGGCGCACTGGCTGCGAACCGCGAAATCTATTCGGTCGGAATGGGCACCACCGTTGAAAAAATCCAGGAAAAATGGGATCGCGCGATGGCCAATCCGATCGCGCCGCGCCTGGTGACCGAAGCCGAGTGCCAGGAAGTGGTGCATCAGGGCGACGCATTGCAGGGCGAAGGCAACGGTCTCGACATGCTGCCGATTCCGATTTCGACGCCGGGCTTCGACAGCGCGCCGACGCTCACCGCCACCAATGTCATCACGCGCGATCCGGTGACCGGCGTGCAGAACATGGGCACCTATCGCTGCGCATTGAAAGCGCCGGACCGTCTGGTCGTGCGCATGGCCACGCGCGTCGGCGGCGCGGGCGGCTACCTGCACTATCAGATGTGGAAAGCAGCCGGACATAAAACCATGCCGTGCGCGATCGTGCTCGGCTGTCCGCCGTTCGTCGCATTCATGGGGCCGCAAAAGCTGCCGATCGGCGTCGACGAACTGGAAGTCGCCGGCGGCCTGGCCGGCGTGCCGATCGAAGTCGTGATGGGCCGCACCGTCGATCTGCGCGTGCCGGCGCAGGCCGAGATCGTGATCGAAGGACAGATCGATCTCGAATTTCTGGAGCCGGAAGCGCCGTTCGGCGAGTCGCACGGTCACGTTGCGCTCGAAGAGTTCAATCTGCCGATGAAGATAACCGCCATCACGCATCGCCGTCTGCCGGTTATCCCGTCGTATATCAGCCAGGTCGCGCCGAGCGAATCGAGCGTGATCAAGCGCGTGGCATATGAACCGCTGTTTCTGGCGCACCTGAAAAGCACGCTGGGCATTCGCGGCGTTAAGAAGGTTTCGCTGCACGAGCCTTTGACCGGGCTGCTGCGCTTCACGATCATCACGTTTGAAAAGGGCACGCCCCGCACCGAAATATGGCGCGGGTTGTACGGCGCGGCGTTTTTCAAGGGCGACTGCAGCAAGATATGCCTGGCAGTCAACGACGATATCGACCCGGATAATGCCGATGCGCTATTTTGGGCCATGTCGTACCGGATGAACCCGGTGGACGACGTGCGTACGCTCGATCATCGCGGCCAGGGCCACGGGCCCAAGCGCGAAGCCGAAGGCGAGGAAGATTCGACGATGCTGATGGATGCGACGATGAAGGGCGACATGCCGCCGCTGGCATTGCCGACCCGGGAATACATGGAGCGCGCCAAGGTGCTCTGGGAAAAAATGGGCTTGCCGGCCTTGCGCCCGCAACCGCCGTGGTTCGGTTATTCGCTGGGCGACTGGCTGCCGCAGTGGGATGAAGCGGCGAAGCGCGCGGCGACCGGCCGCTATCTGGAAAACGGCCGCATCAGCGAGCAGCAGCAACGTAACGACGTGAAGGCCGAAACCAAGTTTCGTCCCGAGTAAACCGGTAATAAAGCAAAGGTCAACATGGAAATCAATGGCGAACGTGTGATTGCCGCCACGCAGCAGGCTGTATGGGAAGCGATCAACGACCCAGAGATGCTCAAACTGTGCATCCCGGGCTGCGAAAAAGTCGAGCGTGTCGACGAGTCGCAAATGAAAGCAGTGGTCATGGCCAAGATCGGTCCGGTGCGCGCACGGTTCAGCGGCAAGGTGACGATGGCCGATGTGACGGCGCCGGATTCATGCACGATGCATTTCGAAGGAACGGGCGGCCCGGCCGGGTTTGCCAAAGGCCAGGCCAAGGTCGCGTTGTCCAGGCACCCGGACGGCGGGACCTTGCTGGTATTCAGCTCGTCGGCATCGGTCGGAGGCAAGCTCGGCCAGATCGGCGGCCGTCTGATCGAATCGGCGGCGCGCGCGATTTCCGACGAATTCTTCAACAATCTCGCGGCGCAGTTATCGCCGGCAGGCGCCGTGCCGCCGCCGCAAGCTGCGGCCGTTCAAAAGGCAATCGAAAAACCGCAGCAGGCTGTGCAGGCTGCGGAGTCGATCGACTGGATGAGCTCGCGCTGGTTGCTGGCGATCGGTTGCGTGGTGCTCGGCTTCATCGCGGGAAAATTATTTTAGGGTGGGCTCGTTTTCGACGATGTTCCAACTACCTTGCCGACAGGAACGATATTGACTAATTCGACTGCAACTTCCGCCAACGCATCGCAACCGAAACGGCTCATCGTGGGAATCAGCGGCGCCTCCGGTTCGATCTACGGCGTCCGCATCCTGCAAGCGCTGCAGGGCTCGGATATCGAAACGCATCTGGTGATGACCGAGTCGGCGCGCGTCACGCTCGCCGCTGAAATGGACATGAGCGTGAGCGAGGTCGAGGCGCTGGCGACGGAGGTCCACAATGTGCGCAATATCGGCGCCAGCATTTCGTCGGGATCGTTCAAGACGATGGGCATGGTGGTCGCGCCTTGTTCCATCCGTTCGCTGTCCGAAATCGCATGGGGCATGACCAGCGGCCTGCTGACCCGCGCAGCCGACGTCGTGCTGAAGGAACGGCGGCGCCTGGTATTGATGGTGCGCGAAACGCCGCTGCATCCCGGTCACCTGCGGTCGCTGGTGCAGGTAGCCGAGAGCGGTGCGATCATCATGCCGCCGGTGCCGGCTTTTTATGCCAGACCCAAGACGCTGGATGACATGGTCAATCACAGCGTCGGACGCTGCCTGGATTTATTCGATATCGACAGCAGCCTGGTCAAACGCTGGCAGGGGCTGGGCAAGGCAAAGGAATAAGAGAAGATGAAACAACGTATTCACGCGAACGGGATCGACATCAGCTATGAGGTTGCGGGCGAGGGGCCTTGGCTGATTTTCAGTCATTCGCTGGGTTGCGGCAAGGCGATGTGGCAACCGCAATTCGAAGCCCTGGCCAAATCCCATCGGGTGCTTCGCTACGACACGCGCGGCCACGGCGAGTCGAGTGCGCCGGCCGGTCCGTACACGCTGGATTTGCTGGCTCAGGATGTGAAGGCGCTGTGCGACGCGCTGGATATCCGGACGTGCCACTTCGTCGGGCTTTCGATGGGCGGCATGATCGGCCAGACCGTGGCCTTGAACTATCCGGAACTGCTGTTGAGCCTGACGCTGGCGAACACGAGCAGTTTTTACGGTCCGCAGGCGCAGCCGTTCTGGCAGACGCGCAGCCAGACCGCATTGACCCAGGGCATGGCGCCGCTTGTTGAACCCTCGATGGCGCGCTGGTTCACCGCGCCGTTCCGTGCGTCCCAACCGGCGCTGATGCAGCAGGCGTCGCAATGGATCATGGAGACGCCGCCGGTCGGTTACAGCGCCTGTTGCCAGGCGATCGCGGTAATCGATACCACGGCAATGCTGGAACGGATAAAAATACCCGTGCTGGTGATCGCCGGCGCGGACGATGCCGCGACACCGCCCGCGATGGCTGAAAGGATTCATGCGCAGATTGCCGGTTCCAGGCTGGTGTCGCTGAAGCCGGCCGCGCACATTTCAAGCATCGAGCAGGCTGATCGATTCACTGATGCCTTGCGCGATTTTTTGTCGGAAGCATAGCTCACAGAAAACGGGAATGCACAATGGACCAGCCTGGCGAGATTGAAAACGCAACGAGCATCATCGGACGAGTATTGTTCGTTTACTACAAACTCGATCAATCGCAGCACGCTGCGTTGCTCCCTCTTGTAAAAGATTTCCAGCAACGCGTGACGCAGACCTGGCCGGGTATTTCCTGCGACTTGATGCAGCGGCCGTCGGCCTCCGCCGAAGGCAAGGAAACCTGGATGGAGATTTATCGCCATTCCGGACCGCTCACCGACCGGATGATCGAATCGATTGCACTATTGGCGCAGCAAATGCAGCTTCCTGCGCCCCGGCTGAGTGAAATTTTTATCCCCCTGCAGTAAATTTTCAATGCAATGCAAGAGCTTTTTTAAATAAAATCCGCTACCGCAAAAAATATTTCTGCACTTGAAGAATGGCGGTTTAACGACGATGGAGACAAGGACAAAATATGCATTCTTTCAAATTGACACGCCGCCTGTTCCTGTTGCTGGCGACCCTGGCGCTGGCTTTGCCTGCCGTTGCGCAGGTTCCGTCCTTGCTGAACTACGATGGGCCGGACCGGAGCCAGAAGCTGCTGGCGGCCGCGAACTCCGAAGGCACGCTTACCGTGTACACGGCTTTCAGGCCGCAGGATATGCAGGCCGTTTTCGGGCCGTTTGAAAAGAAATACGGGATCAAGATCAAGAGCTGGCGTTCCGGCAAAAGCAATGTATTGCAACGGACCTTGAATGAGGCGTCAGGCAACCGTCACGCTGTCGATGCGATCCTCATACCGTCGACCGAGCTGGAAATGCTGCGTCGGGAAAAGATCCTGCAACCGGTCAAGTCGCCGTATCAAAAAGGATTGATCGCGGGCGCACTGCCGGCTCATGCCGAATGGGTGACCGTCATGTTGAACGTCGTGGTGCAGGCCTACAACACGAACCTGATCAAGAAAGAGGAACTGCCGAAAACTTATCAGGATCTGCTCGACCCCAAGTGGAAGGGAAAACTCGGGATCGAAGCGGATATCGACGAATGGTACTCGACCATCGTAAGCGATATGGGCGAAGAAAAAGGCACCAAATTTTTCAATACCCTGATGGAGCGCAACGGCATGTCGGTGCGTCTGGGCATGTCGCTGCTGACCAATCTGGTCGTGGCGGGAGAGGTGCCGATGACGCTGACGACTTATATCGACTTGCCGGAAAAGGCCAAGCAAAAAGGATCGCCGATCGACTGGTTTTCTCTTGAGCCGGTGGTTGCGCAAGGCTTCAACATGGGCATCGCCCGCCGTGCGCCGCATCCGAATGCCGCATTGCTGTTTTACGATTACATGCTGTCGAGCGACACGCAGAAATTATTGAAATCGTTGTACTACTACCCGGCCAATGCCAGCGTGCAGCCGGCATTGACGGGCCTGCGCATAAAGATAGTGGACCCGGTCTACACCGTGGATAACGCCGTCAAACTGACCAAGGCCTTTGAGGATGTGGTGTCGAAACGCGCCCGGTAAATCGAGCGCGGCACCGATATGGAATTTCCCCGTCCCGTACCGGACGGGACCGTAATGCATGGAATCAAACTGGAGAGGGAAATGAGGAAAAAAGCGAACAATGTATCGATGGAAGACGGCCCGGCGGCGCCGGCACGAGGCTACCGGGATTTGCACGAACATCTTGAAGCGCTCGACAAGGCGGGATTGCTGGTGACGATCGATCGTCAGATAAACAAGGACACCGAGCTGCACCCGCTGGTGCGCTGGCAGTTCCGCGGCGGCATCGCGGAGCCCGATCGCAAGGCGTTTTTATTCACCAACGTGGTCGATGGCAAGGGACGCAAGTACGATATTCCCGTGGTGGTGGGTGCGCTGGCGGCAAGCCGCAAGATTTACAGCGCCGGCATGGACTGCGCGCTTGAAGATATCGGCAAGACCTGGAACCACGCCATCGCCAATCCGATCCTGCCGAATGTCGTGAAGACCGCGCCCTGCCAGGAAATCGTCGTCATGGGCAAGGATCTCGAAAAGCCCGGCATGGGCCTGGACAGCCTGCCGATCCCGATCTCGACACCCGGCTGGGATAACGCGCCGTACACCACGCTGTCGCAATACATTTCGAAAGATCCGGAAACAGGCATCCAGAACATGGGTATCTATCGCGGCCAGGTCAAATCGCCGACGCGTCTGGGCATGAATCCGTCGCTGGAAAATCAGCCCGGCATCTACACCCATTGGGAAAAGGCGAAAGCGCGCGGCGAAAAGCTGGCGGCCGCCGTGATTCTGGGCTGCCCTCCGTGCGTGGCATTCACCTCCGCGCAAAAATTATCGGAAGACACCGACGAGCTGCATGTGGCCGGCGGCCTGGCCGGTGCGCCGATCAATGTCGTCAAGTGCAAGACGGTTGACTTGCTGGTTCCTGCCGAGGCGGAAATCGTCATCGAAGGCTACATCAATACCGAATGGCTCGAACCGGAAGCGCCGTTCGGCGAGTCGCACGGCCATGTCAATCTGCAGGAATTCAACGCTTACATGGAAGTCACGGCCATCACGCGCCGCAAAAAAGCGATCCTGACTTCGATCATTTCGCAGGTGACGCCGTCGGAGTCGAGCCTGATCAAGCGGGTTGCGCTCGAACCGGTTTTTCTGAACCATTTGAAGCGTCAAATGGGAATCAAGGGCGTGATCAAGGTTTCGATGCACGAACCGCTGACCAATCTGCGCAAGGTGCTGGTCGTCGTGGTCGATCGCAAGACGCCGCCGACCGAAGTCTGGCGCGCGTTGTATGGCGCCGCTTCCCTGCTGCGGTCGGGCGGCAAGCTGGTGATCGCGGTCAATGACGATATCGATCCCGACAATGCCGATGCGTTGCTGTGGGCCATGAGCTATCGCGCCAACTTCGCGCTCGATCTGCAGATATTGAACAACCGCGATCCGGGCCACGGTCCGCGTAGTCCGCGCAACAACGGCGTCGACGCGGCGCTGCTGGTCGACGCCACACTGAAGGACGACTTCCCGCCGATCGCCTTGCCGAAAAAGGAATACATGGAAAACGCGAAAGCCATCTGGGAAGAGCTCGGCCTGCCGAAGCTCAAGCCGGAGGCGCCGTGGCACGGCTACTCGCTGGGCGACTGGAGTCCGCGCAACGAGGAGATGGCGCAGCGGGCCGTGCGCAGCGATTACTTCATCACCGGCGAGGAAATTGCGAAGCAACGCCGTAACGATGTCGCGATGAACACCGAGATCCAGCATATCTTCAATCCGGATTCCGGGAAAGTCGAGATCTCCGCAAAGAAAAAAGCCGGCGCAAAGAAACCTGATGGGGCGAATAAAAAGTCCGCGGCTGTTGTAAAGAAAAAAATCAAATCCAAAAAATAAGCGCTCTGCAAAAAAGCCGGGCCCGCGGGCTGATTCGCGGGCCGGTGTCAGCCGGTCAAGGGAAAGCCGTTCTTCCCAGGCAGTTTCGTTTACTCCAAGCGGTGCAAGACCGCCCGGAGCGAACGGCCTTGGCTGACACACCGCAATCCGGTCGGAAATAGCTTCTCTTCCGATGCAGGAAGACGATCGGCAATAAGCGGTTCACTTTCGAAGCACGCTGATTCGCATAAAAAATATTTCCGAGGAGACGGATATTCAAGCCATTAATACCACTGTCAATGAGGGATCCATTGGCATTGCTTCCGATCGCGCATCCGGCGGCGCAACTGAATTCGGTACATCCAATCTGATTGCACGCCTTGAGAGCGTGCCTTTTTCCCGCTGGCATATGAAGGCGCGCATTCTGATCGGCAGCGCGACGTTCTTCGATGCGTTCGATGCGCTTTCGCTCGCTTTCGTGCTTCCGGTGCTGATCGGCATGTGGCACATCACCCCTGTCGAAATAGGATTGCTGATCGGCGCCAGTTACGTCGGCCAATTGATCGGCGCGTTGCTGTTCGGAGCGTTTGCGGAAAGATTCGGCCGTATCCGCAGTATCGGCACGGCGATGACCATCATGTCCATATTGAGTCTCGGCTGCGCGTTAAGCGGCAGCTTCATGTTCCTGCTGGTGTGCCGCTTTTTGCAAGGTATCGGAATCGGCGGTGAAATGCCGGTCGCCGCCGCCTACATCAGCGAAATGTCCAAGTCGAATGGACGAGGCAAATTTTTCCTTTTGTATGAACTGATGTTTCCAATCGGGTTGATGGTCACCGGGCAACTCGGTGCATGGCTTGTTCCGCTGATCGGCTGGAAAATCATGTTCCTGATCGGCGGCTTGCCGGGCATTGTGATCTCGTACCTGATCTTCCGCCTGCCCGAATCGCCGCGCTGGCTGATCTCCAAAAAGCGTTTCACCGAAGCGGACGCGGTAATACGGGAGATCGAACGCAGCACCGACAAACGCGTCCCTCCATCGTCCGCCGCGCCGGCGAATGCCGCGTTGCGTGTGCCTGCCGGCAACGACAACCGGCCTCACACCTGGCGCGAACTGCTGTCCGGTTTTTATCGCAGCCGGACATTGATTGTCTGGATATTGTGGGCCAGCGCTTTCTTCATCGCAAACAGCCTGAACAATTGGCTGCCGACCTTGTACAAGACAACCTATCACCTGACGCTGCAGGAATCGCTGCGAGCGGCATCGCTGACGAACATCGCGCAGGTTGCGGTGTTGCTCATCTGCGCCCTCTGCATCGATTGGACCGGCCGGCGGAACTGGACGGTTATATCTTTCCTGGTGGGCGGCGCCTTGCTTGCGGCGCTCGGCTATATGGGAGCGGGCAGCGTCCTGAGCGTGATGATTCTGGCAACGCTCAGCTATGGCTTGATCGGATCGATCAACGCCGTCCTTTATCTTTACACGCCGGAAATTTATCCTACGCGGATGAGAGCGATCGGTACGGGATTGGCGACGTCGTGGCTGCGTCTGGCGTCGGCAGTCGGTCCGGCGCTGGTCGGATTCATGATTCACAAGCAGGGGATCAGTTC
>JAQGLW010000072.1 GCA_028292665.1 Herminiimonas sp.
CCGCGCAACTGACGCAATTGTTCCAGAACCTGATTGCCAATGCGATCAAATTCCGTGGCGGGCAGGCGCCGCGGATTGCTGTGCGGGCGGAACCGGAGGGCGGGTTCTGGCGGTTCGCGGTGCAGGACAACGGCATCGGCATTGCGCCGGAATATTTCGACCGGATATTCGTGATGTTCCAGCGCCTGCACAGCCGCCGCACGTATCCGGGCACCGGCATCGGGCTGGCGATTTGCAAGAAAATTGTGGAGCGGCACGGCGGGCGAATCTGGGTCGAGTCGGCGCCGGAGCAGGGGACGGTCTTCAAATTCACTTTGCCGCAGGAAACAGGAGAAAGTCATGAATGAAGCGCCGACTGTCCGTCCGATCGAAATCCTGATGGTGGAAGACAACCCGGGCGATGTGCGGCTGACCCGGGAAGCGCTGAAGGATGCGAAGGTGTCGAACACGCTGCATGTGGTGGAAGACGGGGCGGCGGCGCTGGATTTTCTGTATCAGCGCGGCGCACACGACACGGCGCCGCGCCCGGATTTGATTTTGCTGGATCTGAACCTGCCGAAGAAGAATGGGCGGGAAGTGCTGGCAGAGATCAAGCAGGACGCGCATCTGAAAACGATACCGGTGGTCATCCTGACCACGTCGCAGGCGGAAGAGGACGTGTTGCGCGCGTACAGCCTGCATGCGAACTGCTATATCACCAAGCCGGCCGATTTTATCCAGTTCACCAAGATCCTGCGAACTATTGAGGAATTCTGGCTCACCATTGTGATGCTGCCTCCCAAATAACGCGATGAACGATACCCGAATCAAGATATTGTTGATTGAGGATAATCCCGGCGATGCGCAGTTGATCGGATTTGACCTAGTCAGTTATCTGAGCTGCCAATATGCCTGAAAACCGCGCCATCATTCACTTTCCCTATTTGAGCCTAGTTACACGTCAAATAAAAAACCGTAACAGGCAGACATGTTGATTTCCACACGACGTTGACCCACTTTTGCGTGGGGCCATGACCCAGCCATGTTTTGCCATATGCGTTGATGCACCAGGCTTTCACCTTGTGTCAGCGGGTCATCACAACGTGAAAAAGTGGGCCAACGTCGTGTGCAAATCAACAGCGCAGGCACCAATGCTCGCCTTTCCCGGTTCATTGACAACCGAAATGGTGCCGTATATATTGGGACTACAGCAACTCAGCGAGTTGCTGAGCAACTAATCGTGAGGTGAAGGGATCTTATAAGTCGACTGTGAAAAAGTCGACTGGTGAAACTCGATGGAGGCGGCGGGACGATTCCGTATCGGATGGAAGATGCATTCATCTGTCAGGAATACGAAGCGAAGCTGAAATCGATCAACGTAACTAAGCGGGGGGATTCGAACCGGTATCCACCGCCTGAACAAAAGTAACTACGAGATATGGTGTTGCGCGTTCTTTAAGGAACGCGTTTGAAAGTAGATGCAAATAGGAGGGAAATGGGATGAGGCGCAGGCTTTGTCGAGTTACAAATCAATCAGATAGCGAGGATTTTTAAAAAATATCACGACTTCGGCCTAGTCCTATTCGCATGCGATCCGCTAAATCAACAAGCCGTGGACCGATTTCATTTTCTAATAAAGAAATCGGTAGAACGCTGACTAACGCACCGCAATGAAGCGTATAAATTTTTCCATCTGCGCGAATTGGAACCGCGACGTAATTTATTTCGGAGCGGTAAAAGCCAGCATTAATGATAAAGCCCTTGTCTTTGTAGCGAGAAATCTCCCGCTCAATATGAGTTTTGAGCTTGGGCCAGTTAGATCCACCTTGCCGTTTCAATTCCGGCATAAGGTTGTCCAGCTCGTCTTGAGGCAACGCTGCAAGATAAGCCCAGCCCGCAGCTGAATTAACAAGCAACACGTGGGATCCGACCCTGCCACTGGAAAGTAAGCTGCCTTCGCCTTGGACACGTTTGATAAACAGCATTTCATTTTCGTCGGGAATACTTAAGGAGACACTTGCACGTAGTTCGTCGGCTAATCGTTTCATCTCCATCTCTACCAGTCGGCCGAGATCTAGAGAAGGCAAAGCAGCATAACCGTATGCCAATAAACCTAAGCCAATGCTTAGGCTGTCGCTATTCGGACGTCTCACCAAACAACCCATTTCAACAAGGGTGTTGCATAGACGCCAGACAGTAGATTGCGGTAGACCAGTTAATTTGGTCAGCTCCCTTGTGTTTAGTTCGGGCTGAGTAGCATCAAAACAGTGAAGGATATCTAAGCCGCGAGCTAACGCAATGACAAAGGTATTTCTGGTGTGATTTTTTTCATCCCGACTTTGAACCGTGGTCATGTTTTATCTAACGTCGTTGTAGTTGAGAAACGCCATTCACTCGCTAAGAAATGTAGAACGTACCTTGGTGTAGAGCGCAAGCAGTATATGTCAATTATAAAAGAAGCTAAGTCAGTATGAGCGCTAGGGAAATAACGAATGGCATAGCTACAGACCATATTCCAGATACACATTACGTCCGTTTTTTTATACCAGGAGAAGAAATGAGTAAGAGGCCTGAAGGCCATGTAGTAATCGTCACGGCCGGCGGCCATGGTCTCGGCAAGGTTCACTGATGAGTTTTACGTCACATGTTTTAAAAGTTTGGATTTAACGCAGGCTAACGTTGCATTGAATGCAACATGACATTTGTATTTCTCTATTGGAGGAGACATGAAATATCTTAATAAAAAGAAATGTATCAGGTTATTTGGCGACGTTTTTGCAGCGTTAGTCATAAGTGCTGCTGCGTGCGGTAGGAACTCGGCATCGTCACATCGTTACGGAGAAGAATATGCGAGAAAATAAATTGGGCCGTCGTCGCTTTTTGAAAGGCGCCTTGGCCGCCGGCGCTGTCACCGGCGCTGCCAGCCTGGGCATTGCCGGCCCTGCGTTCGCGCAGAGCAAATCTGGGCGAAGCATCGCAGAGATCGCCTCCCTGGCGGGAGACGACCGTCGTCAAATCCTATTGGAAGGCGCAAAAAAAGAAGGCGAGCTGAGTCTCTATTTTACAAATCTGGGCGTGGTGCCGGTTGCCGATGCGTTTGCCAAAAAATACGGCATCAAGGTAAAAACCTGGCGATCCGAGTCCAGCAGCATTTTGCAAAGAGTCACGTCCGAAGCGACCGGTAACCGTTTCCAAGTCGATGCGGTATTGAACAATGCGCCGGAAATGGAGGCATTACATAGGGAAAAGCTGTTGCAGGCAGTGACATCGCCCTATCTCAAAGAGCTCATGCCCGAGGCTATTCAGAAACACAAAGAATGGGTGGGCACCACGGTCGAGATGTTTGTCCAGGCCTACAACACGAACAAAATAAAAAAAGAAGACCTGCCAAAAACCTATCAGGATCTCCTCGATCCGAAATGGAAAGGCATGCTGGGCATCGAAGGCAGCAATTACCATTGGTTTGCCTACGTGCTGCAGGATATCGGCCAGGAAAAAGGGACCAAACTTTTCAACGACATCGTCAACACCAACGGCATGTCGCTGCGTCAAGGCCATTCGCTGTTGGGGCAAATAGTCGCCTCCGGCGACGTGCCGCTGGCCATGACCCTGTACAGCTGGGGGCCTGACGAGTTGAAGAAAAAAGGCGCGCCGATCGACCGCTTCAATATCTCCCAGCCGATTGCCATGTTCACCGGCATGGGCGTGGTAAAGAAAGCCCCGCATCCGCATGCTGCGGTGCTGTTTTACGACTTCATGCTGACCGACGGCCTGGAAATCCAGTTGGGCCAATCCAAAATCCCGACGAGCAACAGATTCGACATGGCGCAGAAAAAAATACCGATGAAATTTATCGATCCGGGACTGTATCTCGACAACTACGATAAATGGCGTCAGACCTTTGACAGCGTTTTCAATAAAACAGCGAAATAAGCATCGGCCGTTTCGATCAAATATTAAAGATACTCATGACCACAGTTAATCCATTGAAAGCGCCGAATTTTCCCGACGATGCGAAACTTCGGGAAATCCTGAAAGATGCCCATCTTCCCAGCCTGCTAGGCACTCTGGCCTATGCTACCCATGACCTGAGCCTGCTCAAAGAGGAATTCCGCCCGAACTACATCGAAACCGCTGCCGGCTTCCAGCCGCAAGGCGGCCTTTCGA
>JAQGLW010000009.1 GCA_028292665.1 Herminiimonas sp.
AAGCGACGAACAACGCCGCCATGCGCTCCAAAGCGGCCCACAGCGCCCATACACTGATACGAAAACCGCTCTAGAATTGCGATCACTACACAAGCAGAAATGACTACCTAGAGAATTGCAATCGTGCGCATGGTGCACGCTACGACCAGAGGAGTTCCTTCTCGGGACGCTGACTCATAAACCTTGAGACATCGCCAATCAAACGCGATTATCGCCGGACCGTATCCGGTATTGTCACGGGTTGCGGCATGTCTTGCGCAGCCGCCGGTTTGCCGTTCGGCTCCAGCACCTGGATGAATATCTCGTTTTCCTTGATCATGCCCAGCTCGTAGCGGGCGCGTTCTTCGACAGCGCCGGTTCCTTCCTGGAGATCCTGCACTTCGGAAGTAAGCTTGGCATTGCGCGCTTTTAATTCTTCGTTTTTCTTCTGTGCGGCAATGACCTGCTGGTCGAGATCCCAGACGCGCAGCCATCCTCCCTTACCCAGCCATAAGGGGTACTGTATCAGCAGCATCAACGCTGCCAGACAAAGTATGATTAAGCGCATCCGGGCATTTTAGGCAATGCGCCGGCCGGAAAATGCGGTTTCCGGCCGGACGATTTCATTATTTCAGATTGTAGAACGCGTTGCGGCCCGGGTAGCTGGCGATGTCGCCCAGATCTTCTTCGATCCGCAAAAGCTGGTTGTACTTGGCCATCCGGTCCGAACGCGACATCGATCCGGTCTTGATCTGCAGTGCATTGGTGCCCACTGCGATATCGGCAATCGTCGAGTCTTCGGTCTCGCCCGAACGATGCGAAATCACGGCGGTATAGCCGGCGCGCTTGGCCATTTCGATCGCCGCAAAGGTTTCCGTCAACGTGCCGATCTGATTGATCTTGATCAGAATCGAATTGGCGATATTCTTCTGGATGCCTTCGCGCAGTATCCGGGTATTGGTCACGAACAGGTCGTCGCCGACGAGCTGAATTTTTTTGCCGAGCGCATTCGTCAGCGTGGCCCAGCCTTCCCAATCGTTTTCCGCCATGCCGTCTTCGATCGAAATGATCGGATACTTGTCGCACCATGTCGCCAGCAGATTGGTGAAGTCGGATGACGACAGGCTCAAGCCTTCGGCATCGAGATTGTATTTGCCGTCCTTGTAGAATTCGCTGGCGGCGCAGTCGAGTCCCAGCGCGATTTGCGTGCCCGGCTCGTAGCCGGCTTGTTCGATCGCCTGCAGGATCAGCTTGATCGCCGCTTCATGGTTATCGACCGATGGCGCAAAGCCGCCTTCATCGCCGACGGCGGTAGTCAGTTTGTTTTCATGCAAAATCTTTTTGAGCGTGTGAAATACTTCGGCGCCGTAGCGGATCGCTTCCCTGAAGCTCGGTGCGCCGATCGGGATGATCATGAATTCCTGCAGATCCAGATTGTTGTCCGCATGCGCGCCGCCGTTGATCACGTTCATCATCGGGACCGGCATCTGCATCGCGCCGGAACCGCCGAAATAGCGGTACAGCGGCAAGCCGGATTCTTCGGCGGCGGCCTTGGCGACCGCCATCGACACGGCCAGCGTCGCATTGGCGCCCAGGCGCGCCTTGTTGTCGGTGCCGTCCAGATCGATCAGCGTGCGGTCGAGGAATGCCTGCTCGTTGGCATCGAGGCCCATGATCGCTTCGGAAATTTCGGTGTTGATGTTTTCGCAGGCTTTCAATACGCCCTTGCCGAAATAGCGGCTGCGGTCGCCGTCGCGCAGTTCGATCGCCTCGCGCGAACCGGTCGATGCACCGGACGGCACCGCGGCGCGTCCCATGACGCCCGACTCGAGCAGCACGTCGCATTCGACGGTAGGGTTGCCGCGCGAATCGATAATTTCACGGCCGATGATGTCAACGATAGCACTCATTCAATTCTCCAAATCAAATAAAATTCTTGTGTAATCCGGTTATCGGCCCGGTTACGAAAAATTACTTTCGATGAATCCGGTTTTCTTCACGACACGGTCGAGTTGCACCAGTGTCGCCAGCAATTCTTTCATGCGTGCCAGCGGTACCGCATTCGGGCCGTCCGATTTTGCCTCGGCCGGATTCGGATGCGTCTCCATGAACAGGCCGGCAATGCCGACCGCGACTGCGGCACGCGCCAGCACCGGCACGAACTCGCGCTGCCCGCCGGACGATGTGCCCTGCCCGCCCGGCAATTGCACCGAATGCGTCGCATCGAACACGACAGGGCAACGCGTCTCGCGCATGATCGCCAGCGAACGCATGTCGGACACGAGATTGTTGTAGCCGAACGATACGCCGCGTTCGCACGCCATGAAATTATCTTCCGGCAGACCGGCTTCCCTGGCCGCCGCACGTGCCTTGTCGATCACGTTTTTCATGTCGTGCGGTGCGAGAAACTGGCCCTTTTTGATGTTGACCGGTTTGCCGGATTGTGCGCAGGCATGAATGAAATCAGTTTGACGGCATAAAAAAGCCGGGGTTTGCAATACATCAACGATCGCTGCGACAGGCTTGATTTCATCGATCTCATGAATGTCGGTCAGTACCGGGACGCCGATTTCCTTCTTTACATCGGCCAGTATCTCCAGCCCTTTTTCCATGCCGAGGCCGCGGAAGGACGTGCCGGAAGAACGGTTCGCCTTGTCGAACGACGACTTGTAAATGAAAGGGATGCCGAGCTCGCCGGTGATCTCCTTCAATCGTCCGGCAGTATCCAGCGCCATCTGCCGCGATTCGATCACGCAGGGGCCTGCAATCAGAAAAAAAGGCTGGTCGAGACCGGCTTCGAATCCGCACAGCTTCATGCCGCTTTCCTTTCCGATAGCGACTGCTTGCGCGCAAGCGCCGCCTTGATGAACGAGATGAAGAGCGGATGTCCGTCGCGCGGGGTCGATTTGAATTCGGGATGGTATTGCACGCCGACGTACCAAGGATGCGCATTTTCACCGCTGCGCGGCAATTCCATGATTTCGCACAAGGCTTCATTCGGCGTGCGGGCCGATACGACCAGGCCGGCCTGTTCGACGCGGCCGAGATAATGATTGTTGGCTTCGTAACGATGACGATGGCGCTCGGTGACTTCACTGCCGTAGATTTCGGAGGCCAGCGTATCCGGCTTCACCGCGCAAGTCTGTGCACCCAGGCGCATCGTACCGCCCAGATCGGAATTGGCGTCGCGTCTTTCGACCTTGCCGTCGTGATTTTGCCATTCATTGATCAGCGCGACGACCGGGTGCTCGGTATCGGCATCGAATTCGGTCGAGTTGGAGTTGGTTAATCCTGCCATGTTGCGCGCATATTCGATCAGCGCGACTTGCATGCCGAGACAAATGCCGAGGTAAGGCACCTTGTTTTCGCGCGCGAATCGGGCGGCGGCAATCTTGCCTTCGACGCCGCGCTTGCCGAACCCGCCGGGCACCAGAATCGCATCGTATTTCTCCAGCGAAGCAACGCCTTTGACTTCGAGTTCTTCGGAATCGATATACTCGATATTGACGCGGCTCTCGGTATGAATGCCGGCATGACGCAGCGCTTCGGTCAGCGATTTGTATGATTCGGTCAAATCGACATATTTGCCGACCATGCCGATGGTGACTTCGGTTTTCGGATTTTGCAGCGAATAGACCAGCTTGCTCCATACCGACAGATCCGCCGGCTTCGCCGACAGGCCAAGCGTTTCGCAAACGATCCTGTCCAGCCCCTGATCGTGCAGCATCTGCGGAATCTTGTAGATCGTATCCACATCCCAGACTGAAATGACGGCATCTTCCTGGACGTTGGAAAACAGCGATATCTTGGCGCGCTCGTCGTCCGGGATCGGGCGGTCTGCGCGGCACAGCAGCGCATCCGGCGAAATACCGATTTCGCGCAATTTCTGCACGCTGTGCTGGGTCGGCTTCGTCTTGAGTTCGCCGGCGGAAGCGATATAAGGCACCAGGGTCAGGTGCACATACGCTGCGGCATTGCGGCCGGCGCGCAAACCCAGCTGGCGCACCGCTTCCAGGAACGGCAGCGATTCGATGTCGCCGACGGTGCCGCCGATCTCGACGATCGCGACGTCGAAACCTTCCGCGCCGCGATGAATATTGTCCTGGATTTCATTGGTGATATGGGGAATCACCTGCACGGTTTTGCCGAGATATTCGCCGCGCCGCTCCTTGCGGATAACGGATTCGTAAATCTGGCCGGTCGTGAAATTATTGACCTTCTTCATCTTGGCGCTGATGAAGCGCTCGTAATGGCCGAGGTCGAGATCCGTTTCGGCGCCGTCGTCGGTGACGAACACTTCGCCGTGTTGAAACGGACTCATCGTTCCCGGGTCCACATTGATGTACGGATCGAGCTTGAGAAGAGTGACTTTGAGGCCGCGCGATTCGAGAATCGCAGCGAGAGAGGCGGCGGCAATCCCTTTGCCAAGGGAAGACACAACGCCGCCGGTGACGAATACAAACTTGGTCATTGCTGATGGTGCCGAACGGCACGTGCGGGAAATTCAAATTATACCGCAAACCTCCTCAACTCCCGAGCCTTTCCGTGTTTTTAAACCGGCAACGCGACGATCGTCGATGCCGGCTTGATACCGGCTCAGGGCGTATAGGAAAATTGCAGCCGGACGAAATTCTGCGCACCGATCGCATTCGACAGGCCGCTGATTTCATTGCTGCGCCTGATAACCGACGCAGTGACGGCAAATGGCGCGTCGCTCCACGCCAGGCCAAGCTCGATCTCGCCCACCAGGCGTTTCGGCTTGACGGTATGCGGATTGTCTTTTGAAAAGTAACCGCCCTGCAGCGACGCGTCGTATGCAACCGCGCGTCCGTCGACCCGGACATAGCCGTGCAATGTCGATTGATCCGGCAGCTGATTCAACCAGCCTGCGCGCAATGTCATGCCGGCGCCTGCATCGGTAAAGATATTGCCGAATCGGCCATGCAGGTTCGGCGTGATGTCGATCGAGGAACCCGGCGTCCATCGAACCGGCGCGATATCGGCATGGAGCACCGCGCCCGCCTCGTTTTTCACCTGCTTGCTCCATGCCTGCGGCTGCGGTTGGGAAATCAGCTTGTGCAAGTTATTTTGCGTCCATTCCCCGCCCGCGCAAGGGCCGAGGCAACCGATATCGATGCCGAACTTCCGATAGGTTCCGTCGCTGCGGTGGGTTTCCTTGAAAATGCCGCCATACAGCCAACCGGCATAAGGATGATCGGGCGGCCCGACCAACGCGGGCGGCAAATTGATGTTGGACGCAGTGTAAAGCTCCTGTCCGATCCGCCAGCCGAAGATCGTCAGTTGCGCCGCATCGCGCAACGCATACTGCTGCGTATAGCGAAAGCCGCTGGTATAAAACCCGTCGTCTTTCTTGAGCAGCAGGGAATCGTTATCGATGTCCACGAGATGGGTTGTTTTACCCTCTGCGACGGCCTTTTTGAAATCGTCCGCCAGATTGCCGAAAGTATCGGCGCCGGCTTGCATGCAGACCGCCGCCAGCAGAATGCCTGCGGCCGCTTTCAATAGAGAAGGAAACATATATTCAGCCAGTTAGCAAATTAGAAAGCGGAATTCCAGTCATCCGATATTGTAAGGCCGCAGCGCGAACCGGTTATATGCACCCGGCCATGCCGGTCGGCGCCGTCACCGGCCGTACCAGTAACGCGCATGCTCGACACGATATTCGGCAACGTCGATCGTTGTGCCGAAACGCAATGCGATCGCACCTGCATCGTCGTTGCGCAGCCGTTTGATGCCGAGCCTGCCGTAACGATCGAAAATTTCCGGTTTGGGATGGCGATAGCGGTTTCGGTATCCGACCTGAAACAGCGCAATCTCCGGCTTGACTGCATTCAGGAAAGCTTCGGTCGATGAAGTGCCGCTGCCGTGATGCGGCGCGAGCAATACCGACGCACGCAACCGGTCCGGACCGCTTTCGATCAATTCCGCTTCCTGTACCGCTTCGATATCGCCCGGCAGCAAAATCGATTGCGCGCCGACCGATACCTTCAGCGTGCAGCTGCGTGCATTCGGTCTCCATTTTGCGCTGTCGTAAATGGCCGTTACCGGATGCAACATTTCGAACTGCACTCCGTCCCAGGTCCATCTCTGCCCTGCCAGGCAGCGGCGATGATTCGGCGCGGCTTGCACGATCGGGCTGTCGAAGGCGAGCGACGATGCCGCCCAATCCACCTTCAGTTCCTCGAACACCGACAATGCGCCGCCCGAGTGATCGTTATCGTTATGGGAAACGATGACCGCATCGAGCGAACCGATTCCGCGCGCCTTGAGGTAAGGAACGATGACGCGGTTTCCGCCATCCGATTCCGGCGAATAGAACGGACCGGTATCGTACAGCAGCCGATGATGGCTGGTTTCTATCAGCAATGCCATGCCCTGTCCGACATCGAACGCGGTCGCCCACATTTCGCCTTCTTTCGGATGAGACGGCACATTGAGCAGAAGCGGAACCCAGGCCACGCCGCCAAGCCAGCGTGCGGGCCAGCCGCGCGGCGCCAGCAGCCATAACGTACCCGTCAGCGCCAGCGCGAAAATCCACCATGCGGGCACCGGCGCCGTCCACACCGCTGCCGGGAACCCGCTTAACAAATCGAGTCCGCGCGCCAGCCATTCGATCCACTGATGCGCAAAGCCGAGCAGCCAGTTCGACAAGGGCGCGGGCAGTATGCTGCCGGCAAGCGCAAGCGGCGTCACGATAAAGCTGATCAGCGGAATGGCGACGGCATTGGCGACCGGACTCACCAGCGACATCTGGCCGAACAACAACATGGTCAGCGGCACCAGTCCGAGCGTAACCACATATTGCGTATGCGTTGCGGATTTGAGCGCGGCCAGCCATCGTTCCCGCCGCGGCGATCCGGCAGCGGAATGCCTGTGCGATCGTCCCGCCGATGCATACAGGATAACCGCCACAGCGCCGAACGACAGCCAGAATCCGGGCCATAACACCGCCCACGGATCCAGCAACACGACCATGCCGAGTGCCGCGCACAAGACATGTGACACGCTGGCAATCCGCCCGAACCATAATGCGGCGGCCACTACCGACAGCATGTAAAGCGTGCGTTGCGCAGGCACGCCGAACCCGGCCAGCAATACATAAAGAAGCGCGACTGCCGCACCGGCCAGTGCGGCCGCTTTCTGGGCAGGCAGGATCAGCGGCAGCCTTGCATCGGTAAAGAACGAACGCCGCCACAATGCAAAAACGATGCCGGCAAACAGCCCGGCGATCATCGTGATATGCAAACCTGAAATGGA
>JAQGLW010000010.1 GCA_028292665.1 Herminiimonas sp.
AACCGGCCGGCAGCGGCGATGGCTACGGCCTGGGCTTCATGCACGATGGTGAAGGCATGTCGCGCATGTACGGCCATAACGGCGGCGCTCCCGGCATGAACGGGGCGCTGTGGATCTATCCGAATGCGGGATATGTGGTGATCGGCCTGAGCAACCTGGACCCGGACGCCGCCACGCGGCCGATGATCTACTTCACGCGCCGGATGCCGCTGAACTGATCAGCGTCTAGGCCAAGGACGTCCCGCCTAGCGGGCCGTCCGGATGCCCAAAGTGCAGCAGAAGATATCTGGCTGCTTCCGCACGGTCGCCGGCGCCGAAAACTTCTGCGTCATCCGCTCCCTGCCTCGACACGCTTCGCAAGCAAGGCCATGGCATGCTCAACGTGCTACAGCGCGCCTTCGCCGGAAATCCTATCCAGCCCACCGCGTAGCGGCTGAACAATCACCAGAAAAGTTCGTCGGGCTGACGGATTAATCCGCATGGCCCGCGCCATGCGCCGAGGGATGCCCCAATTCAAACTGCGCATCAATGAACCGCGCCAGTGTTGGCAGGCAGGCATGCACCCGCCGTTCATGCACTTTTGTACAATCGCCAGTTTGCCTTGCAGCTTGTCGAGGGCCATCCAGATAAGCTCGAGGTGTACTGTTTCCTCTGCGATTCGAAGCGACGCCTGATCGCCACGCTTAGGAATTGGCCTTGATCCGCACCACAATCCCGTCGCCGCCGGCCCCGGGCAGCTCGTATGTTTCCAAAACCATTTCTTCCGGACCGCCATAGCGGTGATACTGGATTCTTTTCATCGGCGTTTCTCGGTTAGTTAAGCTGCAGGGTATTGCTTCACGCGGCTTTCAGCAGCGCGACCTCGGCCAACGCAGCGTCGAGCGCGCTCTGCCGTTGCTCAGGCCCCATGTTGATGCCCTCCGCACGGACAATGGTGATGTCGGTGATGCCGATGAAGCCGAAGAAGCTCTTCAGGAACGACTCCTGGTGCTCCATGAACGCCATTGGCGAGGAGGCCGAGTAGACGCCGCCGCGAGACGAAGCAATGATAACCTTCTTGCCGCCGGCCAAACCTTCCACGCCGGTCGCGCCGTACTTGAAGGTCTTGCCGGGGGCGGCAAGGCAGTCGATCCAGGCCTTCAGCTGGCTCGGAATGCCAAAGTTGTACATCGGCGCGCCGAGAACGATGATGTCGGCGGCCAGGAACTCGTCGAGGACGACGTTGGTCGTGGCGTATTCGGCCTGTGCCGCCGGATTCACCCGGGCGCCGCCTTGCACGGCCGCAGCGACCATCGCGCCGATGTCGCCGTGGAGCACGCCCATCTCATGCAGCGTCTTGAGCTTGGCAAACTGGAGCGCCGGCGACAGGTGCGGAATTGGGGCGGCCGCCAGATCGCGATAAACGACCGCCAAACCGGGCGTGGTTTCCTTCATGCGGGCGACAGCGCTGGCTGTGAGTTGGCGGCTGACGGACTGCGCGCCCATGATGCTGGAATCGATGTGTAAAAGTTGCATATTTGATCTCCAAATAGGATTGACTGGATGTTAACCAGGGAATGACCATATAATCAAGGCACCATATAATCGATACCTGGTAACTATTTGTTCTCTGAGCTAATATACAGCCTGAGAAATTTCGCACAAGGAGGCACTTTTTTGGACGATACGAACACTGCTGTTCGTGCAGCCGAGCACGGACATACAGCATGCCGGGCGTCGATCGAGACGCTCGCCCGCATCGGCGACAAATGGACGGTGCTGGTGGTTGGCGCCTTGTCGCTGGGGCCGATACGTTACAACCAAGTCCGTCGCGTAGTAGAAGGGATTTCACAGCGCATGCTCACTCTGACCCTGAAAGGTCTGGAACAGGACGGGCTCGTCAGCCGAACGGTATATCCGACGATTCCGCCGCGCGTCGAGTATGAGCTGACCGACCTCGGGCGGACGCTGATCGTGCCGCTTCGAGCAGTTCATGCCTGGACAGTGGAGCACCGACCGGCGATATTAGCGGCGCGGGAAAAATTCGCGGAGAGGGAGCGACAGGCCGCATCGCGGCAGACGAGCTTCACCACCCCGAAGTAGCATTGTCCAGTGCCCAGAATTGTTAGAGTCGGGGAGCCGGTACGTACTGAAATGCTGTGTTAATTTTGCGCCCTGATACAGGCAGCGGTTTTTAGAAGATCAGCCGGATCAATCTTTTTTGAGGTCCCGACGGCCGACTGCTTTTCGCTATTGAGATCCAGTGCGTATACGTAGTTGGATTCCGTGCCGGCTCCGGTGACCCGGCTTCCTGCCTAGCTTGTTGCCATCGCAGAGATGTCGCCATTTGCAGCGCGAACGCCGGCATCACGCAAGTCGGCCATAACCGAATCGCGCTTGTCGAGCAGATGCTGGCGAAGAATTGCGGCCAGCCGCTTGCCGTCGCGCGCTTCGAGGGCCTGGATCATTTCTTCATGCTCGTGCATCGCCCGAGCCCACTTCGCTTCCTGGAAATTCGATTTGAAACGCAACGCCAGCAATCGCCGGTTCACCGATAAATAAATCTGGCGCAGCACCGAATTGCGGGCAGCCTCGTTGATCTTGTTGTGAATGGCCTGGTTGCGACTGTAATAGCCGGACAAATCATTCTGCGCCTTGCACGCCAGCATTGCGTAGTGCAATGCCTTGATGTCGGCGATTTCAGCAGGCGAAATGCGTTGGGCCGCCAGCTCGCCCGACAGTGCTTCCAGACCGCTCATCGTTTCAAAGGTTTCCCAGATTTCCGTGTCGTTCATTTTCGACACGAACGCGCCGCGATTCGGGATAATGTCTATCAGTCCCTCCAGCGCCAGCACTTTCATCGCTTCCCTCAGCGGCGTGCGCGATATCCCCAGGCGTTCGCACACTTCTCTTTCATTGAGTTTTGTGCCCGGCGCCAGCACGCCTTCGATGATCAGATTCTGCAGGTGTTCCACCACAGTATCGTGCAGCCGTTGCCGCTCGACTTTCGGCAAGTCCGATCCGATGTCGCTCTTTTCAATGTTACTGAATGTATTTTGCATACTAAATCCCATCTTATTTTGTTATATTTTAATCTAATTGCACCGCATATGACGCAATTTGGTTAATAGTCGGTGCCGACGGACTTGATTTCATGTTCGGATCCCAACCAACGGCACGAGCCAAATATTGGTATCATCATGCGATCCCGGCATGCCTGCCGACAAGGGGCGGACGCGTCCGGAACAGTGGCCGCCTGCGCAAAAAACTTTACTATTAAAATACATTCTGCTAAAGTATTTTGTATGCAATATCCAATATGATGAAATTTCCCCAGGAGAATTAGATGTTGAAGCTCGACTTTCACCCGGCCGGCCGGCACTTCCTACAAATTCCAGGTCCAAGTCCTGTGCCGGACCGCATCTTGCGCGCGATGAGTTATCCGACCATCGATCACCGCGGGCCTGAGTTTGGCGCCTTGGGGTTGCAAGTATTGGCTGGCATCAAGAAAATTTTCAAAACCGAGCAGCCCGTCGTGATCTATCCGGCATCCGGCACCGGTGCATGGGAAGCGGCACTGACTAATACGCTGAGTCCCGGCGATACGGTGCTGATGTACGAAACGGGCCACTTCGCCACGCTCTGGAAAAAAATGGCGGAAGCTTTGGGGCTCAAGCCGGAGTTTCTCGGACTTCCCGGTATCGAAGGATGGCGGCGCGGCGTTCAGGCCGATGTTATTGAAGAGCGTCTCCGGAAAGACACTCAGCACGTTATCAAGGCTGTCTGCGTGGTTCACAACGAAACGTCGACCGGGGTCACTTCCAATATTGCCGCGGTACGCAAGGCAATCGACGCTGCGGGCCATCCTGCGCTGCTGTTGGTCGATACGATCTCGGGCCTGGCGTCAGCCGACTACAGGCATGATGAATGGGGCGTCGATGTTACCGTTTCAGGTTCGCAAAAAGGCTTGATGCTGCCTCCTGGCATCAGCTTCAACGCCGTCTCCAAAAAGGCAATAGCGGCGAGCAAGAGCGCCAAGTTGCCGCGCGCTTTTTGGGATTGGGCGGACATCATAGAGATGAATGCCAGCGGCTACTGGCCCTACACCCCGAATACCAATCTTTTATACGGTTTATCCGAAGCGCTGGACATGATTCTGGGCGAGGGTCTGGACAATGTGTTCGCACGCCATCAGCGTTTGGGAGAGGCCTGTCGCAAAGCGGTTGTCGCCTGGGGACTGGAAGTACAGTGCGCGGACCCCGCCGTTTACTCGCCGGTGCTGACCGGTGTGATGACGCCTGTCGGCTTCGATGCCGACGCTATCCGCAAGGTCATCTACGAAAACTTCGACATGTCGCTTGGCACGGGGCTGGGCAAGATGAAGGGCCGCATGTTCCGGATCGGCCATCTTGGCGAAGCCAACGATCTCACTTTGATGGCAACCCTTTCCGGTTGCGAAATGGGATTGAAACTCGCCGGCGTGCCGTTGGCCGGCAGCGGCGTTCTGGCGGCGATGGAGCATCTTTCCACCAAAAAGAACCGGTCTTTGCTGAAAGTGGCATAGCCGATACCAAGGGGCGTCCATTGGACGCTTCTTTCTTGTGACTAGAAGAAAAAGTTGGACGCTTCGTCATGCGAAGCGAGCTGCAAAAGGCGGATGACGTTGTCCGGACTTTGTAACGTCACATAGATGACCGGAAATTCCTGAAAGGCAGCAGTGCCTTTCAAGCTTGAAATTCATACTACATATTGGAGACAACAATGAAACACCTGCGCCTTCGCGCGACCACTGTCGTGCTATTGATGCTGTGCCTGATGTATTTCATCACCTACCTCGATCGCGTGAACGTGAGTACTGCCGCTGCCGGATTCGGCAAGGAATTCAATCTTTCCAAAACCGAGATCGGCCTTGTTTTTTCCGCCTTTGCCTATCCTTATCTGGTATTTCAAATCATTGGAGGCTGGGTCAGCGACAAATTCGGCGCCAAACGCACCCTTATTTACTGCGGTGTCTTGTGGGCCATTGCAACTATTCTTACCGGCTTTGCCGGCGGCTTGACATCACTTCTGCTGGCGCGCCTTCTGCTGGGGCTGGGCGAGGGCGCAACATTCCCTGCCGCGACGTCGGCAATGTCGCGTTGGATTCCCAAGGAAAATCGGGGCTTTGCCCAAGGCATCACCCATGCCTTTGCGCGTATCGGCAATGCAGTGGCCCCTGCCGCAGTCGTATTCGTCATGGTGAAATACGGATGGAGAGAGTCTTTCTATATCTGCGGCGTATTGAGTCTGATATGGGTAGTCGCATGGACTTTTGTATTCACCGAAGATCCTGCGAAACATCCGCGCATGACCGCCGAGGAATTGGCCGCCATGCCGGCGCCTAAAAAAGTCAATCCCAATATACCGTGGGGACCGCTGTTCAAGAGGATGATGCCGGTCACCATCGTGTATTTCTGTTACGGCTGGACGCTTTGGTTGTTCCTGAGCTGGATTCCGCAGTACTTTTTGCATAGCTATGATCTCGACCTCAAGAAATCCGCCATCTTCGCTTCCAGCGTCTTTTTTGCCGGTGTTATCGGCGACACGCTGGGCGGCATTGTCAGCGACAGGATTTTAAAACGCACCGGCAATCTGACGAAGGCCAGAAGCTACCTGGTGGCCGTGTGCATGTTGCTGACGCTGTTGTCGCTGCTGCCGATCATGTTTACCCATAACGTCTATGTTTCGATTTTATGCCTCAGCGCCGGCTTCTTCTTTGCTGAAATGACGATCGGACCGATGTGGGCCATTCCAATGGACATCGCCCCGGAATTCTCAGGCACCGCAAGCGGCATGATGAACACCGGTTCTGCGCTGGCTGCCATTATTTCCCCGGTAGTCGGAGGGTATCTGATCGACCGCTTCGGAAGCTGGGAATTGCCGTTCGTCGGCAGCATGATCCTGATGGGTCTGGGGGTTGTGCTGGCGTTCCGCATGCAGCCGGATTCCAAGTTTGCAATCGGCGCTGCGAGCAAGCCGTCGATGCCGTCTAAAGCACGCGTCTAAAGCAGGCGTGTAAGACAACCCGGTGCCCATGCGGGCACCGGCTGTCGGCAGATGGCAAAACCGCGCCGTCTACATGGTAAACAAACCGAGAGAGATTTAATGCTTGCATCATCTTCTGCCGACACTTTGGCAGACGTTCTCAGCATTGCCTACAACGGCAATTCGATTGCAATGGTGCCGGCGGCGCTGGAGCCGGCAAACACGGATATCGCCTATGAGGTGCAACAGCGCTTTCTGAGCAAGTGCAATGTCGGCATCGGCGGCTGGAAAATCGGTGCGAAATCGGAAACCGGGCCGATCCAGGGTGCGCCGCTGCCGCTGCCGCGAATCTATTCACGCTCGGCGTCGATTGCACGCCGCGACTATCCGGTGCTCGGCATTGAACTGGAACTGATCTTTTCCTTCAATCGGGATTTCTTGCCGCAACCCGACCCGGTCCCGGAGCGGGATGTATTGGAAAGTGTGAATGCCTTCGGCGCGTCTATTGAAATAGTATCCAGCCGTATTGCCGGCTGGCCCGAGACGCCCAAACTCAGTCAACTGGCAGACTTGCAGAATCACGGAGCTTTGGTCATCGGCAAGATGGTCGAATACCGCAGCGATTTTTCATTCGCCGATCCGATGGCCGACCTGCGAGTCAACGGTGTTCCCTTGTTCAGCGGCGCGGGCCGCAATCCGGCCGGCGATCCGCGGCGGCTCCTGTGCTGGCTGGTCAATCATTGCCGCGAGAGAGGCCTGGCGCTGCCGGCCGGCAGCATCATCACCACGGGTTCTTATACCGGGATGGAATTTCCTGCGCACGCGGGCACCGTCACCGGGGAAATTGCAGGATTGCCGGCGGTGACTTTCGAATTGATCTGAGCAACCGCCGATAGCACTTGCCCATTTCCTTTTGTCTTCATTTCTTCACAGGATGCTTCGATGTCGGCCAAGCCTATTTTTCTCGCCCCGCCAAGCGGCGGCAACAGTTCCGCGATTGCAGTTCAGTTAAAGCGTGAACTGCGCGGCGACGTCATGTTCGGCAAAGCGGACCGCGGCAGATATGCCACGGATGCTTCCATCTATCAGATCATGCCGATCGGCGTCGTCGTACCGCGGGACCAGGACGATCTTCTTCTGGCTCTGGAGATTGCGCGCGGCAACAAGACGCCGATTCTGGCGCGTGGCGGCGGCAGCAGCCAGTGCGGGCAAACCGTAGGCGAAGCGCTGATTATCGACAACAGCAAGTGGCTCAACAACGTTATCGACTTCGATCCGAAAGCGCGCACCGTGACGGTCGAGCCCGGGATCGTGCTCGATCACCTGAATGCCTGGCTGAAGCCGCATGGACTCTGGTTTCCTGTCGACGTGTCGACTTCCGCGCAATGCACTTTGGGCGGCATGGCCGGCAACAACTCCTGCGGCTCGCGTTCCATCGAATACGGAAACATGGTGCACAACGTGCTGGCAATCGACGCAGTGCTTGCAGACGGTACGCAAGGCCGCTTTGGCCGGCTCGATCAGATGCCTGGCAGCGGCCGTTTGCACGACATCGCGCAGGGCCTGCAACGTATTGCTCTGCGTGAACGAGATGAAATCATCGAGCGTACGCCCAAGGTTTTGCGTCGTGTCGCAGGCTATAACATCGACATCTTCGATTGTCAGAATCCGCGCGCGTATACAGACGACGGCATCGCCAACCTTGCGCAGATACTGGTCGGTTCGGAGGGAACCCTGGCCTATAGCCGCCAGATCACACTGGCGCTGCAACCGATACCCCGGCACAAGGTGCTCGGTGTGGTGAATTTCCCCGCCTTTAATCAGGCCATGGAGATGACGCAGCACATCGTCAAGCTCGGGCCGACGACGGTGGAGCTGGTGGATCGCACCATGATCGATTTGTCGATGAGCAATCCGGCGTTCCGGGCCGTTATGGAAAAAGCGCTGACAGGGCATCCTGAAGCGATTCTTCTGGTCGAATTCGCGGGTGAGGATTCGGATACGCAGCTGAAAAAACTATCGCAGCTGGCAGAGTTGATGAGCGATCTGCATTTGCCGGGCTCGGTGGTGCAGATGTCGAACGCTGGTGAACAGAAGGACCTGTGGGAGGTGCGCAAGGCGGGCTTGAACATCATGATGAGCATGAAAGGCGATGGCAAGCCGATATCCTTCATTGAAGACTGCGCGGTGCCGCTTGAACACCTGGCCGAATACACCAGTCAGCTGACCGAAGTCTTTCACAAATATGGAACGAAAGGCACTTGGTATGCGCACGCAAGCGTAGGAACACTGCATGTCCGTCCGATTCTCGATATGCGCAGGGAAGGCGCCAAGGACATGCGGGAAATCGCCGAAGCCGCCGCCGTGCTTGTGCGCAAATACAAGGGAGCTTATTCAGGAGAGCACGGTGACGGGCTGTGCCGAGGCGAGTGGGTGGCGTGGCAATACGGACCAAAACTGAATGCCGCTTTTGCCGAGATCAAGGACTTGTTCGATCCGGATAACCGCTTCAATCCGGACAAGATCGTGCGTCCGCCAAAAATGGATGACCGCAGCAACTTCCGGTTTGCTCCGGGCTATCGCGAGTTGCCGCTGACGCCGGCGCTCGACTGGTCGCCCTGGAACGTCAAGCGCAATCCATTGACCGGAGAGGAAACAGCGCCCGGCAGCGGGGACGACCGTACCGGCGGCCTGGCCAAAGTCATCGAGATGTGCAACAACAACGGTCATTGCCGCAAGTTCGATGCCGGCACCATGTGCCCGAGTTATCGCATCACCAGGGATGAGAAACACGTTACCCGCGGCCGCGCCAACACGCTGCGCCTGGCTATCTCCGGACAACTGGGGCAGGACGGTCTTGCAAGCGAGGAAGTGAAGGACGTACTGGATCTGTGCGTATCGTGCAAGGGATGCAAGCGGGATTGCCCGACCGGTGTAGACATGGCCAAGATCAAGATCGAGGCGCGAGCCGCATGGGGCAGGAAGAATGGCCTGCGGCTGCGGGACCGCCTTGTCGCTTTCATGCCGAGATATGCTCCGTACGCGAGCAAGGTCGGCGCAGCGCTGGCGCTGGCGGAGCGTATTCCATTGCTGTCGAGATGGGCGAAGAATGCGCTGGGATTGGCGCCGCAGAGATCCTTTCCCCGCTTCGTAAAGCCGTTCCTGTCCGGTGCGGAAGCGACGACTTCCGCCGTGAATGACGGCAAGGAAGTTCTGCTGTTTGTCGACACGTTCAACAATTACATGGAGTCGGAGAACGCGGTTGCCGCGCAACAGGTGCTGGAAGCCGCCGGCTATCGGGTGCGCTTCAATGTGGTGCCGGGTCAGCGGCCGCTATGCTGCGGCCGAACCTACCTTTCTGCCGGGCTGGTCGAGCAGGCGAAGGCGGAGGCCCGGCGCAGTCTGGATGCCCTGATGCCGTTCGTGAACCGGGGCGTGCCGGTGGTTGGCCTGGAGCCGTCTTGCCTGCTGTCGCTGCGGGATGAATTTCTCAGCTACGGTTACGGTGAAGAAGCCGAGAAGTTATCGCGTTCAGCCTATCTGCTCGAGGAATTCCTGGTAAAAGAAAAGAAGGACGGCCGCTTCACGCTGGACCTCAAGCCGCTGCCTGCGAACAAGGTTCTGCTGCACGGCCATTGCCATCAAAAGGCGTTCGATGCCTTCAGCCCGGTGCAGACCGTATTGCAATGGATTCCCCGGATCGAATTGTCGGTGGTCGAGTCTTCGTGTTGCGGCATGGCAGGCAGTTTCGGCTATGAGGCCGAGCATTACGAAGCTTCGCTGGCGATGGCGGAACTGTCGTTGCTTCCTGCGGTGCGCAAGGCCGGCAAGGACGCCATCATTGTCGCGGACGGCACCAGTTGCCGCCATCAGATTCATGACGGGACGGCAGGCGATGCGATGCATGTGGCCAGAGTGCTTGCGTTATCCCTGGATGGGAGTCGGTTAACCGGCACCAAGGCCGGCCGCGCGGCATAGGAAAGGCGGAAAGAATGTCGTCAGCGGACTTATATGTCAAGATACGGCGCACGCGACAGACCGTCCGCAACTTTGGGCGAATCGTGCATGCCGTCCTGCCTTTTGATTCCGGAGCAATCAGGAATACGCAGGTTGCAGTGGCGATCCGGTCGAATGCCTGCGGGACATCGATGCGAGAGGGTTGAGCCGGCAAGTCCGCCGCAATGCCGTCGGCATTCAGGGCCCTCGTTTCGAGCGTCCGGGTTTTACGGTTCGGACCAGAACCATATTGGCGACGATAATCGGATCGCTTTTTAGAATCATCAAATATTGCTTGGAGAAAGATCGTTCAGATGGATTCCCTTATTACCAAAAAAGAAGAATTACGCCAGCAGTTACGCCAAGCCGCGCTCGAATATCACGAGTTTCCCACCCCGGGCAAAATCAGCGTAACGCCCACCAAGCAGCTGACCAACCAGCGCGACCTGGCCCTGGCGTATTCGCCGGGCGTCGCTGCCGCATGCGAAGAGATCGTCGCCGATCCTGCAAACGCATTCAAATACACCGCGCGCGGCAATCTGGTGGCCGTCATCACCAACGGCACCGCGGTGC
>JAQGLW010000125.1 GCA_028292665.1 Herminiimonas sp.
CGCACGGCGCCGGTCCTGCGGCAGGAACAGAAAGCTGTAATAAAAACTGGAGCCGCTTTGCGCGGCTTTTTGCTGGCAATAATCGTCGGGGGACATATAAGTAAAGGCGATTCGAGGCTGGATAAAAGCCGCTATGCTAGCCGACTTTCCTGGCATAGATATAAATCCGTCGGTTTTTAGCCGGTTATTATCGATATTTCGATAAAAATGGGACTTGCGCAAAACGGCCGGCACTGTTTAAACATGATGTTTGGCCTGACAGGTTGTTGAAAAATGTGGTTAGCACATTCCGGCAACTGATGGCCACTCAGGGCGAACACGTACAAACCTGATAGCTGGTCTATGACCACCCAAGGCGAATGGAAGTACCTTGTCGGGTTGCATCACTCCTGTACGACGGCGGCGCAAGACCTGTGCTTGCGGCTACGACATCCGATCTCAATCGATCATCGTCAAGGTTTCATCCGCATCGCACGCCAAGCCATCCGCAGCCAATCGCTTTTACCCAGTTGCGGCCGCTGATTGAACACATCGTAGTCCACAGCTTCGATCCGTTCCAGAATCCGCAATCCACCCTGGATAACCAGGCGCAATTCCCAGCCGATGCGCCTGGGCAGACGCAATGCGAGCGGTGCGCCCGACAGCATCAGTGCGCGCGTCCGTTCGGCTTCGAAGCGCATCAATGCGCGCCATGCTTCATTCACCTGCGCCTGGGCCATTTGCGTTTCCGTTACGCCGAAACGGACCAGATCTTCATGCGGCAAATAAATCCGGGCCTTTTGCCAATCTACCGCGACGTCCTGCCAGAAATTAATCAGTTGCAACGACGAGCAAATCGCATCGGAATCCCGCAGATTTTGCGCATTCGCCGCGCCGTACAAATGCAGCATCAGCGCACCGACCGGGTTTGCCGAGCGGCGGCAATAATCCATCAGTGTTTCGAAAGTTTCATAGCGCTTGGTCACGACATCCTGCTTGAAAGCGGACAACAAGTCGCGCAGCGGTTGCAGCGGCAGCTCATGCTTCTTCACTACGCCGGCTAATGCCTGAAACAGTCCGGAATCGGTCGGCTGGCTGTTTTCAATGCGGGTTAATTCGTTTTCATAAACGGTGAGCGCGGCAAGCCGGGCTTCCGGCGTTGCGTCGCCTTCATCGGCCAAGTCGTCGGCACTGCGGGCAAATCCATATATCGCTTCCACGGCCGGCCGCAGTCGGGCCGGCAGCAATATCGACGCGACCGGGAAGTTTTCATAGTGTTCAACTGACATTATTAATTGCTGACCAAAAAGTCATATAAATATGATATGCCGTGTTTCATGATTAATACCCAATGAGCCGGTAACCAAACGTTGCTCCGGTTGACGTTCAGATCCAATTTACGGAATGCATTTTTTCAGCTCGAATAGTAAAGGAAAAACCGTGTTCTCCCTGAAAAATACATGCCAATCGGCGCTCCGGATTTGCTGCAGCCGGGCTTGGCATCTGTTCCGATAGCGATCCGCACAGGATTTCGCTTGACGCGCCGATCATCGCGTTGTGCTTGCCGGTCGACGATGCAGTCATCGCCGTCGATGATCGCGAGCAAAATGGAGGAGGACAGGTTGCGCTTCGATGCGGCGGCCTTTGCCTATACCCCGATGACGGCGATGCCGGCGATGATCCCGTTATCGCGCCCCGTGTTCCGGGAGCCGATGGCGGTCGCCATCATGAGCGGGCCGATTGCCGCGTCGGCACGCCCCTGTTGCTTTTGCCGGCGCTCTATGCGGCGAGGTTCAGGGTCAGGAAGCCCGCATGATGTTTATCATGGTTCTCCATATGAGGCCGGGAGCATGGTTATACTGGCAAAAATCGAGGCGGATGGCGCAAAAATCCAGTAAAATGCTCGGTTGAAGTTGAAGAGCCACTGATAAAGGCAGCGTAGGGCGACCACATTTTCACTTCAGGGTCGCCCTTTGTTTTTCGGCTTGGCGCAAAAAATTCCCGCGAGGATGGCGAAATTGGTAGACGCACCAGGTTTAGGTCCTGACGCCAGCAATGGTGTGGGGGTTCGAGTCCCCCTCCTCGCACCACAGCATTCTTACTATTTGGACGATTCACATGGCAACTGCAGTCGAAACTCTGGACAAACTTGAACGCCGTATCACCATTACGCTGCCGCTGGCCGATGTCCGGGCGGAAGTTGAAAAGCGCCTGAAAATTCGCGCCCGTACGGCAAAGGCGCCGGGCTTTCGTCCGGGCAAGGTTCCGATGAAGATGGTCGCAGCCCAATACGGCTACCAGGTTGAAACCGAAGTGTTGAACGACAAGGTCGGCCGCGCGTTCAACGATGCGGCAAACGAAAACAATCTGCGCGTGGCCGGTTATCCGAAGATCGAGCCGAAAACCAGTGCGGAAAGCACGGAAGGCGCGGTCGTGTTCGACGCCACTTTCGAAGTCTATCCGGAAGTGAAGGTCGGCGACCTGTCGGCAGCGGAAGTCGAAAAAACCAAGGCCGACGTTACCGAAGCGGAAATCGACAAGACCATCGAGATCCTGCGCAAGCAGCGCGTGCATTATCACGTCAAGGGCGAACAGGGCGCGCATGGCGACGGCGGAGCGGATCAGACCGCGCAAAACGGCGATCGCGTTACGATCGATTTCGTCGGCAAGATCGACGGCGTCGAATTTCAGGGCGGCAAGGCCGACGACTATGCGTTCGTGCTGGGCGAAGGCCGGATGCTGCCGGAATTCGAAGCAGCCACCGTCGGATTGAAAGTCGGCCAATCCAAGACTTTTTCGATGGCCTTCCCGTCCGATTATCACGGCAAGGATGTGGCAGGCAAAACGGCTGAATTCACGATCACGCTGAAAAAGCTCGAGTGGGCGCATATGCCCGAAGTCGATGCCGAATTCGCCAAGTCGCTCGGCATCGAAGACGGCGATATGCAAAAAATGCGTGACGATATCAAGCGTAATCTGGAACGCGAAGTCAGCAACCGCGTCAAAGCAAAAACCAAAGACAGCGTGATGGATGCCTTGATCAAGGCCGCCGCGTTCGATGTGCCGAAAGCCCTGGTCGATCAGGATGTCGAGCGCCTGGCGGAAATGGCTCGTCAGGACATGGCGCAACGCGGCATGAACGTCAAGGACATGCCGCTTCCGCCGGAACTGTTCGCGGCGCAAGCCGAGCGCCGGGTGCGTCTGGGCCTGATCCTGGCGGAAGTCGTCAAGACGAATGATTTGCAGGCCACCGCGGAGCAAGTGAAGGCGCAGGTGGAGGATTTTGCGCAAAGCTACGAAGATCCGCAGCAGGTGCTGAAATATTATTTTAGCGACCGCCGCCGTTTAGCCGAGGTGGAAGCTCTTGTTTTGGAAGAAAACGTCGTCAATTACGTGCTTGGCAAGGCAAAAGTGACCGACAAGCCGGTCGCATTCGACGAATTGATGGGCAATAACGCACAAGCGTAATTCGCTTGTGCGCTCTCCATAAGGAAAGCACATGACAAGCATGATACAAAATTCCGCTCTCGATACCCAGATGCTCGGCATGGTGCCGATGGTCATCGAGCAAAGCGGTCGCGGCGAGCGCGCATACGACATTTATTCGCGTCTGCTGAAAGAACGCGTCATTTTTCTGGTTGGGCCGGTAAACGACCATACGGCCAACCTGATCGTCGCGCAATTGCTGTTTCTCGAAAGTGAAAATCCTGACAAGGATATTTCTCTTTATATCAACTCTCCCGGCGGTTCGGTATCTGCCGGCATGGCGATTTACGATACGATGCAGTTCGTCAAGCCGGATGTATCCACGTTGTGTACCGGCCTGGCTGCTTCGATGGGGGCGTTTTTGCTGGCGGCAGGCGCAAAAGGCAAGCGTTTCTCGCTGCCCAATTCCCGCATCATGATCCACCAGCCGCTCGGCGGCGCTCAAGGGCAGGCGGCCGACATCGAAATCCAGGCACGCGAGATTCTCTATTTGCGCGAGCGCCTGAATTATATTCTGGCGGAAAAAACCGGAAGATCGGTAGAACAAATCAGCAAGGATACCGATCGGGATAACTTCATGTCCGCCGATCAGGCGGCGGATTATGGCATGATTGACAAGGTTCTGAGCAGCCGTTCCTGATAAACCAATAGTCCCATGCGAAATACGCCCGGGCGCATTTACGTTCGGGCGTTTTGTTTTATAACTACGAATTTTTGCCGGCCGGCCCAATTTCTTGAGCAGTATCGTGACGAATTTGGAATTCGCAGGTAAGATCAAACCACTACATATCCATACTTTTCTCCATGTCCGATAAAAAATCTTCCAGCGGCGAAAAATTACTGTATTGCTCGTTTTGCGGCAAAAGCCAGCATGAGGTTAAAAAACTCATTGCGGGCCCTTCGGTATTCATTTGCGACGAGTGCATAGATTTATGCAACGACATCATTCGTGACGAGGCGTCCAGCGTCGAGTCCGTTACAGGCCCGAAATCGGACCTGCCGACTCCGCAGGAAATCTACGAATTACTCGGTCAATACGTAATCGGTCAGGACACCGCCAAACGCATCCTGTCGGTTGCGGTATACAACCACTACAAGCGGCTCAAGCATCTCGGCAAGAAAGACGATGTCGAGTTGGCTAAAAGCAATATTTTGCTGGTCGGGCCGACCGGTTCCGGCAAGACCTTGCTGGCGCAAACGCTGGCGCGCATGTTGAATGTGCCCTTCGTGATCGCCGATGCGACGACGTTGACCGAAGCCGGCTATGTCGGCGAGGATGTCGAAAACATCATCCAGAAGCTTCTGCAGAACTGCAATTACGAAGTCGAGAAAGCGCAGAAAGGGATTGTCTATATCGATGAGATCGACAAAATCTCGCGCAAATCGGACAATCCGTCGATCACCCGCGACGTATCGGGCGAGGGCGTGCAGCAGGCATTGCTGAAGCTGATCGAAGGCACGATGGCATCGGTGCCGCCGCAGGGCGGGCGCAAGCACCCCAACCAGGATTTCGTGCAGATCGACACCACCAACATCATGTTCATCTGCGGCGGCGCTTTCGACGGACTCACAAAGATCATTTCGAACCGTTCGGAGAAAAGCGGCATCGGTTTTTCCGCAAACGTCAAGAGTCAGAAGGAGCGCACTGCCAGCGAAGTGCTGATGGAAGCCGAGCCCGAAGATCTGATCAAGTTCGGATTGATTCCCGAACTGGTCGGCCGCTTGCCGGTGGTTGCGACATTAAGCGAATTGAATGAAGCCGCGCTGATTCAGATTCTGCTGGAGCCGAAGAACGCGCTCATCAAGCAGTATTCCAAGCTGCTGCAAATGGAAGGCGCCGAGCTTGAAGTAAGGCCTGCGGCATTGCATGCGATTGCCAAAAAAGCATTGGCGCGCAAGACGGGCGCGCGCGGTTTGCGTTCGATCCTTGAGCATGCATTGCTCGAGGTGATGTTTGAATTGCCCAATCAGCAAAACGTAGCCAAGGTGGTCATCGATGAAAGCACGATCACCAACGGTGCGAAGCCCTTGTTGATTTATCATGAACAGCAAAAGGTATCCGGCGCCAAGTGACTCGGGCCTAGAGCGGTTTTCATATCAGTGTATGGGCGCTGCCGGCCGCTTTGGAGCGCATGGCGGCGTTGCTCGTCGCTGGTGTGGCTCGCCACACTGCGCTCCTCATGCCTTGCCCTGCACCCAAAACCAACCCGCATCATCCGCACACTGATATGAAAACCGCTCTAGACAAACGATAGCTGTCAAAATCATAAAAACATCTAAAAAGTAGGGTTTTACGTCTTTTTATTGAACAAACGCAGTACAATTTACTCCATCAACTATCACACAGGCTTCCATCGTAAAGCCACCCGAGGGTAACTTCGCGTGTGGCTTTTTTTATTGTTTAAAACGATGCTGTGATGATTTTGTTGATGCGCGGGGCTTGTGTTTCGCCCGCTCGTGCCAACATCATTAACAGGTTTTTTGATAAAGGCTCGCCATGACGACTACTTCTACACTTATTGAATACACCCAATTGCCGTTATTGCCATTGCGCGACGTCGTTGTATTTCCGCATATGGTGATACCGCTGTTCGTCGGTCGCCCTAAATCGATCAAGGCACTTGAAGCTGCGATGGAACAAGGCAAGAGCATCATGCTCGCCGCCCAGAAGGCCGCAGCCAAGGATGAACCTTCCGCAGACGATATCTACGAGATCGGCTGCGTTGCAAATATTCTGCAGATGCTGAAGCTGCCCGATGGCACGGTGAAAGTGCTGGTCGAAGGCGCGCAGCGTGCGCGCATTCATCACATCAGCGAACTGGACACGCATTTCGTCGCGGATCTGACTCCGGTCGAATCCGAGTCGGGCGACGAGTCCGAAGTGGAAGCGATGCGCCGCGCAATCGTTCAGCAATTCGATCAATACGTCAAACTGAACAAGAAAATTCCGCCCGAGATTCTGACGTCGCTGGCCGGTATCGACGACGCCGGACGCCTGGCGGATACGATCGCCGCGCACTTGCCGCTGAAGCTCGAGCAAAAGCAGGTCATTCTTGAAATCTTCAATGTCGCGAAGCGTCACGAGCATCTGCTTGGACAACTCGAGGGCGAACTCGATATTCTCCAGGTGGAAAAACGCATCCGCGGCCGCGTCAAGCGCCAGATGGAGAAATCCCAGCGCGAGTACTACCTGAACGAACAGGTCAAGGCAATCCAGAAGGAACTCGGCGAAGGCGAAGAGGGCGCCGATCTGGAAGATCTCGAGAAAAAGATCGTGATGGCCAAGATGCCGAAGGAAGCGCGCGAAAAAGCGCAGGGCGAACTGAAAAAGCTCAAGCTGATGTCGCCGATGTCGGCCGAGGCGACCGTGGTGCGCAACTACATCGATACGCTGGTCGGACTGCCATGGAAGAAAAAATCCAAGGTCAATAACGATCTGTCCAATGCCGAAACGGTGCTGGAAGACGATCACTACGGACTCGACAAGGTCAAGGAACGCATCCTCGAATATCTTGCCGTCCAACAGCGCGTCGACAAGCTCAAGGCGCCGATCCTGTGCTTCGTCGGACCTCCGGGTGTCGGCAAGACCTCGCTCGGCCAATCGATTGCGCGGGCGACCAATCGCAAGTTCGTGCGCATGGCGCTGGGCGGTGTGCGCGACGAAGCGGAAATTCGCGGGCATCGCCGCACCTATATCGGTTCGATGCCCGGCAAGATTCTGCAAAGCCTGGCGAAAGTCGGCGTGCGCAATCCCTTGTTCCTGCTTGATGAAATCGACAAGCTGGGCATGGATTTCCGCGGCGATCCGTCATCCGCCTTGCTCGAGGTGCTGGACCCGGAACAGAACCACACATTCTCCGATCACTATATCGAAGTGGATTTCGACCTGTCCGACGTGATGTTCGTCGCGACATCGAACTCGTACAACATCCCGCCGGCATTGCTCGACCGGATGGAAGTGATTCGCCTGTCCGGTTATACCGAGGATGAAAAAACCAGCATTGCGCAACGCTATCTTTTGCCCAAGCAGATCAAGAACAACGGTCTGAAGGAAGAAGAAATCAGCGTTGCCGAGCCTGCCATCCGCGACATCATTCGCTACTACACGCGTGAAGCCGGCGTGCGTTCGCTGGAACGCGAGATCTCGAAGATTTGCCGCAAGGTCGTCAAGATGCTGCTGCTCAAAAAGCAGGACAAGAAGATCGCCGTCACGTCGAAGAATATCGATAAATTCCTGGGCGTCCGCCGCTTCGATTTCGGCGTCGCTGAAAAGGATAACCAGGTCGGCCAGGTCGTCGGTCTCGCATGGACCGAGGTGGGCGGCGATCTGCTTACGATCGAAGCGATCACGATGCCGGGCAAAGGCGGCATCATCCGCACCGGAACATTGGGCGACGTGATGAAGGAATCGATCGAGGCGGCACGCACCGTGGTGCGCAGCCGGGCAAGAAAACTCGGTATCAAGAACGACATTTTTGAAAAAAGCGACATCCACATCCACGTGCCGGAAGGAGCAACGCCGAAGGACGGTCCGTCGGCAGGCATTGCGATGACAACCGCGCTGGTATCGATCTTCACCGGCATCCCGGTGCGCGCCGATGTCGCAATGACCGGTGAAATCACGTTGCGGGGCGAAGTGTTGCCGATCGGCGGCTTGAAAGAGAAATTGCTGGCGGCTCATCGCGGCGGCATCAAGACCGTGCTGGTTCCCGAGCAAAACATGAAGGACCTTGCGGAGATCCCGGACAACGTCAAGAACAAGCTGGAAATTGTTCCGGTACGCTGGATCGATAAAGTGCTGGAGATCGCACTTGAACGGCGCCCGGTTCCGCTGACCGAAGAGGACGTGCCTGCTGCTGATGCGGTGGCGCAACCGACTGGGCAGCCGGACCCCAACGTCGTCAAGCATTGATCGTTCAAATGCAACGGTAAAAAGCGCTCTCCGGAGCGCTTTTTATTTTCCCGGAACGAAGTTCCGACCGGTGAGGACACGCCCGCAAACCGCTTGACACAAGGCTTCCCGGCTTGTTTAATACGTGCTGCAGATTTTTTCTGCACAGGGAATGGATGAAATCAATAACTAACCGCTAAACACCATTGCGGAATTTAAACTTAGCCAGGGGGCGTCAGTGAATAAAACCGAATTAATCGATCACATTGCCAGGTCGGCAGATATTTCCAAGGCTGCTGCAACACGCTCGCTTGACGCACTGATCGGAGCTGTGAAGACGACGTTGAAAAAAAGCGGTTCAGTTACCTTGGTTGGGTTCGGTACCTTTACAGTAGGCAAGCGCGCCGCCCGTACGGGCCGCAACCCGCGCACCGGCGAAGCAATCAAGATCAAATCAGCCAAGGTGCCGAAATTTAAGCCTGGCAAAGGTTTGAAAGATGCTGTAAACTAGCGTTCTTTTGGCGTGGTGACAAACGCCGAATGTTCGGCTGGCTAAGTGGCAAATTCGGGTGCTTAGCTCAGTTGGTAGAGCGGCGCCCTTACAAGGCGTAGGTCGGGAGTTCGAGCCTCTCAGCACCCACCAATCAGTCGGGCATCATGCAATATGGAAGTGAAGCAGTTTAGGAGTGGTAGTTCAGTCGGTTAGAATACCGGCCTGTCACGCCGGGGGTCGCGGGTTCGAGTCCCGTCCACTCCGCCAAAATCAAAAAGGCGAACTTATGTTCGCCTTTTTTCATATGCGATAAGATATCCATCGCGATCTGTCTGTGATTGGCTGACCATGTTTGAATTTATTCGTACCCATCAGCGGTTGATGCAATTTGTGCTGCTGCTATTGATTTTCCCATCGTTCGCTTTCTTTGGACTCGAAAGCTATACGCGTCTGCGCGATACCGACAACACGGTGGCAAAGGTCGCCGGACAATCGATCACGCAGCAGGAACTGGACACTGCGCAACGCGAGCAGATGGAGCGTTTTCGCCAGATGTTCGGCGAGCAATTCGATCCGAAGATGTTCGATACGCCGGAAGCCAGGCAGGGCATCCTGGACAACCTGATCGCTCAGCGCGCACTGGCTGCCGAAGCTGCGCGCAATCATCTTTCCGTTTCCGATCAAGCCCTGCAGCAGACGATCCTGGCGATTCCGGATCTTTCCACTCCCGATGGCAAGTTCGACAGCGAGCGTTACAAGGCGTTGCTGGCGGTACAAGGTTTGACGCCCGCGATATACGAAGCGCGGTTGCGTCAGGATTTGGCTGTGCAGCAAGTCAACAGTGCAATTCAGACTACCGCATTTGCGCCGAAATCGATAGCGAACCGCCTGTCCGATATCAGCGAGCAGGAACGCGAAGTGCAGGAGTTGCCGTTCAAGGCATCCGACTATGCGTCTCAGGTAAAAGTGACCGACGACATGCTGAAGGATTATTACAACAAGTCCGGCAGCCAGTTTGAAATTCCGGAGCAGGTCAAGGCCGAATACGTCGTGTTGAACAATGACGCTCTTGCTGCGCAAACGTCAGTCAGCGATGCCGATATCAAATCCTATTACGATCAGAATGTAAAGCGCTACACGGTCGATGAACAGCGGCGTGCGAGCCATATCCTGATCACCGTGAAAAAAGACGCGCCTGCCGCCGACAAGGCGGCGGCAAAAGACAAGGCGGAAAAACTGCTTGCGCAATTGCGCAAGAATCCGGGCGATTTCGCCAGACTTGCAAAAGAGAATTCGCAGGATCCGGGTTCTGCCGAGCGCGGCGGCGATCTCGATTTCTTCGGCAAGGGAATGATGGTCAAGCCGTTCGAAGACGCTGTCTACAAACTCAAGCAAGGCGAGATCAGCGATCTGGTTCAGTCCGATTTCGGTTATCACATTATCCAGTTGACTGCAGTCAAGCCGGCTTCGGTCAAACCGCTGGATGAAGTCAAAGGCGAGATCGCCGCCGAAATCAAGAAGCAGCTGGCGGTAAAGAAATACACAGAACTTGCCGAGACTTTTTCCAGTACGGTCTATGAGCAGGCGGATAGCCTGAAGCCGGTGGCCGACAAGCTGAAACTGAAAATCGAAACGGCATCGAATCTGACACGCACGCCGAATCCGGCCGCCGCGCCGAATGCGCCGTTCAACAACCCAAAATTTTTGAGAGCATTGTTTTCGGATGAGGCGATCAAAAACAAGCACAATACCGAAGCGGTCGAAGTCGCTCCGAATACCTTGATTGCCGGTCATGTGGTCGAATACAAGCCGGCAGGCAAACGTCCGTTCGAAGAAGTGAAAGCCGTCGTGCGTGAGCGCCTCACGCAAGCCGAGGCAGTCAAGCTGGCGGGAAAAGCCGGCGCAGCCAAACTTGTCGAACTCAAGGCAAAGAACGACGCAGCCGGTTTTGCCGAAGCAAAGATGGTTTCACGCGCCAAGAATCCGGGGTTGGGCAACGAGGCATTCACGGCTGTGATGAAAGCCGATGCGAACAAGCTGCCGGCATATGTCGGTGTCGAGATTCCGACCCAAGGCTACAGCGTGTACCGGATCAACAAGGTAACGCAGCCGAAGGTAGCGGACAATGCGCGCCGCCAGGCAGAGCAGCAGCAGATTGCGAATGCATTGGCGCAGCAGGAGATGGTCGCTTATATCGATGTGTTGAAGAAAAAGGCGAAAGCCGAGATATTGAAGCCTGCGGCCAATACGTCTTCGACGGAAGAGAAGAGCGATCCTGCGGCTGGCACCAAGTAAGTTGTCGTTGAGGTGAAGCTGCCGGTTGAGTGATGCCAGGACGGTAAAAGTTCGTTCGTCCTGAGCGGTCCAAGGCCGGCTCCTAGCCCGCAGGGCGTATCGAAGGAGTTGTACGCGCACGGATATCCTTCGATACGCCGCTCCGCGGCTACTCAGGACGAACGAATCTAGTAGCTGGCCTTGGGCCAGCTCAGGACGAACGGGTTTGGTAGTTGATCTTGGACTAAGCCGGCCTTGAACCACTTTTTATCGGCAGCGTCAATCGCCATCATGGATTGGGCCTCCTGCCAAATCGACGCAGTTTGAAGCAGATACTTCGCTATGCAGTTTGCAGCAAATACTTCGACGCAGTCCGGAAAGCCTGTTCTGTAATATCGTCCAGTTCCAGATGTTGCGCCTGCGAAAATCGGGCAAAGTTGCGCTCGATCGAGCGCAGATAAGCAGGGTCGTAATGATCGACCAGTAATTCTGTCACCAGCGTTTCCATTTCGCCCGACGATGCCATCGTCTGCCAGCGAACTATTTTTTCCCGTCCATGCAATGAAATCAGGCAATCGAGCTGCGTGTTCAATATCGCGGGATCGGTGACGAAATGCGCGTAATCTTCCATCAGCAATTTCACGCGATTGGTTTTCGATAGTGTCAGCGACAGGCAGGATGACGCACGCATTTTTTCCATCAGCGCATCCGGCACCCGCAGATTGCCGACTTTCTTGCTTTCGGATTCAACGAACACGACCTGCCCGGGACTGAACTGGCGCAGTGTTTGCCAAATGCGGCTCTCGAAGCTTTTTTGCGTCGGCTGCGCCTCGCTGGGCAAATTGCCGAGCACCGATCCGCGGTGCGCGGCCAACCGCTCGAGATCCAGCACCTGGGCTCCTTCGGAGGCAAGCTTTTGCAGCAGGCGGCTCTTGCCGCTGCCGGTTGTGCCGCATATGACCTTATAGGTGAAACGGGACGGCAGTTCCGCCAGCTCCGCATTGACATGACGGCGATAGGCTCTGTATCCGCCATCGAGTTGTACTGCGGGCCAGCCTATTTTCGCCAGTATGTGCGTCATCGATCCGCTGCGATTGCCGCCGCGCCAGCAATAAATCAGGGGCTTCCAGTCGCGCGGCTTATCTAGAAAGAGCGTATCGATGTGACGGGCGATATTGCGTGCGGCGATCGAGGCGCCCACTTTTTTGGCCTCGAATGAACTGACCTGTTTGTACAAGGTGCCGACCCGTATGCGTTCGTTGTCATCGAGCACCGGACAGTTGATCGCACCCGGAATATGGTCTTCCGCGAATTCGGATTGACTGCGCACATCGATGATGGCATCGAACAAATGAAGCTGCGGCAGAATTTCGGCAAAAGGGAGCAAGGCGGGATACTTCATGTACTCACTTCAGCAGCAGCGGTTTCAGATGGGACCAGATATTGTGCAGCATGATGGGCTGCGCTTCGGCTGTAGGATGAAGGCGATCTGACTGAAACAGCTGGGGCTTGTCGGCCAGTCCCTCCAGCAGGAACGGCACGAGAGGCACGCTGGTTTCCCTCGACAGTTTCGGATAAATTCCGGCGAAGCGGCGCGTGTAATCGCCGCCGTAATTGGGCGGTATCTGCATGCCGACCAGGAGCACCTTGGCTTGCGCCTTTTGCGCCGTGACGATCATCGCGCGCAGATTGTCTTCCGTCGCGGCAACCGGCAAGCCGCGCAACGCGTCGTTGGCGCCTAATTCGATTACAACGGTGTCCGGACGATGCTTGCTCAGAAGAGACTGCAAACGCGTCCTGCCGCCGCTGGTGGTCTCGCCGCTGATGCTCGCATTGGCGATCGCTGCATCGATTTTTTCCGTTTTCAACTGGCTTTGCAGCAACGGCACCCAGCCGGTCCCGCGCACCAGTCCGTATTCGGCCGACAGGCTGTCGCCCAGCACGAGTATGGTTTTTGATGCAGAATGGGCTGTCGACGCAAACAGCGCAAACGTGATGAACGCCACGGTACGCAGCGTCCGCATCATTTTTCGGATCCCCTTGAGATTATCTTGCATGCCAGAACCTTCCACACTTTCTCCTGCAATTGAAGTTGCCCGGCTCGCTAAACGGGTCGCGGATGCAACCGGCGAACTCACCATTCTTCAAAACATCAATTTTACAGTGCATGCAGGCGCGACGCTTGCGATTGTCGGCGCGTCCGGCTCAGGGAAATCGACATTGCTCGGATTGCTGGCGGGACTCGACACGCCGTCCGAAGGCACCGTGCTGCTCAACGGCATCGATATCTTTGCGCTGGATGAAGACGGCCGTGCCGGATTGCGTAAAAAGGAACTGGGCTTCGTGTTTCAGTCGTTCCAGTTGCTCGCGCATCTGAATGCGCTGGAAAACGTGATGCTGCCGCTCGAGCTGCGTGGAGACGATGCCGCCAGGGAAAAATCGGAGGCGATGCTGGCGCGCGTGGGTTTGTCGAGCCGGCTGAAGCACTATCCGAAATATCTGTCCGGCGGCGAGCAGCAGCGCGTCGCGCTCGCCCGCGCCTTCGTCAGCGAACCGCCGCTGCTGTTTGCCGATGAACCGACCGGCAGCCTGGATGCGGCGACCGGCGAATCGGTGATACGGCTGATGTTCGAATTGAATCAGGAGCGCAAGTCGACGCTGGTGCTGGTTACGCATGATGCGTCCATTGCGTCGCTCTGCAAGCGAACCATTACCATCGCGGCGGGGCAGTTGGTTTAATCAGCCGGTTCAGGCCGGCGCGCACGCACGGAATCAATTCGCCGGCGGTCAGTCCGACCGGGCCGATGCCTTGCTCGACCAGCACATCGGCGGCGTTGCCGTGCAGCCAGACCGCACCGAGTGCGGCTTCCCACGCCGGCCAATGCTGCGCCAGCAGCGCACCGCATATTCCCGCCAGCACGTCGCCGGTGCCGGCAGTCGCCAGTGCAGGATTGCCGGTCGGATTGATGACGATATCGCAGTTCGCGCGTGCGATCACCGTGCCGGAACCTTTCAATACGATGATTGCATTGAATCGCCGCGCCAGTTCGCGTGCGGCGGCCGGGCGATCGGCCTGTATATCGGCGCTCGATGCGGCAAGCAGCCGCGCTGCTTCAAGCGGATGCGGCGTCAGCAAGGTACTCTGTCCGCGCTGAGTCAGCTTTTGCTGCAGGGCCGGTTCGACGGCGATCAGGTTCAGCGCATCGGCATCGAGCACCAGCGGCACGGGCGCATTGAGCGCCTGCGCCAGCAAATCATGCGCGGCGCGCGAGGTGCCCAGACCGGGCCCGACGACCAGTGTCGCCGCTGAAAAATCGAGATCCTGCGCCGGACGGCACATCAACTCCGGCTGCATGCTGTCGTAAGCCGGCGCTTGTTCGACAAAACCTGCAAATACCCGGCCGGCGCCGCATTGCGCAGCCGCGCGCGCGGCCAGCACGGGCGCGCCCGTCATGCCGCGCGCGCCGCCGATGACCATGACGTCGCCGAAACTGCCCTTGTGGGAATCATGAGGACGCTTGCGAAGCGCATGCGAAAACAATCCGGGATGGCCGATATGCGCATGCGGCGGCTTGAAAAATCTGTCTTCGATGCCGAGACATGCGATTTGCACCGTGCCCGCATGATCGCGGCCGCGGGCGGTATGCAGGCCCGGCTTGTTTGCAATGAATGTAATGGTGTGGCTGGCGCGCACTGCGACGCCGTCCTGTCCGACAATGGCGCCGGTGTCCGCATTCAGCCCGCTTGGAATATCGAGTGCGAGCACCGGGCAGTCGAGCGTGTTGACGGCGTCGACCAGCGCGCGTTGCGCTCCCGCTATCTGCCGCATCAGGCCGATGCCGAACAAGCCGTCGACGACCAGGTTCCAGCGGACCGACATGAGGCTGCGCAAATCCGACGCATCTTCAAATCGTACGGCGCCGGCTTTCGCTTGCGCCAATGCGCGTTGCGAGTCGGGCGGCTGCCTGCTTGCATCCGCATACAGGAGAACCGATACCTGCAATCCGGCCTGCGCAAGCAGATATGCTGTCACCAGCGCATCGCCGCCGTTGTTGCCGGGGCCTGCCAGCACCAGTACCTTGGTATTGCCGCGCGGCGCTGGCAGCAGCGCCAATGCCGTTTCCGACGCAGCCTGTGCGGCACGCTGCATCAGGGCGCCGGGCGGCAGCGCGGCCATCGCCGCTTGTTCGATATCGCGAATTTCGGCTGTGGAATAGAGCGCAGCGGTCGCATTCATGGTCGTTATCCAATCAGGCGGATGACGTGATCGGCGATTGCCAGCGAAGCCGTCAATCCCGGAGATTCCATGCCGTACAGGCCAAGATAATGCGGATCGCGATGCGATGCAAACATAAAATCCGCTGCCGGCGCATCGGGCGGGCTGATCTTGGGCCGCACGCCGGCATAGGCCGGCTGCAGCGCCGCATCCGGCAGGTCCGGCCAATAGGCGCGGATCTCGCGGTAAAACTTGTCCGCCCGCTGCGGATCGACCTTGTAATCGATTGCGTCATTGCGATGATCGAGCCATTCGACATCGGGGCCGAAACGCGCCTGGCCGCCGAGGTCGAGCGTCAGATGGACGCCCAGGCCGCCCGGTTCCGGCACCGGATAAACCAGATGCGAGAAAGGCGCCTTGCCGGCCAGCGAATAATAATTGCCCTTGGCAAAATAAGCGGCAGGAATCGTGGTTTTATCGAGGCCGCCAATCCGATTGGCGGCTTGCGGCGCCCACAGACCTGCGCAATTGACGACCATGCCGGCTTCCAGTTCGGTTTCCGCATCCGCTCCGCTTCTTACTTGCAGCACGATGCCGGCGGCCCCGGTCTTGCCTCCGATCAGGCGGCTGCCGAACGCAAACAGCGCGCCCGCGTTCTCCGCATCGCCCTGCAATGCCAGCATGTAGGCATGACTGTCGATGATGCCGGTCATCGGAGAAAACAGGGCGGCCGCGCAGGACAGCTCGGGTTCCAGCGATTGCGCCTGCTGCCTGTCCAACGGAACGACCTCGCTGCAGCCGTTTGCCTGCGCCTGTGCATGAATTGCGGCAAGCTTGCCGCGCTGTGCGTCCGACGTCGCGACGATCAGTTTGCCGCAGCGCCGGTGCGCGATGCCGCGTTCCGCGCAATACGCATACAGCGCGTCGCGCCCGGTAACGCATAATCCGGCTTTCAGACTGCCAGTCGGATAATAGAGCCCGGCATGGATCACTTCGCTATTGCGCGAGCTGGTTTCCATGCCGATCGCGGGATTCGACTCGACGACCAGCACTTCACGCCCCGCAAGGGCGAGTTTTCTTGCCACGGCCAAGCCGATGACGCCTGCTCCGACGACGACGCAATCGACCTTATCCATAACGCGACAGTGTCAGGCCATCCAGATCGATATCGGGCGCCTGTCCTGAAATGAGATCGGCCAGCACCTTGCCCGAACCGGCTGCCATTGCCCAGCCGGCCGAGCCATGGCCGATATTGACGAAAACATTTTTGACCGGTGTGGCGCCGAGCAGCGGCGGTCCGTCCGGCAACATCGGCCGCGCGCCGCACCAGAAGGTTGCGCTGCTGTAATTGGCTGCATCCGGAAACCAGTCGTCGCCGACCTTGACCAGCGTGCGCAATGCGGCTTTGTGCAAATCCGGCGTACGCGAGCCGAGTTCCGCCGTGCCTGCAATCCGGACGCGGCTGCCCATGCGGGTGATCGCGACCTTGTAGGATTCATCGGTCACCGCGGCAAGCGGCGCCTGATCGAAATTCTTGATGAAGGCCGTCGCGGAATAACCCTTGACCGGATACAGCGGAATATGAATGCCGAGCGGTTCGAGCAATTGAGCGCTTTCGACGCCGGCGGCAATCACGACCGCATCGGCGCGGAACGTTCTTTCCTCGATCCGGAACGTTACGCGGTTGTGTTCCGGCTCGATCGCATCGACGGTGCTGTTGAAGTGGAATTCAACGCCCATCGTCTGCGCAATATTCTTCAGATGCCTGGTGAAAAGAGGACAATTTCCGGCTTCGTCCTGCGGCAAGTACAACCCTGCAGTCAGCGGCGTGTGGATCGCCAGGGCCGGCTCGATCAGGCGCGCTTCATCGGCATCCACCAGCCGATGAGGCAGGCCGTTGGCGGCCAGCATATCGATGCCGGACTGCGCCATCTGGAGCTCGAGCTGGTTGCGGAACAGTTGCAAAACGCCGGTGGTCTGTTCGTAATCGAGCGAATAGTGCTCGCGCAACTGCTGCAATATATGCTGGCTGTAAGAAGCGATGCGCTGCATTCTTTCCTTGTTGATCCGGTAGCGCTCCAGTTCGCATTCCGCAAGCCACATGCGAACCCAGCGCCACAGCACCGGATCCATCGTCGGTTTGATCAGCACCGGCGATTCCGGCTTGAAAAGATAAGACAGAATTTTTTTAGGCATGCCGGGGGCGGCCCAGGGCGTAACGTAGCCTGGCGCGACGATGCCCGCATTGCCGAAACTGGTCTCCTGCGCGACGTTGCCATAGCGTTCGATGACAACGACTTCATGCCCCGCCGCGGCGAGAAAATACGCGGTGCAGACGCCAATGACGCCGCCACCGATAACTGCTACTTGCATTTAACTCTAATCCTTCATTGAATTGGGCAGCCAGGCCGGCAAGCCTGGATTGAAACAGAGCGGCGACGATGCTGCAATCGTTGCAATAGCCGTCGGCAAGCCGACACCCATAAAAAACGCCGCCTCTTGACTGGCGGCGTCGCATGGCATGTCAAGAAGACATTGCATGCCATTTCCGGGATTTTCAAATCGCCATAGACAGGCATAGAGTAGCGTTAAACGCTTTCCAAAACAATCCATCGCACAAGCGGCGGCATGACAAATTTTTTTTACGGCAGGATTTGGTGTGGGCGGATGTGCGCGGCGTATTGCCTGCGGCTTCGGAAGCAATGAACGCGGCCTTGCCGCCGCATGAGGGAACAGAAATGCCGGAAGCGACGCGCCTGTCCGGCGGGGAAAGCGCGTCTGCCGATTGTCTGTTGCTTATTTGACTTGACGGCCGATTACGCCGCCGACCGCCGCGCCGCCGACGGTGCCGACAGCACTGCCGTTGCTGAGAACGGAACCCGCTACGCCGCCGACGCCGGCGCCGATCGCAGTGTTTCTATCCTGTGCCGACATGCCTGAACAAGCGGCCAGACCAAACAGCATTGCTGCGGTAACCGTAGTGATTGCGAACCGTTGGATTGTTTTCATGGAAACACCTCTTTATCAGATATCGCGTTATCGAAATTGAGTGTCGATCAAATATCGGCACAGTGCATCAGACATGGTGCATGAATTAGATGCGTGCCGCGCCGAGTGATTCACACGTTACATTGAAAAAAGTTTATTGTCTGTGCGATGGCGTACAAAGCTTTATCCGCTTTCGGCGTCTAAGCGATATACCGGCCGCGGGCGCTATTCGCGATTTTCAATATGACGGCATGAATATTGATATGGAACAATCCGCCGATTCTCAAATGTCTCACAGTATTTGCTTTAATTGACGGACTGCAACTCGCTGCGAAGCCGCCATGCAATGAACATGAAAAATCCCGAAACCGCCGCAATACAGCTGGCGAAAGACGATCCGGCAGACAAGACGGCGTCGGCCGAAACAGCCGCACCGAAAACCGCTGTGCCGGAAGAGTCTTCTGCGCCGGCTCTTAATGCTCCGGTCAATGCGCGCGGCCTGGCACTCGGCATCCTGGCGACGCTTGCGCTGATATTTGCGCTGCAGTGGGCGCACAAGTTTTTGATTCCGCTGCTGTTCGGCATTCTGATTTCCTATACGCTGAATCCGCTGGTGGTCTGGCTCGAACGGATAAGGATTCCGCGTGCGCTGGGCACCAGTCTTGTGATGCTGACCATCTTTTGCGGCGCAGCCGCGGCGGCGAATACACTGCTCACTGAATTCAATTCCATCCTGGAGCGCCTGCCGGAAGCGACGCATAAAATATCGCGTGCGCTTGCCGACGCGCAGAACAGCCAGTTGAGTACGGTCCAGCAGATGCAGGAAGCGGCGGCCGAAATCGAGAAGGCGACCGGTGTGCGTTCCGGCGGCAAGAAAGTCGCTCCGCCCGAGCAGCCGGCTTTCAAGGTGAGCGAATGGCTATGGGCCGGTTCGATGGGCGCGGTCGAATTTCTCGGTCAGGCGACGATGGTGCTGTTCCTGGTGTTCTTCCTTCTATTGTCGGGAGATACGTTCAAACGGAAGCTGGTTAAGATCGCAGGCCCCTCGTTTTCCAGCAAAAAGATCACGGTCCAGATACTGGACGACATCAATGTATCGATTCAGCGCTATATGTTCATGCTGCTGGTGACGAATATACAGCTGGCGCTGCTGATGTGGATAGCCCTGCGCACGATCGGGCTGGAAAATGCCGGCGCCTGGGCAGTCGCCTCGGGATTCCTGCATGTCATTCCGTATTTCGGGCCATTGCTGATCATGATGGCGACCGGGTTGGCCGCTTTCATGCAGTTTGAATCGCTGTCGATCGCGCTGCTGGTTGCCGGATGTGCGCTGGCGATCGCGATACTGGTCGGCATGTTCGTGACGACCTGGATGGCGGGAAAAATCGCGAAAATGAATCCGGCGGCGATTTTCATCGGGCTGCTGTTCTGGGGATGGCTGTGGAGCGTCTGGGGTTTACTGCTCGGCATTCCGATCATCGTGATCATCAAGGTGATTTCCGAGCGGATCGAAGGAATGCAGCCGATTGCGGAACTGCTGGGCGACTGAACAGGAACGCCGCCCAGCGAATTCGTCATGGCGGAGGTTTTCGCTATCGAAGGCTGCTTTCGATCGCATGCGCGATTGCCAGTATCCTGCCGTCGGACATTGCCGGTCCCGCCACCATCAATCCGACCGGCAGCGTTCCTTCCGCATGGCAGGGGAGCGACACCGCGCAACCGTCGAGAAAATTGATTGCCGACGGATTGCGCAGCAGCAGGCTGTTTGCCTTGAAGAAGGCTTCTTCCGACGCTTCCAGTTCCGCAATCGGCGGCGCCACCACCGGCACCGTCGGCATGATCAGCGCATCGAACGGCGCGATGCCTGCTTCCATCCTCGCAATCCAGTTGCGTCTTGCGGTGTGCAGATCGATATAGTCGGCGGCGCTCAACGCCGCGCCGAGCTTGATGCGCTTGCCAACCCGCGAATCGTATTCCGCTTCATGTTCGGCCAGCAGCATGCGATGCCATGCATACGCCTCCGCACCGGAAAACTTGTTCAGCGAAACAACTTCGTCGAGCAGCGTCAACGGCACATCGATGATTTTTGCGCCGCCGGCCGACAGCCGCGACAGCGCGGCGGAAAACGAAGCCGCGACATGATCGTCCAGGCCGTCGAGCATCAGCGTGCGCGGAACCGCCAGACGCAATCCGGCAAGCGGCAACGATGGAATCGACAAGCCGGCGCCGGCGATGATGCCGTCGATCAGAATGCAGTCGGCGACAGAGCGGGTCATCGCGCAGATCGTATCGAGCGTGCTCGATAACGGTATCGCGCCGGCGGTCGGCACGCGCCGTGCAGTCGGCTTGAATCCGACCAGACCGCATAGCGCCGCGGGAATCCGGATCGAACCGCCGGTATCCGATCCCAGGCCGGCCACGCAGAAACCGGATGCGACCGACACCGCCGCACCGGACGACGAACCGCCCGGAATGCGCGCAATCCGTCTGTCCGCAGGATTGGCCGGCGTGCCGTAATGCGGATTGAGTCCGACGCCTGAAAACGCGAACTCGGTCATGTTGGTTTTGCCGAGGATGGCGGCGCCTGCCGCACGCAGCCGTTGCACGACCGGCGCATCCGACTGCGCCGCAGCGGCGTTTTTCAGCACCGTCGATCCGGCCAGCGTGGGCTCGCCTGCGATATCGAACAAATCCTTGACCGATACCGGCAAGCCCGCCAGCGGCGGCAGCGCGACATCGGCGGCAAGCATTGCATCGGCATGCGCCGCGGCCGCACGTGCGGCATCCGGATACAGCCGGGTGAAGACGGAAGCGCTTTTTTGCGCGGCGTCGATGCATGCATCCGTCAAGTCGCGACGCGAGGATCGCGCGAGTGCGGAGATGGGTGTGGAAATCGGTTGGTTCATGCGAAAATAGGCTTTCGGAAAAGTAATGCGGTGATTGCCGGAGAGAACGGATTTTTCCTTGATTTACCGCCATTATCTTGAAAATTTCCTCTTGATAAAACAATACCACACCGGGTAAAACCGCATGCAGCGCTGGCAATTCTGGATAGACCGTGGCGGCACTTTCACGGACATCGTCGCACGGCGGCCCGACGGCACGCTCGCCGCTCACAAGTTATTGTCCGAAAATCCGGAGCAATACACCGACGCCGCAGTGGCCGGCATTCGCCATCTGCTCGATATACCGGCCGGCGCGCCGATTCCGGTGGAACGGATCGATGCGGTAAAAATGGGAACCACCGTCGCCACCAATGCGTTGCTGGAACGCAAGGGCGAACCGACCGTACTGGCGATCACGCGCGGTTTCCGGGATGCGCTGCGCATCGCTTACCAGAATCGGCCGCGCCTGTTCGACCGGCATATCGTATTGCCCGCGCTACTCTACGGCGATGTGATTGAAATCGACGAGCGCATCGGCGCGCACGGCGACATCGTCATGCCGCTGGATGAAGCAAAGGCGCGGTCTGCATTGCAGCACGCTTATCGGAAGGGGTTCCGTTCGATCGCGGTCGTGTTCATGCACGGTTATCGCTATACCGAACACGAGGCCAGGATTGCATCGATCGCACGCGAACTGGGCTTCACGCAGGTTTCGGCATCGCACCAGGTGAGTCCGATGATGAAGCTGATCTCGCGCGGCGACACGACCGTGGTCGATGCCTACCTGTCGCCGGTCCTGCGCCGCTATATCGACCGGATCGACCGCGAATTGCCGCAGGCAAACCTGCAGTTCATGCAGTCCAGCGGCGGGTTGTCCGATGCGCATGCGTTCCAGGGCAAGGACAGCATTCTGAGCGGCCCGGCCGGCGGCGTGGTCGGCATGGCGCGCACCAGCCGGCTGGCCGGATTCGACAAGGTGATCGGGTTCGATATGGGCGGCACGTCGACCGATGTGTCGCATTACACCGGGGAGTTCGAGCGGGTATTCGAGACGCAGGTCGCCGGCGTCCGGATGCGGGCGCCGATGATGAGCATCCATACCGTGGCTGCCGGCGGCGGCTCGATTCTGCATTTCGACGGCGCGCGCTATCGGGTCGGACCGGACAGCGCGGGCGCCGATCCCGGACCGGCAAGCTACCGGCGCGGCGGACCGCTTGCGGTGACCGACTGCAATGTCATGCTGGGCAAAATCCGGCCCGCGTATTTTCCGGCGATATTCGGTCCCGATGCGAATCAGCCGCTGGACCGCGATGCAGTCGTGCGGAAGTTCATGCAAATGGCGAAAGATATCGGCCGTGCTGCCGGACGCAAGCCGGCGCCGGAGCAAATCGCGGCAGGCTTCATCGAGATCGCCGTCGGCAACATGGCCAATGCGATCAAGCAGATTTCAGTGCAGCGCGGACATGACGTCACCGACTATGTGCTGGCCACTTTCGGCGGCGCGGGCGGACAGCATACCTGTCTTGTCGCCGATGCGCTGGGCATGACGAAGGTGCTGGCGCATCCGCTGGCAGGCGTGCTGTCCGCTTATGGAATGGGACTGGCGGATCAAACCGTCATGCGCGAAGCGGCAATGGAAATCAGGCTCACGGCGGATGCGTTCGCGGATATCCAGGCCAGGCTTGAGCAGCTTGCCGGCCACGCGCATCGGGCTCTGGCCGATCAGGGCGTCGCCGAGCAACGCATCAGCATGATCCGGCGCGTGCATCTGCGTTACGAAGGGACCGATTCGGCGCTGATCGTCCCGTTCGACCGGGTGGAAAAGATGATCGAGCAGTTCGAGGCGGCTTACCGCAAGCGCTTTTCGTTCCTGATGCCCGGCAAGGGATTGATCGTGGAAGCGGTATCGGTCGAGGCGATCGGCGCATCCGATGCGCCGCCGGAAACGGCGCCGTCCCTGCCGATGCGGCCAGGCGCATTGCAAGCTGTCGAAACGGTGCAGATGTTCGGCAACGGCCGGTGGCAGGACGCCGGGCTTTACCGGAGGGAGGATTCCCGGCCGGGCGATGTCATCAAGGGACCCGCGATCATTGCCGAGGCAAACGCGACCACGATCGTCGAGGATGGCTGGCAGGCGGAGGTCACCGCACTGAATCACCTGCTATTGACTCGCATTGCAGCGCGCCCGGAACGCCGCGCGATCGGCACCGAAGCCGATCCCGTCATGCTGGAAATCTTCAATAACCTGTTCATGTCGATTGCCGAGCAGATGGGGCTGCGGCTGCAGAACACCGCGTATTCGGTCAACATCAAGGAACGGCTCGATTTCAGCTGCGCGCTGTTCGATGCGCAAGGCAACCTGATCGCCAATGCGCCGCACATGCCGGTCCATCTCGGTTCGATGGGCGAAAGCATCAGGACGGTCATCCGCGACAATGCCGGCCGGATCGAGCCGGGCGACGTCTTCATGCTGAACGACCCCTATCACGGCGGCACGCATTTGCCGGACGTCACCGTCATCACGCCGGTATTCGACGAGGCCGGGACGACTATCCTGTTCTACGTCGGTTCGCGCGGCCATCATGCGGATATCGGCGGCACGACGCCGGGTTCGATGCCGCCGGATTCGACCGTGATCGAAGAAGAGGGCGTGCTGATCGATAATTTCAAACTGGTGGAAGCCGGATGCCTGCGCGAACGGGAAACGCGCGCATTGCTGGCCGGAGCGAAATATCCGGCGCGCAATCCCGATCAGAACATCGCGGATCTGCGCGCGCAGATCGCCGCCAACCAGAAAGGGGTCGAGGAACTGCGCGGCATGATCGCGCATTTCGGCCTCGATGTGGTGCGGGCTTACATGAAGCATGTGCAGGATAATGCGGAAGAATCGGTGCGCCGCGTCATTACCGCACTGAAGGACGGCGCATATGAGGTTCGGCTCGACAACGGCGCGCTGATCAAGGTGGCGATTCGCGTCGATCGGGCCGGGCGCTGCGCCGAAATCGATTTCACCGGCACCTCGGCGCAGTTGGCCAACAATTTCAATGCGCCGTCGGCGGTCTGCATGGCGGCCGTGCTGTACGTGTTCCGCACGCTGGTCGACGACGACATTCCATTGAATGCAGGTTGCCTGAAACCGTTGAAAGTCATCATTCCGCCGGCATCGATGCTGAATCCGCATTATCCTGCGTCGGTCGTCTCGGGCAATGTCGAAACCTCGACCTGCATCACCAATGCGCTGTACGGCGCGCTCGGCGTGATGGCGGCATCGCAGGGGACGATGAATAATTTCACGTTCGGCAACGGAAAATATCAGTACTATGAGACCATTTCCGGCGGATCGGGCGCCGGCGACGGCTTCGACGGCACAAGCGTGGTGCAGACCAACATGACCAATTCGCGCCTGACCGATCCCGAAGTGCTCGAATTCCGCTTCCCGGTGCGGCTCGAAAGCTACGAGATCCGGCACGGTTCGGGCGGCAGCGGCAAATGGCATGGCGGCGATGGCGGCGTGCGCAAGATCCGCTTCCTGGAACCGATGACCGCATCGATCCTGTCCAACAACCGGATCCATGCACCGTTCGGCATGGCGGGCGGCGAGCCCGGCGCGAAGGGCCGCAACGCCGTGCTGCGGGCCGACGGACGAATCGAAGAATTACCTCACGTAGGGAAAACCGAGATGCAGACTGACGATATATTCATGGTGGAAACTCCCGGCGGCGGCGGCTACGGCGTTGCCGGCGATGGTGCGGCCGAATGAGGAGCGCGCGACAAGGCACCGCGTTGTTCGTTCCGCTGTGGCTGGTATGGCTGACGGCGTTCGGTTTTGTGCTGATCGGTCTCGGCAGCTTCGGCATTCTCGATAACAACGAAGGGCTGTATGCGGAAATCCCGCGCGAGATGCTGGCTTCGCACGACTGGCGGCATTGGATCATTCCGCATCTGAACGGTTTGCCTTACATGGAAAAGCCGCCGTTGCTGTACTGGCTGACGGCGCTGTCGTTCGCATTGTTCGGCGAGTCGGAATGGGCCGCCAGAGCGGTACCGGCAATCTCGTCGCTGTCTTGCGTCGCGATGCTGCTGTGGTTCGGCCGGGCGGTCTATCGTCCGCAGGCCGGCCGGCTGGCGGCATTGATGTTTGTCAGCGGCATCGGCGTATCGGCGATGTCGCGCGTGCTGATGTTCGACATGCTGCTGACCGCGTTGCTGACGGCGGCGCTGATGTGCGCGTATCGTTACGCCAGCGAAGGGCGGGTCCGCTTCGTGCGCTGGTCGTATGCTTTTCTGGCGCTTGCATTGCTGGCCAAGGGCTTTGTCGCGCCGGCGCTGTTCGGATTGATCATCGTTGGTTTCACGCTGGTGATGCATCGCCCGGTGAAAAATTCCTTGCGCGCTTTCGGCAAGTGGTTCGAGCCGCGGGCGCTTCTGATTTTTTTTGCGATTGCGGTGCCGTGGCATCTGGCCGCAAGTCTGACCGAACCGATTTTCGCATGGTTTTATTTCATCAACGAGCATGTATTGCGCTTCCTCGGACAGCGCGAGCCGCATGATTACTATGCCGGCGCATGGTGGTATTACCTGCCGCGGATGGCGATCTACCTGTTCCCGTGGTCGTTCCTGCTGCTCTGTCTTGCGTCGCCTTCGCAGCGCGAAGCCGATCGGGAGGAAGTCGGTCTGCAGCGATTCCTGTGGCTGGCATGGCTCGTTCCGCTGGCATTCCATTCGATTTCCAGCGCCAAGGCGAATTACTATCTGGTCGTCGTGATGCCGTTTGCCGCATTCCATCTGGCTGTCGCAATCGAGAACCGCGGATTTTTACCGGCTTTGCGAAAAGCCGCGCCGGGCTTGCTGATCGCGATCCTGATGGTGCTGCTGTGCATCGCCGGGGCGATGCGTGCGGAAGAACCGGGCCGGACATTGATGATCGCCGGCTTGCCGTCGCATCGGTTTCTGCTTTGGGCCTGCGGCGGAATGGCTGCGCTTGCGTTCGCATCCGCGATTGCCGCCTGGCGCGCAACCAGGATCGGCGTGCTCGCTTATCTGGTGCTTGCGATCTGGACCGGCATTGCGCTTTCGCTGGCGCTGGCGGCGATGGAACCGCTGGCATCGACGCGCCAACTGGCTGCTTATCTGCAGCATGAACTGCCCGGAAGGACGGTTTATCTCTATCGCAATTTTGAAGAAAAATCGTCGCTGCCGTTCTATCTGAAAAAAACGGTGGCCGTTATCGACACCCGCAGCAACGATTTATTCTGGGGGAACAGGCTGCGCAGCAATGACATCCTGATTTCGGCGGATCAATTCGCCCGGCGTCCGGCCGATCAACCGGTTGCCGTCGTCGTGATGGACAAGCAATTGAAGGATTTCAGGGCGGCGGGGTTTTTCAGTCGCTTCACCAGGGAAAAGCGGATTGGCGAGACGACCGTATTTTCCAATTGAGGCGTTCCTGGCAGAGGACGGGCAAAGCGTAACGAATTCCATTACTCTCCATTACCCGGCCGGCGATTGGAACGATGTGTCGCGGTATAATCACGCTTTCTGATTTAACTCGCAATGAAGCTGTTGAAACAGCGGCTGCATTGCATCAACTTCTATCTCGCCATGCTGATTCTGCCGGGCTCCAACGCTCTGTCTGCTTTTCGTACCCAACGTTTATTGTCGCAACTGCAAGAGGCCGACGCCGCCATCATCGGCGTGACTGCGCGTTTTTTGCATTTCGTCGATTCTTCCGCGGAACTGTCCCGGGACGATATCGGCCGGCTGGAGGGCCTGTTGACGTACGGCGAGCCGTTTGCAAATAGCGCCGAAGGCGATGAATTCGTGGTCATCCCGCGTTTCGGCACGATTTCGCCGTGGGCCAGCAAGGCGACCGACATTGCGCACAACTGCGGCATGGCGCACATCAGGCGGATCGAGCGCGGGGTCTCGTATCACGTCCGGATGAAATCGGGCGTGCTGGGCGGCGCCAGACGGCTCCAGGGGGCGAGTGTCGAAGCAGTCGCCGCATTGCTGCATGACCGGATGACCGAGATGGTGCTGCGCAGCGCCAATGATGCGGCCGGGCTGTTCCGGGAACTGGAAGCGAAGCCATTGGAATTCATCGATGTGATGACCGGCGGCAAGGACGCGCTGGTGCGGGCGAATGCCGATCTCGGCCTGGCGCTGTCCGACGATGAAATCGATTACCTGCTCAATGCATTCACGCAGGCCGGGCGCAATCCGACCGATGTCGAACTGATGATGTTCGCGCAAGCCAACAGCGAGCATTGCCGTCACAAGATTTTCAATGCCGACTGGACCATCGACGGCAAGAAGCAGGATAAATCGCTGTTCGCGATGATCAAGAATACCCATCAGCTGCAACCGAAAGGCACGATCGTCGCATACAGCGACAATTCGTCGATCATCGAAGGCGCGACGGTGTCGCGCTTCTATCCGCGCGGCGCGGCGGAAGGCAACGTCTACGCAGCGTCGGAAGAGTTGACCCATATCCTGATGAAGGTCGAGACGCATAATCATCCGACCGCGATATCGCCGTTTCCCGGCGCCTCGACCGGCGCCGGCGGCGAGATTCGCGACGAAGGCGCGACCGGGCGCGGCGCCAAGCCGAAGGCGGGGCTGACCGGCTTTACCGTGTCCAACCTGATGCTGCCGCATGCGGTGCAGCTTTGGGAAAACGCACGCGACGTCAGCGAACCTCCGGCGCAGCGCAAGCCGCCCGCGCCGGGCGGCATTTACGGCAAGCCAGACCGGATCGCCTCTGCGCTGCAGATCATGATCGACGGCCCGATCGGCGGCGCGGCATTCAACAATGAATTCGGGCGGCCCAATCTGGGCGGTTATTTCCGTACTTACGAACAGAACGTCGGCGGTTCGGTGCAGGGTTATCACAAGCCGATCATGATTGCAGGCGGCATCGGCAACATCTCGGCCAGGCATACGGCAAAGAACGATCTCCCGGCCGGCAGCCTGCTGATCCAGCTGGGCGGACCCGGCATGCGCATCGGCATGGGCGGCAGCGCGGCGTCGTCGATGGCGACCGGCACCAACACCGCCGATCTCGATTTCGATTCGGTACAGCGCGGCAACCCGGAGATGGAGCGGCGCGCGCAGGAAGTCATCAATGCATGCTGGGCGATGGGCGACGACAATCCGATCCTGTCGATCCATGATGTCGGCGCGGGCGGCTTGTCGAATGCATTTCCCGAAATCACCAACGATGCAAAACGCGGCGCGATTTTCGATCTGCGCAAGGTGCCGCTCGAAGAAAGCGGCATGGCGCCGAAGGAAATCTGGAGCAATGAATCGCAGGAGCGCTATGTGCTCGGCATCGCGCCGGATGCGCTGCCGCTGTTCCGGTATCTGTGCGAACGCGAGCGCTGCCTGTTCGCGGTGGTCGGCACCGCCACCGCAGAGCGGCAATTGAAAGTGATCGATCCCGAACATGGCAATAATCCGGTCGATATGCCGATGGATGTGCTGCTCGGCAAACCGCCGAAGATGCATCGCGACGTCGCGCATGCCGAAACCGGCTTTCCGGCAGTCGATCTGACCGGCATGGATCTGGCCGAGGTAGCGCAGCGCGTGCTGCGCTTGCCGGCCGTCGCCGATAAATCATTCCTGATCACGATCGGCGACCGCACGGTGGGCGCGACCACGGTGCGCGACCAGATGGTCGGTCCGTGGCAGGTGCCGGTCGCCGATTGCGCGGTGACGGCAATGAGTTTCGAGGGTTATCTCGGCGAAGCGATGGCGATGGGCGAGCGCACGCCGCTGGCAGTCATCAATGCCGCAGCATCGGGCCGGATGGCGGTCGGCGAATCGATTACCAATATCGCCGCCGCGCCGATCGCCGATATCTCGGACATCAAGCTGTCGGCAAACTGGATGGCGGCCTGCGGCCAGCCCGGCCAGGACGCGGCGCTGTTCGACACGGTCAAAGCGGTAGGCATGGAGCTGTGCCCGGCGCTCGGCATCAGCATCCCGGTCGGCAAGGATTCGCTGTCGATGCGCACCACCTGGAAAGACGATGAGGGCAGCAAGTCCGTCACGTCGCCGGTGTCGTTGATTGTGTCGGCCTTCGCGCCGGTGCATGACGTGCGGCTGTCGCTGACGCCGCAAATCCGGAAGGATGCGGGCGAAACCGCATTGATTTTCATCGATCTCGGCTGCGGCAAAAACCGCATGGGCGCATCCGCATTGGCGCAGGTGATGCAGCAGCTCGGCGCCGAAACGCCGGATGTCGACAGCCCTGAAAATCTGAAAGCGTTTTTCGCGGCGATACAAGAGCTCAACCGTTCGCAGATGCTGCTGGCTTATCACGATCGGTCCGACGGCGGGCTGTTCGCCACATTGTGCGAAATGGCGTTCGCCGGCCATGCCGGCTTGTCGGTCAATCTCGATATCCTGACGATGGAGAGCGAGCATGCATCCGACTGGGGCGATTCCAAAAACTGGACCGGCCAGGTAGCGGAACGCCGCAACGAGATGACGTTGCGCGCATTGTTCAGCGAAGAACTGGGCGCCGTCATCCAGGTCCGCGCCGATCGAAAGTCCGACGTGATGAATGTGCTGCGCACGCATAATCTCGGCGCCCACAGCCATATCATCGGCAAGCCCAATGATCGCGACGTTATCGAATTCACGCGCGATGCCAAAGTGATTTACAGCCGGCCGCGCATCGATTTGCAGCGGATCTGGAGCGAAACCAGCTGGCGCATCGCGCGCCTGCGGGACAATCCGGCCTGCGCCGATGCCGAATACGAACGGATCGCCGACGCATCGGATCCCGGCATTTCGCCGAAGCTGACGTTCGATCCGCAGCAGGATATCGCTGCGCCGTTCATTTCAACCGGGGCAAGGCCGAAAGTTGCGATCCTGCGCGAGCAGGGCGTGAATTCCCATGTCGAAACCGCTTATGTGATGCACAAGTCCGGCTTCACTGCGGTCGATGTCCACATGAGCGACCTGATCGCGGGCCGAGCCCGGCTGGACGACTTCAAGGGTGCGATCGCGGTAGGCGGTTTTTCCTATGGCGACGTGCTGGGCGCCGGCGAAGGATGGGCCAAGACGATACTGTTCAACGCGAAGCTGGCTGAACAGTTCGCGCTCTTTTTCAATCGCGCCGACACGTTTGCATTGGGCATTTGCAACGGCTGCCAGATGATGAGCAACCTGAAATCGATCATTCCCGGCGCGCACGCATGGCCGAAATTCACGCGCAACAAGTCCGAGCAGTTCGAGGCGCGCTTCGCGATGGTCGAAGTCGCCGACTCGCCGTCGATCTTTTTCCGGGGAATGGCGGGTTCGCAAAGCGCGATCGCCGTTGCGCACGGCGAAGGCTATGCCGATTTTTCGCAAACCGGCGATATCGGACAAGCGATCGTCGCGATGCGTTTCGTCGACAACAGGGGACAGGCGACCGAAGGCTATCCGTATAACCCGAACGGTTCTCCGCAAGGCATCACATCGGTGACCACGCCGGACGGCCGCTTTACCGCATTGATGCCGCATGCGGAGCGCGGGTTCCGGACCGTGCTGCAATCGTGGCACCCGGAATCATGGGGCGAGGATTCGCCGTGGATGCGGATGTTCCGTAATGCGCGCAAGTGGGTGGGATAGAAAAGTATCCGGTGTTCGGGTGTCTTTGCATGCGGCCGGCATGCGGGTCGGCAGGATCGGTCAAGCAAGGCGATGTCATGCACCGCCAATAAAAAAGGCGCTCGATCGAGCGCCTTTTCTTTATCCGGCAAATGATTACTGGATCTTGGCTTTCTTGCGCAGTTCCTGCTGATAAGCCTGCAGTTTTTGCTGTTGCAGCTGTTCCGCGATCTGCGGTTTGACTTCTTCGAATGCAGGCACCTTGGCGGCGCGTACATCTTCGAGTTTGATCACGTGATAGCCGAACTGGGTTTTGACCGGCGTCTCGGTTATCTGGCCTTTTTGCAACGCGACCATCGCATCGGAGAACGGCTTGACGAATGAAGCAGGCGAAGCCCAGTCGAGATCGCCGCCGTTGGCTGCGGAACCGGGATCCTTCGATTGCTTGGCCAGGTCTTCAAACTTGGCGCCGCCTTTCAGCTTGGCGATGATTGCCTTTGCTTCGTCTTCCTTTTCAACCAGGATGTGGCGTGCGCGATATTCCTTGTCGCCGGCCTGCGCCTTGAACTTGTCGTATTCGGCTTTCAGGTCGGCTTCCTTGACCGGATTTTTCTTGATGTAATCGCCGACCAGCGCACGAATCACGATCGCCTGACGGGCTATTTCGAGCTGATTCTTGACATCCGGGCTGGTGCCCAGACCCAGTCTGTCCGCTTCCTGGATCAGGATTTCACGGTTGATCAATTCTTCCTTGACCATTGCGCGCAGCTGAGGAGAATCCTGCTGGCCTTGCGCTGCCATCTGCTTGACCATCGTGTCGGCGCGGGATGAAGGAACCGGCTTGCCGTTCACGACGGCGAGGTTTTGCGCCACAACGGGCAATGCAGCGGTTGCAAGAAGAATTGCCAGCAAGTGAGCAGGTTTTAAAGTCATTATCTGATCCTAAAGATGGTGTACAACTGATGGTGTACGAGTTATAAAAAAGCTGAAATAAAATCGGCGGCGCTTAACCCGATGTATCAGCAGAGGTATCGGCGGAAACTTCGGATGGAGCCAATGCAATGATGGCGAGAGCGTGAATTTCGGAGTGCATCATGCCACGGAGGCAATCATACACCAGCCGATGCCTTGCTATGCGGTTTTGCCCTTCAAAAAGCCCGGAAACGAGCCGTATTCGATAATGCCCGCCGCCGGATGCGGCCCCTGCATGGCCCGCATGGAGGGCTGATTCGTCCTCCAGTTGACATTCCAGCGGCGTGAAAGTTGCAATCAGCCGTTTGCGCATTTCCTGCAGCCGGTCTGTCATTCCGCATCCTTCATGTATTTCGACAGGAACAGGCTCTGACCGATTACGAACGTCAGCATCAGGCCCATGAAGCCGAACAGCTTGAAATTGACCCAGATTGCAGTGGGAAAATTGAACGCGACATACAGGTTGATTATTCCCATCACGCCGAAAAAGGCAACCCAGGCAAGACTAAGCCGCTCCCATACCGGATCGGGCAGGGTAATCTGTTTCCCCATCATGGTGCGGATCAGATTTTTCTTGAGAAACGCCTGGCTTGTCAGCAATGCCGCGGCGAAAACCCAGTACAGAACAGTCGGCTTCCATTTGATGAACGTCTCGTTGTGGAAGTAGATCGTTGCTCCTCCGAAAAAACCGATGATCACGAACGACACCCACAGCATCGGATCGACTTTTTTGCGTCGCGCCAGCAGATAGCCGATCTGCGCGATGGTCGCCGCGATGGCGATTGCGGTTGCAAGCAGGATAGGCGCCTGGTCGGCCGCGATCACACCGCCGGATACCACGCCGGATAAATATTGTCCTACCAGCGACTGCGCCGTGTCCGGATGGCCTTCGCCCCACTTGAACATGCCGAAAAAGAGGATGACCGGAAAAAGATCGAACAGGAACTTCATTTTGGATTGTTCTCTTTCGTTTCAGGTTGCGGTTCGAAGCGCAGCGACGCCGAATTGATGCAGTAACGCAAACCGGTCGGCGGCGGCCCGTCCGGGAATACATGCCCCAGATGCGCATTGCAGACGTTGCATGATATTTCAGTGCGGAGCATGCCGTGCGTGCGGTCCGTTTTTTCGGTCACGTTGCCGGGATCGAGCGGCCTGAAGTAACTCGGCCAGCCGCAGCCGGATTCGAATTTCGCATCCGATTCGAACAACGGCGTATTGCAGCAGACGCATGTGTAAATGCCGTGCTCATGGTGATCCCAGTAACGGCCGCTGAAGGCGCGTTCGGTAGCGGCATGGCGAGTTACCTGGTAGTCGAGCGGATCGAGCATTTCACGCCACTCCGCATCGGTCTTGGTGATTTTTTCCGTGGTCATTTCTTGTCTCAGGATGAACAGCTTACTTCAAGATGGCTGGCCCAGTCCGGCGGAAGCGCAGCGTACTGCGCGTTTTCCGGTTGTTCGTCGAATGGTTTTTCGAGAATTCCGAGCAGCTTGCCGATTTCGGAGAAGTCCTTCCGTTGCGCCTTTTCTATCGCTGTCTGCGCAAGATAATTGCGTAGCACGTATTTGGGGTTGACCGCATGCATTGCAATACTGCGCCGGCTGTCGAGGCTGTTTTCCTGCTTCAGCCGTGTCCGGTATTGTACCGCCCATGCATCGAAAGCGGCACGGTCGATGAACAGGTCGCGCAACGGAGCGTCCGTTTCCGGACGATCGGCCTGCAGATCGCCGAGACGCCGGAAGAACAGCGTGAAATCCGCATGGCTGCCCTGCATCGCGGCAAACATCGCATCGAACAACTTGCCGTCTTCCGGAAGTTTCGATTGCAATCCCAGTTTTGCATGCAGCAAATCATCCAGCCTGGCTGCGTACTCGGATTGGTAATTCTGCAATGCCGCTTGCGTATCGTCCACCTCGCCGATCAGAGGCAGCATCGCCTGACCCAGTGCATAACAATTCCAATGGCCGATCTGCGGCTGCATGCTGTATGCATAGCGGCCTTGCCGATCGGTATGGTTGCAGATGTGGTTGGCATCGAATGCCTCCATGAAGCCGAACGGTCCGTAATCCAGCGTCAGGCCGAGGATCGACATGTTATCGGTATTCATCACGCCGTGCATGAAGCCGATCGCCTGCCACTGCGCCATCAGATGCGCAGTGCGGCGCGTGACTTCGGCCAGCAGCGCCTGATAGGGATTCGCAGTATCGCGCAGTTCCGGATAACAGCGGTCGATGACGTAGTCGGCAAGGATTTTCAGTTCAGCTTTTTTGTCGTTGTAAAACCAGTGCTCGAAGGAGCCGAAGCGAACGAAGGTCGGCGCCATCCGCGTTGCCACCGCAGCCGTTTCGGGTGTCTCGCGCATCACAAGCTGATCCGAGCCGGTCACGCACAATGCGCGCGAAGTCGGAATGCCCAACGCGGCCATCGCTTCCGAACATAGAAATTCGCGGATCGACGAGCGCAGCACGGCGCGGCCGTCGCCCATGCGGGAATAGGGCGTCAGGCCCGCTCCCTTGAGTTGCAATTCGAGCACGCCGGGATGACCGGTCCCCGGTGCAGGCGCTTCGCCCAGCAGAATCGCACGGCCGTCGCCGAGTTGTCCGGCCCAGACGCCGAACTGATGACCGGAATAGACGGCTGCCAGTGGAATCGAATCCGGCAGGGTGCGATTGCCGCTGAATGTCTCGACGAAATCGTCCGTCGCGAATTCGGCCGGATCGAGATCGATCAGCGCGGCAGCCGATGCGCCGGCGCAAACCAGGTACGGCGCCGGCAATGGAGTCGGCATCAGCCGCGTGTAAAACGCCGGCGGCAATTCAGCGAAAGAATTGCCCAGCGATAAATCATCGATGCGGTGGAGAAGCTGCGGCGGCAGTCCTGGTGCATTCATTTCCATTCCTTGATCCGACCTGCTGCGTCAAGTCGTATTTCGAGCGCCCGGTCAATTGAGACAGGCTGCCGGGGATTTTGTGCCGCACTTGGCGCGCTGCGTTCCGGATAGGCAATTTGCATTAATGTATCCGGACGCTCGATGAATACGCGGCCGTAATTTGGCCGTACCATATTGTCCTGCTCCGACAGGCGCAGCAGCTTGGCGATGCTCTGGCGGGATTTGCCGAGCAGATGGCCGATTTCCTCCGCGTCAGCGGCACTTCGCGTGCGCGTGGGGCGGCCGCCTCGGCCATGATATCGTCGGGCAGATCGACCAGCCACGATTCCCGCAGCAGGGCAGCTTTGTCGATGATCAATTTGATTGGATCGGACATGGCAAATGTTAAGTAGTTGACAGTCTTGGACAGTGCGTTGTGCCGATACTGCCGGTTGGATGCGGAAAAATGCGTCTATTTCCCCTATTTTGACAGAGAAGAGAAAACTCATATGAATGTGCCCGAAAAGTTGCTTATTCCGTCGGTCAAGGACAATGTTTCCTTGGAAGAATGGCAGACCCGCATCGATCTGGCCGCATGCTACCGGCTGGTGGCGGATTTCGGCTGGAGCGACCTGGTATTCACCCATATCACCGCACGCGTGCCCGGCGCCGAAGACCAGTTCCTGATCAATCCGTACGGCATGATGTTCGACGAAATCACTGCATCGTCGCTGGTGAAGATCGACCTTGACGGCAACAAGCTCGACGCTTCGCCGTTCCCGGTGAATCCGGCCGGCTTCACGATCCATTCCGCGATCCACTCGGCGCGGCACGATGCGCAGTGCGTGCTGCATGTGCATAGTCTCAACGGCGTGGCGGTATCTGCGCAAAGAAATGGCGTGCTGCCGCTGTCGCAGCAGTCGATTTTCATTTTGTCCAGCCTGGCTTATCACGACTATGAAGGCGTGGCATTGAATGAAGAGGAAAAACCGCGCCTGGTTGCCGACCTGGGCAATAAATCCTTTCTGATGCTGCGCAATCATGGTTTGTTGACGATCGGCAAAACAATCGCCGATGCGTTCGTCAATATGTATCTGTTTGAAGCCGCTTGCACCATCCAGGTTCGGGCGCAGGCGGGCGGCGGCGAGCTGGTCCGGATTCCCGATGCAATCATCGGCGGTGCGCAGCAGCAGGCAAAAGCGGCGACCAAATCGCTGGGCGGCATGCTGGCGTGGCCGGGTTTGCTGCGCCGGCTCGATCGGCTTGATTCCTCTTACAGAACGTGATGTCGCCGCTATTTTTGCGTCCACGTTGCGTTGCATAACGACAAGGCTGAAAAACCGGCTTTGCAAGAATGTTGCTGACACAAAAGTCGCTTGAATGGCAATTGTGCAATGCGCCACCGAAAGTCGTTGACGAAATTAGTACGGTCGTCCCAAAATCGGCATGCAATGAGATAACAATGACAATAACTAGGAGACACGATGGCGCATTATCCGAAGAGCCCGTTGATGGGCCAAATGATGAGCCAGCCTTTGCTCATCTCGAATATCATCCGACACGCCGACCGGTACTTCGGCGGCAATGAAATCGTATCGCGCCGGGTCGAAGGGGATATCCACCGCTACACCTACCGGGATTGTCACAAGCGCTCGCGGCAACTGGCCAGTGCGCTGGTCAGGCTGGACGTGAAGACCGGCGATCGTGTCGCGACATTGGCCTGGAACGGTTATCGCCACATGGAAGCCTATTATGCGGTGTCCGGTTCCGGCGCCGTGCTGCATACGATCAATCCGCGCCTGCATCCTGAGCAAATCGCCTATATCGTCAATCACGCCGAAGATCAATATCTGTTCTTCGACATGACTTTCCTGCCGCTGATCGAAGCATTTGCGCCGCTGTGCAGGACGGTCAGGGGTTTTGTGATGATGTGCGATCGGGAGCGCATGCCGAAAGATAGCAAAGTCGCCAATCTGCTGTGCTACGAGGAATTGATCGAAAGCGGTTCGGATCGGTATGAGTGGCCGGTATTCGACGAGAACTCCGCGTCGAGCCTGTGCTATACCTCCGGCACCACCGGCAATCCGAAGGGCGCGCTGTATTCGCATCGCTCGACGCTTCTGCATTCCTATGCATCGACAATGCCGGATGCATTGAATGTATCCGGACGCGACGTCGTGTTGCCGGTGGTGCCGATGTTTCATGTCAATGCATGGGGCTTGCCGTATTCGGTGCCGCTGACCGGAGCGAAGATGGTGTTCCCGGGTCCTGCGCTGGACGGCAAATCGCTGTACGAATTATTCGAGCAGGAGAAGGTGACGTTCTCGGCCGGCGTGCCCACCGTCTGGCTCGGGCTGCTGACTTATGTCGGACAGAACAATCTTGAATTCTCCACGTTCAAGCGCACCGTCATCGGCGGTTCCGCCTGTCCGCCGGCGATGATGAAGACGTTGCGCCATCGATACGGCATCGAGGTCGTGCATGCATGGGGCATGACCGAAATGTCGCCGCTGGGGACCACTTGCACCCTTCAAACGAAGCACCTGGCGTTGCCGGAAGATGCGCAACAGGCGCTGCTCGAAAAGCAGGGACATGTGATTTACGGCGTGGACATGAAGATCGTGGACGATGCCGGCAAGGAATTGCCGTGGGATGGAAAAACATACGGCAATCTGCTGGTGAAAGGTCCGTGGGTCATCAGCCATTATTTCAAGGAAGAAGGCAGCAGCGTGCTGCAGGACGGCTGGTTCCCGACCGGCGATGTGGCCACCATCGACAACGACGGCTACATGCGGATTACCGACCGCAGCAAGGATGTGATCAAGTCGGGCGGCGAATGGATCGGCACGATCGATCTGGAAAATATCGCGATGGCGCATCCGGCGGTGTTGCAGGCCGCCTGCATCGGCATCGCGCATCCCAAGTGGGATGAACGCCCGTTGCTGGTGGTGGTCAAGCGGCCCGGCATGGACGTGACCAGGGAAGAATTGCTCCGGTTTTACGACGGCAAGATTGCGAAGTGGTGGACGCCGGACGACGTGACGTTTATCGATGCGTTGCCGGTCGGCGCGACAGGCAAGATTTTGAAAAACAAAATGAGAGAGGTGTTCAAAGACCATAAATTGCCGACAGCTTCAAATGACTGCCGTCAAGGCGACTTGAATTAGCTTTACACGATGCGGCAGCGTCGATATATTCCAGATGCACAATACACAATGCACAAAATCACAAGGAAGAGACAAATGACAATACGACTTCGTCCGCTGGTCCTGGCATCCTCCGTCGCAGCAGTGATTGCCGCTCCCGCCGCTTTTGCCGAAAACGTCAAGGTCGCGCTGATCGAGACCATGTCCGGCGCATTTGCACCGATCGGCCAGAATCAGCTGAGAAGCTATCAGATGTTTGCCGAAACGGCGAACAAGGAAAAATGGGCCGGCAACAACACCATTGAATTCGTCGCATTCGACAACAAGGGCAGTCCGCAGGAATCGCTGACGCAATTGAAAGCGGCGATCGACCAGGGTTATCGCTACATCGCGCAAGGCAATGGATCCGGCGTCGCACTGGCGTTGATCGATGCGATCAACAAGTATAACGAGCGCAACCCCGGCAAGGAAGTCGTCTTCTTCAATCACTCCGCGATCGATCCCGACCTGACCAATAGCAAGTGCAGTTTCTGGCACTTCCGGTTCGACGCGAACTCCGACATGAAGATGGAAGCGCTGACCGGTTTCATGGCCAGGGACAAGAATATCAGGAAGGTCTATATCATTGGCCAGAACTATGCGCACGGTCATCAGGTCACGCGCGCGGCGAAAGAGTATTTGAAACGCAAGCGCCCGGACATCCAGATCGTCGGCGACGACTTGCATCCGATCGCGCAGGTCAAGGATTTTTCGCCGTATGTGGCCAAGATCAAGGCGTCCGGCGCCGATACCGTCATTACCGGCAACTGGGGCGCCGACCTTGCGCTGCTGATCAAGGCGGCCAAGGA
>JAQGLW010000019.1 GCA_028292665.1 Herminiimonas sp.
GCGCGCGGCGGAAGCGATGGCCGCGACTTTCGCAGCGCCCTGACTTCAAAAACCTCCAAGAGACACTGCTTCGGCCATCATGGTTCGCAGATGAGGCCCGAACCATTCATGCGCTGATTGGAAAGCGTGGAACCGGGAGACATAAATCCTTGATCGCCGTAATTAGGTAGATGCAGCATTGCGCCATCGAACACATGCTTTATAACTCTAACTACAATAATTCAAACGATGACAACCAATGCCCCGCCGCACAACGACGATCTGCTCGGCAACCTTTACGAGGCTGTCATGGCTCCCACCGGCTTCCAGGCTTTCATCGAAGCATTTCGGGAAAACTTCCGGCTTAAAGCCGTAACCATGGTGATTCGCCACGCCGAAACGCACGAAGTGAAAGGCCTTTGGCTATGCGGCGTCACAAAGGAGTGGCTGGAAAGCTATGCGCTGGATTACGCCCGCGAGGACATGCTGGCCAGGCACATCATGACTTCGCCCATCGCCCACTTCTATGCCAGCAATCTGGATGTACCGGACCCTGAGCTCTTTTCCAAAACGCGTTTCTACCGCGAATGGGTCGTTCCGCAGGGAGTGGCTTATGCCGCCGGCGCGGTAGTCCTGCAGGAAGGTGCATGGCTGACGCAGCTGATTCTGCAGCGTGCCCCGCATCACGCACCATTCACCCGCGAGGAGATGGAGCGGCTTAATCAATTGGTGCCGCACTTGCAGAGAGCCATCCAGATGCGGCAGCGCTTCGCCGAATTGCAATTCGATCAGAATTTTCTGGCCGGCGGATTGGATGTGCTGGCCATGCCCACTTTACTGTTCGATGAATACAGCCGCGTGGCCCACCACAACCGCAGCGCCGCCGCCCTGCTGAGCGCCGGCAGCGGCTTGCGCATGGATAATGGACACTTGCAAACGTCCGACCCGGCACTTACGCGCAAACTCAACTTAGAGATCGGCAACGCCATCCGCGCCAGCCGCGGCGATGCCTCCGAGCTTGACGGCGTCGTATTGCTGCCCCGCACGGATCACATGCCGCTGATGCTGATGATCGCTCCGCTGCGGATGGCGAATCGCTCGCCGGCGCAGGGAGCCGCACTGCTGTTTGCCTTCGACCCGGAAACGACACCGGCCATAACCGCCGACCTGGTGCGCCGCCTGTTTGCTCTTTCCGAAGCCGAAGCCGAATTGTCCATTGCCCTATGCTGCGGAAAAACGCTGGATGACGTCGCCGGCGAACGCGGCACTTCCATCAATACCGTCAAGAGCCAGCTCAAAAGCATCTTCGGCAAAACGGGCACCAAGCGTCAGGCCGACCTCGTATCCCTGCTGCTGGCAAGCCCGGCGTATTTTCTGGCGCAAAAGCAGAACGATTGATTCCGGCTGCCGCGGATAACGGCGGCAAACCTGCCGGCATCTTTTGCCCGACGTTATGGAAGCAAGGCTGGTCTCCTCACTCCGGAAACGGTGCAGGTTATCGCAGCCGACCGGTTTGTCCGCACTGCCATCCCATCTCCAACCGATACACCGGATCACCCGAACGGGTGATAGTGCGATCGAAAATTAATCACTAAGATGCAAGCAACGTTGCGCAAGGGAATCACATCTCTCGCCACGCCGGATTAATCCCGGATAAAAACGCCGCTCGTTCAAAAATCATAAAAACGATTTGAGTCGACGCTGCAAACGCATCACAAGCAAACAACCCTGGCACATCATGAAAAATTTTAAATCGTCAGATCTCTATGGGAGAAGCAAATGAAGCACCAATTCATCCCCAAGGCCACGGCCATTCTTTTTTTGGGAACAATGCTGGCTGCATGCGGCGGAGGCGGCACATCGACGCCGACCGTAGCATCAACCGCAGCACCAACTATCCTTAGCGGCACCGCCGCCACGGGCGCGCCCTTTTCCGGCGCCGCCGTAAGCATCATCGACAAAACCGGCGCGGTGGTAGGCTCGGGAACTACAGGTGCCGACGGCAGCTATACCATTACGCTTTCCGCCGGCGCCACCGCTCCCTTTGTGCTGCAGGCCGTCAGGGACGAAGTGACCCTGGTCAGCGTCGCCCCCGACACGGCCAGCAGCACGGTCAACATCACCCCGATCACCAACCTGATCGCGTCGCGGCTGTCCGTCTCGGGCGATCCGCTCAAACTGGCCGCGGAACTCAAGGCCAATCCGACCCTGCTCTCGACCGTTCAAGTAAACGCCAAAGTCGATGAAATCGTCGCCATGCTGAAGCCGCTGCTGGACGCAGTCGGCGCCACCGCCAATCCGCTGACCGGCAAGTTCACCGCCGACGGCACAGGCAGCGACCGGGTGCTGGATTCGGTATCGATCAAGATCACGCCGGATAGCGCGACGACCGCCAATATCGAAGTCGCGATCAAGGGTAGCGGCGCCGACAATCTGATCCAGTTCACCAACCAGACACCGGTCGCGTCAGTTCCCAAACTGGCGACCGTCGATGCTTCCACGCTGGTGCCGAACGGTACGGCGGTGCTGATCGACGATCTGCTCAAGCGCATGACGGCCTGTTTCGCGCTGCCGTTGGCGGAACGCGTAACGGCAAACGGCAGCGTCGCTGCCGACGTGACCGCACCGGCATGCAAAACCCTGTTCAAGAACGACAATCCGGGCTCGTTCCTTCATAACGGCCGTGTCGTGGCCAAAACCAAGGCCTTCAGCGGATTGTTCGGCGCGGACGGCACCGGTGTGACCTTCGCACGCGGCAGCTACGATTTCACGCGTCCGAACGGCGATCTGACGATTTCATACGAAACGGCGGATAGCGCCGGCAATAACCAATCCCAGGGCCTGGCGGCATCCAGAGTGACCAACACGACGACCGGAAAGGATGAACTGAAAATTTTCGGCAACCAGTATGTCTACGACGGCGGCGTGTCCGCTTACCACCAGCTGCGCGAATTCATCAATCAGCCGGCGTCGAACTATTACAGCACCGGTTACAGCTTCAGTATCGCGAACAATACGAACATGTCCGGCGTAGCCAAAGTTGAAGTGGTCAGCCCGAAGGGTGAAACCATCACGATGGTCAAGAGCGGCTCGCGCAGCAATTTCACCATCAGGAACGGCGGCACTGCGAGCGGTTCGACCGTCTTGCGTATTCGCAGCGATTACGCCGCCGCCAGCACGGCGGCAGCGGTTTCAACCAGGGATACCGGTCAGACATTCGCAACGGCAAACGCCACGGATGCCGAGATCGCCAGTTACCCGGCTCAAAGCCTCTGGACCTTCCGGTACTTCGTGACCGGTAATGCCACCACAACGCCTGACGTGACTCAGACCTACAAAACCCGTTCGCGGGCACTGAGCATCGCCGAATTGAAGCAGAAGGTGCTTGCGAACCTGACCAGTACGGCCATTGCCGAAACCCTCGCGTCGAGTACGAACGGCTACGTCACGGTCGGCGGCGATGCTGCCGCGAACGTTGATTGGGAAGTCCCCGCCGGCGCAATGGCTCCGACGGAAATCAAGGTCTTCGGCAGGACTGCCGCCCCTCCCGCTGCAGGCACCGGTTTTGACGACTCGGCTACCGTGCGTTCCACGGTACGCAGTGCCGCGGTCCCTTGCAGCAATCAAACCGGTTCAGATGCGCATTGCACAACAACCGCACCAGTGGCATTTGCCGCCGGCGCCGTCCTCAACGGTGCCAATCTGGTGGCGCGGGATCTCGGTGCGCGCGAATTCTCGCACTTTTACGCGTTCTATACATTGCCCTGATCAAGCGGTTGCATCAGATTCCAGCCCCGCTTCGGCGGGGCTTTTTTTCGGACAGAATCTTTACTGCTTCCGGCCCCGCCGGCATTTGTTCATCGGCATGCCGGGGGCGACGAGTTACTCCGGCGCCTGTACCGCTTGGCTCTGCTGCACTAACGGTATATGCGGCACGCGGCGCACCCGCCATATCGCAATCAGCGCGATCACCCCGGCCATCGCAAAGCCGAGATGAATCGAACCAACCAGCGCGTCGCGGGCCTGTCCAAGCAGCGCGGCGCCGTCATGGCCGGCCTGCTGCATCTGGGCCAGCAGCGCGGTCCGGACCGTCTTGTCGACCAGGATCTGCGGATCCGCAAATGCGGAAGTCCATTGTCCCGCATGCGTGCGATTCAAAGCGGTGCCTATGCTGGATGCGTAGTAATGGCTGACCAGCGTTCCGATCAGCGCGGT
>JAQGLW010000150.1 GCA_028292665.1 Herminiimonas sp.
CCCATCAACGCACGGCCGCCGCGCTGACCGCCTACCGCGGCGGCAAAACCGGTCTTGCCGATGTGCTTGCGGCGCGGCGCAACGAAGTCGACATGCGCGTCCAGGCGCTGCAACTGGAGACGGACACCGCCCGTCTGTGGATGAAAATCAAATTTTTCTTTCCTGAATACGACACGGCTTCGTATGCGAACACGAATACGATCAAGGATTCGAAATGAAGCATAAAAAAATCATCGTCACGTTGCTTGCTGCGAGCATCATCAGCGGTTGCGTTTATGGCATCTACCGGCTCGGCACGAAGCAGGCAATGAAAGCGGCCGCGCCGATGCCGGATTCAGCTCACTCATCCGTAGAGAGCGGGCAGGGAGGCGGCAGCTCAGGCAAGAGAGTGCTGTACTGGCATGACCCGATGGTTCCGGGTCAAAAGTTCGACAAGCCCGGCAAGTCGCCGTTCATGGATATGCAACTGGTGCCTGTCTATGCAGACGCAGATAACGAAAGAGATGACGGCAAGGTCAGCATCAGCCCTCGCGTACAGCAAAATCTGGGAATCCGTACTGTCGAAGTCATCAAGGAAAATCTGACGCCGTTGCTGGCCGCCGTGGGCAGTGTCTCCTATAACGAGCGGGACGTGGCACTGGTTCAGGCGCGCAGCAATGGTTTTGTCGAACGCCTTTTTGTAAGGGCTCCGCTCGATCCGGTGCGAAAGGGCCAGGCATTGGCCGAACTGTATGTTCCCGAATGGATCGCGACGCAGGAAGAATACTTGTCGGTCAGGCGCATGCGCGGCGATGCCGCTTTGGGCGGATTGGTGGACGCTGCGCGCCAACGCATGCGCCTCGCGGGCATGACGGATAGTCAGATTCGCCTGATCGAATCGAGCGGCAAGGTGCATCCTCGATTAACCATTATTGCGCCTATCGGGGGTGTGGTGGCGGAACTTGCCGTGCGCGAAGGCATGACAGTGATGGCCGGGGCTCCGCTGTTTCGCATCAATAGTCTTCGCACCGTCTGGATCAATGCCGATGTGCCGGAAAATATTTCTGCGCAAGTACGGTCGGGAAATGCCGTCGAAGTACGCACGCCTTCATTGCCGGGAATGGCCTTCAAGGGCAAGGTCGGCGCTCTCCTGCCTGATGTCAACGCAGTCACGCGTACGTTCAAGGCGCGCATCGAATTGGCAAATCCATCAGGGCGGCTTGTGCCGGGCATGTTTGCGACGCTTAACTTTTCATCGAAGTCCCTCAACGATGTGCTGATGGTGCCGTCCGAAGCCGTGATTCAGACCGGTCAGCGCAGCGTTGTGATGCTGGCGCAAGGCAATGGAAAATTTATTCCGATCGATGTGGAAGTCGGCGCCGAAGCGAATGGCCGAACCGAAATTCGCAAGGGACTGGAAGCCGGACAAAAGGTTGTCGTTTCCGGCCAGTTCCTGATCGATTCCGAGGCAAGCCTGAAAGGGACCATGACGCGCATGAGCGAGGCATCGGCGCCGCAAGACAGGCAAGCCGCAGGGCCGGCGCATCGCGGCGAAGGCAGGGTGGAACACGTCGGCCAAGAGGACATTACGATTTCGCATGGGCCGATTCCATCCTTGCAATGGGGCGCCATGACAATGGACTTCAAGCTCCCGGCAAACGGCTTGTCTAAAAAGCTTGCAGCAGGCGACAAGGTCGTCTTTGAATTCCGTCCGGCTGGGGAAGGGGTATTCGAGATAACAGGCATTTCTCCGGTCGCCGCGCCGATGCAGCACAAAAAAGGCAAGGCGGTCGATGGCGCAATGAAAAAAGAAAAGCATGGCCACATGACGCTGCATCAGCATGGAGTCATGCAATGATGGCCAAACTGATACGCTGGTCGATCAGCAACCGCTTTTTGGTGTTGCTGGCGGCATTGATGATCAGCTGCTGGGGAATCTGGTCGCTGTCGCATACGGCGCTCGATGCAATCCCCGATCTGTCCGATGTGCAGGTCATCATCCGCACCACCTATCCCGGTCAGGCGCCGCAGATCGTCGAGAACCAGGTCACCTATCCGCTGACGACCACGATGCTGTCCGTTCCCGGTGCGAAGACGGTACGCGGGTATTCATTCTTCGGCGATTCGTTCGTCTATATCCTGTTTGAGGATGGCACCGATCCGTACTGGGCGCGCTCGCGCGTACTGGAATACCTGAATCAGGTACAGTCGCGCCTGCCGGCCCAGGCAAAAACGGCGCTCGGACCGGATGCGACGGGGGTGGGCTGGGTCTATGAGTATGCATTGGCGGACCGCAGCGGCAGAATGGATTTGTCGCAACTGCGCGCATTGCAGGACTGGTTTCTCAAGTATGAATTAAAAGCGGTGCCGAATGTCTCCGAAGTGGCGAGCATTGGCGGCATGGTGCGTCAATACCAGATCGTGCTCGATCCGGACCGGATGCGGGCCTACAACATCGCGCACGGCAAGATCATCGCGGCGGTGCAAAAGGCGAATCAGGAAACCGGCGGCTCGGTGCTCGAATTGGGCGAAGCGGAATACATGGTGCGCGCGTCCGGCTATCTGAAATCGCTCGACGACTTCCGAAAAATTCCTTTGACGACCACTGATGCCGGCGTGTCGGTGCGGCTGGGCGATGTCGCACGCGTCAACACAGGACCGGAAATGCGCCGCGGCATCGCAGAACTGAACGGCGAGGTAGCCGGCGGCGTAATCATCATGCGGTCCGGCAAGAATGCGATGCAGACCATCGATGCGGTGAAGGCGAAACTGGAAAAACTGAAGGCGGGCCTGCCTCCTGGCGTGGAAATCATTCCAACCTATGATCGGTCCGGCCTGATCAAGCGGGCGGTGAAAAACCTCGAAGAAAAGCTGATTGAAGAATTTATCGTCGTCGCGGTCGTGTGCGCCGTCTTTTTGTTTCATTTGCGCTCTGCGCTGGTGGCCATCGCCACGCTGCCCATCGGCATTTTGATTGCCTTCACAATCATGTATTACCAAGGCGTCAATGCCAACATCATGTCGCTCGGCGGCATTGCGATCGCCATTGGCGCGATGGTCGATGCGGCGGTAGTGATGATCGAGAACGCCCATAAACACATCGAGGCGTGGCACCATGCCCACCCCGGCGAAAAACTGAAAGGGACTGAGCATTGGCGAGTCATTGGCGATGCCGCGGCTGAAGTCGGACCGGCATTGTTCTTTTCGCTGTTGATCATCGTTCTGTCGTTCATCCCGGTGTTCACCCTCGAGGCGCAAGAGGGACGGTTATTTTCGCCGCTTGCCTATACCAAGACATATGCGATGGCGGCGGCAGCAGGCCTGGCTGTCACGCTGATTCCGGTATTGATGGGCTACCTGATTCGAGGACACGTCCCTGATGAGCGAAAGAATCCGCTCAATCGTTTTCTGATCGCGCTGTACCGCCCGATGCTTGAAATCGTGCTGCGTTTTCCGAAGACGACGTTGATCGTTGCCGGCGCGATAGCCGTCCTGACGCTCTGGCCCCTCTCCCGTTTGGGCGGCGAATTCATGCCGCCGCTCGACGAGGGCGACATTTTATACATGCCGTCGGCATTGCCGGGCCTGTCGGCGGGCAAGGTGTCGGAGCTGTTGCAGCAGACCGACCGTCTGATCAAAACGGTGCCGGAAGTGCAAAGCGTTTTCGGCAAGGCGGGCCGTGCCGAAACGGCAACTGATCCTGCGCCGCTGGAAATGTTCGAGACAACGATCCAGTTCAAACCGCGCGATCAGTGGCGCCCGGGCATGACAACTGACAAACTGATCGAGCAACTGGATCTCACCGTCAAAGTGCCGGGACTGTCCAACATTTGGGTGCCGCCGATCCGCAACCGCATCGACATGCTGGCCACCGGCATTAAAAGCCCGGTCGGCATCAAGGTCGCCGGGACGAGTCTGAAGGAAATCGACCGCATCACCGGCGAAATCGAAAGGCTTGTCAGGACGGTGCCGGGTATTTCGTCGGCATTGGCGGAACGGCTCAACGGCGGGCGTTATATCGATGTGGATATCGACCGCGATGCGGCCGCGCGTTACGGTCTGAATATCGCTGACGTGCAAAGCATCGTGTCGGCCGGGATCGGCGGCGACAATATAGGTGAAACGGTCGAAGGATTGCAACGCTTTCCGATCAATGTCCGCTACCCGCGCGAAGTGCGCGACTCGGTCGAGAAGCTGCGCGGCCTGCCGGTGTTGACGGAGCGCGGCGCGCAGATCCGTTTGGGAGATGTCGCCGCGATTCGCATCAATGATGGTCCGCCGATGTTGAAAAGCGAAAACGCACGCCTGTCCGGATGGGTATATGTCGATATCCGCGGACGCGATCTGAATTCCGCCGTGCGTGAAATGCAACAGGCGGTGGCCGGGGAAGTGAAGCTGCCGCCCG
>JAQGLW010000042.1 GCA_028292665.1 Herminiimonas sp.
GCCTCCGTCGTCGCCGGCCACATCGTCACGCTCGGGGCGGATGGCAAGCTGCAGCACTTCGACACGGTCGGCTACGTGGTGGTCGGCACATCGCTGGTGGCGCTGATGCTGCTGTGGCGTTTGCAGCGCAGCCCGGGGAGCGGGCCGACGCCGCAGCCGGCAGCCGCCCTTTAAACCATGAATTACTCTGTTCACAGGCCAAGATGTTGATACTGCGGATATTCTTTGTCTGCGGCAGTCACGATCAACAATAAAGCCCGCGGGGCCTTTTGTGTGCGGTTCTTACAAGGGCAACCAGCGGGTGAGCAGGCAAGCATCAGATTACCAGATGCCCCTTTTTCTCAGCAATGCCGAGTTCCGCTACGATGCCAGAATTAAATTCAAGATAATCAGCTTCAACTCCGTCGCTGAAAATCACGCCGTTCTCTGGCATCAGTGACGTCATGCACAGCTGAGAATGATGGGTAATCTTGCCGAACACCAGCGATGCAGCGGATGTATTGCTGGGAAACGGTTCGCGTACCGTGAAATATAGAAAATCCGCATCCCACGGAGACTGTGCATTTTTAGCGTGCTCAGCCTTCTGCTTATCCGCAATCGCAGCAGCACCGGTCAGCAGGCTTTTCAGCCAGCCCGTTGAACCCAAGCCGGTTGAAACAATCACGCCGCTCGATGAATGCTGTTCCTGCTTGTCATGCAGCTTGATGGTGTATCTGGCGGACGTATGTGATTTCGGCCCGATGAAAATATCATTTACGCCATACAACGATTGACCATTGTTGAGCTGCGCTTTAGCCATGGTGACTTCCTGTATCTGGCGCTTCCCGCTAAATACTTCCGGTACGATTGTTTCAACATCACTCACATTGAACGGTAGAAGTACACCATCCCACCGTTTCGGATCCGGGTTGACGCCAATCAATGGGTGGCCGTCAAGATACTTGAGCGTGTTGGCCACCAATCCGTCTTGCCCGAGCGCTACGACAACGTCGTGCGGGCCGAACAGGAAATTGGGCAGAAAGCCACGGTCGACGATCTGTACCCGTCCCAAACCTTGCAATGTCGCCTCCATCTGGCGCGCGCAACGCTGATAGTTTTCATGCTCGTTGAGGTAATCAGAGAAGTCCGCGCCCAGATGTTCGACATAGAATTTAGCCTGACTGATCGTATTGTATTTGGCAACGAGTTCTTGCAGCCGAGTCTTTCTTACAACCAGGATGATCTTGTTTTCAGTTAGCCGTTCCATGATATCTATCTCGCAGGGCTGTCAATCACTTCACGAAGCAGATCAGGCGTGATATTGAGTTGACCGATTTTCCCTGCCTTGTCTGCCAGCTCCTGAAACGCCATCGCGATCATTTGTCCAGGTTGCATGCCAGACATCGCCAGCGCCTGCAGCAATTTGGGATCGACACCCGCGTACGCTTGCATCAGTCCTTTTACCGAATACGCTTTTACATCTGCTTCGCGTTTGGCATTCTCCATTGCCAGCGAAACCAGTTCAGTATTCTTGGCTTCCAGCGCAATTTTCGCTTCCATCTCGGACTGTCGCAGTTCGTGCTGCTTTTGCTGGATACTTTGTTCCGCGTCCATTTGCGTTTCGCGAATCTGACGTTTCTTGGTCTCCACCGCGATTTCCGTGTTCAGCTCATTTTCCTTGATGCGACGTTCCTGCTCAACCGCAGAATTGCGACGGGCGTAGACTGCTTCGTCCGCCACCTTCAAGATTTGTTCGCGCGCTTCGGCTTCCAGAGCCCTGGAAGTTTCGGGTGTTGGCTTGATTGCCAGGAACGACAATCCAAGAATCTCGACGCCGAGCGCCTGCAGTTCGCTATTGTCTCTTATTGCGGAGGCAACCTGGGTTGTCATGGTGTCCGTCGCTCTCAGCGCGTCACGCAGTGGCAATTTCTGCAAGCCCTTGCGGGTCAATACTTTTACCGCATTGATAATACGCTGCGACAGCTTCGTCGGATCCTCAGAGATGTATTTCTGTGTGACAGGATTGATCGAAAAATTCAATAAAGCCCCAATTTTTTTGGGGTCGCTAATGCGATAGGTCACCTGTCCCTGAACGGTAATCTGCTGGAAATCGGCAGAACTCTCGTCAAAGATAAAAGGAACGTCCTCACTTCCCATCGGGACCGCAACCATGGAAGTCGTTGGTGCGTAATAGAAGAAAGCCAGCCCCGCGCCTTCGCGTTTAACAAGCCCGTTCTTGTATTGCAGTAGATATGTTGTTGGCTGAACCTTGATGAACTTGACGCTGAACATGTTGAATCTCCCCTTATCAGATAAATCGACTTCGTTAGTTAATGACAACGTTAATCACAAGCCGCGCTCCAGCAATTGCAATTGCTGTTTAAACGCTAGTTTCAAACGGTAAAGCTGGGCCGGACGATGCGCGCCGGCGGCTTCGAATTGCCCGTCGATTGCCTCCAGCATGTCCATTTCGGTGATCTTTCTGCGAAAGCTGACCTTATTGATTGACTCACCCATCAAGGCTTCATAAACGCGCTGCAATTGGGGCAGGGTAAAGGTTTCACCTGCAAGGTAACAAGGTAATGAAGAATATTGGCTCTTGCTGCGCAGACGCGATACTGCCGTTTCAACAATGGCTCGATGGTCGAACGGCATGCTGGCTGGGAGATCGACGCTAGTGAGTTTGACGTCAGGGTGATTGGCTCGCTCTATGACATTGGAAGATACAAGTGCATAGTACGTCACCGATATCGACCATCCGCGTGAATCGCGAGCCGGACCAGAAAATGTCGCCAGTTGCTCCAGATAGGGTGCTTCAATTCCGGTTTTGTCTTTTAATACTCGCAATGCGGCATCGCGCGCATCCAGATCGACATCGGCATGGATGTACCCGCCTGGCAGGGCAATGGCGCCTTTGAATGGCTCACGATCTCGTTTCAACAGCGCCACTTTGAGGCCATCGACCTGTAGCGTCAGCAGAACGACGTCTACTGTGCAAATAACCTGGTTCACCTGTTTCTCCTCCGGCGTGCCGACTTTGCACGCCGATCATGAAATGCTTGGCCGGATCACCAAGAAGCTGATTAAGCTGGATGAAACCGCCAAATATTTGTTAATGCTTGGTTTTTATGAGGGCTTGAAATCACTATAGCATACTTAGTTGCAAAATTAAATTAAGTAATTTAAAATTGAGTCAACTTGCCGAGGAAGGTATATCGACGAGAAGAAAAGAGTAGTTTCTTGAGATCGCATCCAAGGCCTGGATCGTTCTTTATGATTGAAAACGGAGGGCATTTGAATCGCTCACTAAAAAGCCGATACATGGGCGCGCTGGTCGGACTTGCATGCGGCGATGCGGTGGGAACGGCTGTTGAATTTTCGCCAAGAGGCAGCTTTCAACCTGTAACTGACATGATCGGCGGCGGTCCGTTTGGTTTGAAGCCAGGGCAGTGGACCGACGATACATCCATGGCACTGTGCCTGGCAGAAAGCCTGCTTTCCAAAGGTGCTTTCGATCCTGCAGACCAAATGACGCGCTATCTCAACTGGTGGCATTGGGGCTACCTGAGCTCCACAGGCGATTGCTTCGATATCGGCATGACGGTGCAACGTGCCTTGGCACATTTCCAGATATCAGGTGATCCTTTCAGCGGCTCCGCCGATCCTGCCAGCGCGGGAAATGGATCGCTAATGCGTCTGGCCCCAGTGGTGCTATTTGCCTATCCGGATCTGCAGACGATGCTCTCGCATGCCGCTGACAGTTCTCGTACAACGCATGGTGCTTCGGAAGCGGTCGAAAGTTGTATGTTATTTGCGGAAATCATTCACAGGGCCTTGTCTGGTCGTGAAAAGGGGGAATTGATCAACAAAATCAGTTTCGTCCCGTCCGAATCGAAATTAATCGAATTGGCGACGGGGTCCTTTGTTGACAAAACTGAGGCGGACATCCGAGGCACTGGGTACTGTGTCGATTCCTTGGAAGCGGCATTGTGGTGTTTCTTCAATACAGACAGTTTCGAAGATGCAGTGTTACGAGCGGTCAACTTGGGTGATGATGCGGACACGACAGGAGCAATTACCGGACAGATTGCCGGTGCATACTATGGCGTCGAAACAATACCGGTTGCATGGATTGAAAGGCTCGCCATGCGCGACGATATAGAGGGAATGGCCAATAATTTGTACGAACGCTTTTCAGGTCGGCACGGGTGAAGCTATCTGAATTGCTGAATGACTGCGCCTGATCCCGCTGCAAACTCGACTTTGGCCAACGCCCCGTTGACAAACGAAAGCTGGGGCGGAAGGTGTCCGATATCCAGATCGTAAAGCACGGGGAAATGCATTCCGTCCAGCGCGGAGTGGAGAGCATCCGTGTAGGTGAAGTCATCCGAGGAACCGTCATCCGGGGCCGCGTTACGTCCCAAAAGCATGCCGTGCAGCCCGTCAAACCAGCCATTCATGCGCAGGCAGTGCAGAGCACGGGCTGCCTCGAAAGGAGCTAATTCCGCGTTCTCAAGGTAGAGCAATGTGCCTTCCTTCCCGGACGAAGCTATAAAAGCGGGAACATTCGCGTATTGAGTTCCCGCGAGTCGTGAAAGGGTATCGAGGCAGCCGCCGATGAGTCGTCCTTCCGTGCGGAGTAGAGCATTGGCGCCGTCGAGCCGTTTCCACCGCGTTTTGTCGCCTGCGACCAGGTTCGCACCCGGATTGGTTTTCCAGTCCGCGCCAACGCGCTCGAATTCCACTGATGAGCGCTGATGAAAATCCGCGTCACGGGGAGCGGTGAGCAAGGCCCATAGGCCGGCGGTTGTGTCATCGATTGTGGAGGCCCCGAGCTGCATGAGATTGGGGCCATGCACTGTGGCCCATCCTGCGATAGTGGTCAGCGGAAGATGCAAGGTGCTCAGGTCCGAGAAGCCAGAGAACCATTTGGCAGGGCTTGAAGCCAGCGCATTAAAGTCG
>JAQGLW010000164.1 GCA_028292665.1 Herminiimonas sp.
GTGTCATGATTGCCTGTGCCTAGATAGTCAGGTAAGAATGAACCTTGTGCCGGTCCAGGTCCGCGCGCAGGCTTTGGTAGACGAACTGGCCCCGTTCGATCACGAAGAAGCGGTCCGCTATTTCGACTGCGAAGCTCAACATCTGCTCCGATACAAGGATAGCCAACGGGCGCTCGGCCTTGATCCGGTTAAGCGTGCGCGCGATCTCCTTGATGACCGAGGGCTGGATGCCATCGGTCGGCTCGTCCAGCAGCAGCAGCTTCGGTTCCGAAACAAGTCCTCGTGCAATCGCCAACTGCTGCTGCTGCCCTCCCGACAGGTTGCCGCCGCGCCGGCGCCGCATTTCCGCGAGCACAGGGAAAAAGGAGTAAATGTAGTCGGGAACGCTCTTTACCCTGGCGTTCTCCATTCCCGTAAGGATGTTTTCCTCCACGGTCAGATAAGGAAAGATCATGCGGTTCTGCGGCACGAACGCCATGCCCCGCGCCACCCGCTCATAGCTTTTGCGATGCGTCACATCGGCGTTGCCGAATCCGATCGTCCCGCCCTGGGCCGGGAGCATGCCGATCAGGGTCTTGAGCAGTGTGGTTTTTCCCATGCCGTTGCGTCCCATGATCGCGACGGTTTCGCGTTCGCCCACGGTCAATCCCAGGTCGCGGATGACATGGCTTTCGCCGTAGTACACATTCAGGTGTTCGACATTCAGCATGGATTACACCCCCAGATACACTTCGATCACTCTCGGATCCGCCTGCACCTCGTCCATGCTGCCTTCGCTCAGAAGCTTGCCCTGATGCAGCACGGTGACATGGTCGGCGATCTTGCGCACGAACTCCATGTCATGCTCGATCAGCACGATGGAACGGCCGTGGGAGATGCGCCTTAGCAGTTCGGCCGTCTGATCCCGTTCGTGAGCGCTCATCCCGGCGACCGGTTCGTCCAGCAGCAGGAGCTCGGAATCCTGCATCAGCAAAAGACCGATTTCCAGCCATTGCTTCTGCCCGTGGCTGAGGATGCCGGCCTTGGTCCTGAGATGGTTTTCCAGGTGAATGGCTCCAGCCACTTCACGCATGCTTTCCTCCAGCTCGGCATTCCTCATGAAAAACAGCGATCCGAGGACGCCGCGTTTCTTCGGATAGGAAATCTCCAGGTTCTCGAGCACGGTCAGATCTTCGTACACGGAAGGGGTCTGGAACTTGCGGCCGACGCCCATGCGCGTGATCTCGTAATCCTGCAGCTTGGTGAGTTCCGTCTCCTTGAAATGTATGCTTCCGGAGGACCGCGGCGTCTTCCCGCAAATTATGTCGAGCAGCGTCGTTTTTCCGGCGCCGTTGGGACCGATCACCGCACGCAATTCACCCCTTGCGATCTCCAGGCTCAGCCCGTCGATCGCTTTGAAGCCGTCGAACGAAACGGTAAGGTCCTTCACCGACAGTATCGGCGTCGCTGTACCGTTCATGCCTTCACCTGCTTCTTGGGTTCGGCCGCAGGCTTGGTCGCCGCCGGTTTCTTGCGTCGGATCGACAGTTGCCCGACAACGCCTGCCAGGCCGTCAGGCATCGCCATGACGACGAAAATGAACAGCCCACCCATGAAGAACAGCCACAGCGTCGGGAAGTTTTCCGAAAACAGCGACTTCGTCCAGCCCACCAGCAATGCGCCGTATACCGCCCCGACCACCGACAGGCGTCCGCCTACCGCCGCGTAAATCACCATCTCCACCGAAGCCGCCGCGCCGACCAGCGTCGGCGTGATCAGCCCCACCTGCAGTGAATACATGGCTCCGCCGAGGGCCGAGAACAGCGCTCCGGTCGAGAAAGCGAATGCCTTCACCATGGCGGTGTCGTAGCCGGAAAACCGTACCCGGTCTTCGCGGTCGCGCACCGCAATCAGGATCTTGCCGAGGCGGCTCTTGATGATGAAGATGGTGGCTGCCATGACAAGCAGCAACAGCGCCGACTCGGCAAAATAGAGCACGGTTCTGCCGCGCTCGCTGATGATGCTCGCTCCCAGAAGAGTCCTGAAATCGGTGATGCCGTTCGCGCCGCCGGTATAGCCTTGCTGTCCCACCAGCAGCACGGTCAGCGTCAGCGCCAGCGCCATGGTGATGATGGCGAAGTAGACTCCGCTCACCCGCTTTTTGAAGACGGCATAGGACAGGATAAAAGCCAGCAGCGCAGGCAGCACGAGGATGGCCAGCAGCGTTGCGGGGAAACTGTGGAACGGCTGCCACCACCACGGCAACTCCTCCGTACTGCTCCACACCATGAAGTCCGGCAATTCCTTGCCGGACGCCTCCAGCTTCAGGAACATCGCCATCATGTATCCGCCGAGGCCGAAGAAGATTCCCTGCCCGAGGCTGAGCATGCCTCCATAGCCCCAGGACAATACGATCCCGATCGCGACGAAAGCGAATGCGAGGTATTTCGCCACGAGGCTCAGGCGGAAGTTGTCGAGCACCAGCGGGAAAACGACAAACAAAACGACGAGCACGCCGGCATACTCGATCAACTCGCTTTGCGTGATCTTGCGGAGCATGGTCAGCGTCTCACTTTGGATGCAAACAGGCCGTTCGGACGGAAGTACAGCACGATGACGACGAGCAGCAGGATCGACGCTCGGGCCATCGATCCGGGCAGAACGTACTCCAGCGTGGTCTGCGCCTGCGATATGACGAAGGCGGACAGGAAAGTGCCGAGCAGGCTCTCCACACCGCCGAACACCACGACAATGAAAGAGTCGACGATATAAAGTTGACCCGTCAGCGGATTGGTCGATCCGATCATTGTAAACACGCTGCCGGCGATGCCGGCAAGTCCGCAGCCTGTCGCGAAAGTAACGGCATCGACCCGATCTGTATTGATGCCGGTGGCGCCGCTCATCGCGCGGTTCTGCGTCACGGCGCGAATCCGCAGACCCCAGCGAGTCTTGAACAACAGGATGTAGACACCCAGCGAGACGAGGATGGTCAAGCCGATGATGAACAAGCGGTTGAGCGGCAACTGTATGCCGGCGACCGGTTCCCATGCGCCGGTCAGCCATGAGGTCAGGGTCACGGTGACTTCCTGCGCACCGAACAGCGAGCGGTATGCCTGCTGCAATACCAGGCTCAGTCCCCAAGTCGCGAGCAGCGTATCGAGCGGACGGTTGTACAGGAAACGGATGAAGCATCTTTCCAGGATCCAGCCGAATGCGAATGTGACAAGGAAAGCAAAAACGATCGCAAAGAACAAGTAGGCGTCGATGAAAGAAGGCAGCCGGTTTTCGAAGAAATGCGCGGTGTAATACGTGGTGTAGGCACCGAGCGCCATCAGTTCGCCGTGCGCCATGTTGATGACGCCCATCAAGCCGAAAATGATCGCCAGACCGAGTGCCATGAGCACCAGGACAGTGAACAGACTGATGCCGCCAAAAACCTGCATGGCTGCGATATCCAGGTTCATACGCTTCTTTCCTCAAGCCTACGTTCCGTGATCTTGTCCGCAAAACGCGCTGCGACCCCGCCGCTCCGTCACGTCAGTTTCGGGAACGGGTTCGGCTCGATCAGCGGCGACTCATAGACAATGTCGAACTGTCCATCCGCACGGGCGCGGCCTATCCGCGCATGCTTCCACGTATGGTGGTTCGTCTTGTGCAGCTTGATCATGCCCTCCGGCGCGTCCAGCGGCAGGTCGGACGAGGCAGCCACCACCTTGTCGACATCGAAACTCTTTGCCCGCTCGCAGGCAAGCTTCCAGAAATACACGCCGGTATAACCGCATTCCATCGGATCCCCGACGACGCGGTTCTGTCCATATTTGGCCTTGAACGCCTTGACGAAACGTTCGTTCGTGGGATTTTTCTGGCTTTGGAAATAGCCCATGCAGGCGTAGTAACCGATTGCATTTTCCTTGCCGATACCCTCTATTTCGTTTTCCGACACCACGGTCGACAACAAGGTCTGCTTGTCGCCGCTCAGGCCGGCCGCAACCAGCTGCTTGTAGAACGCCACATTGCTCCCGCCGACCACCGTGCTGTAGATGCAATCCGGTTTGGCTGCCTTGATCTTGTTGATGATGGAAGAAAACTCCGTGTGTCCAAGCGGCGCGTAGTCTTCGCCCAGGGTCTTGCCGCCTACCCGCGCAATCGTCGGCTTGGCGATCTTGTTGCAAGTGCGCGGATAGATATAGTCGGAGCCGACCAGGTAGAAAGTCTTCCCTTTGTTGCCGGCCATCCATTCGATGGCGGCAATCACCGACTGCGTCGCTTCCTGCGCCGTATAGATGACGTTCTTGGATTGCTCCTGGCCTTCATAATAGGTCGGGTAATAGAGCAGGCCGTTGTTCTGCTCGAATACGGGCAGCACCGCTTTGCGCGATGCCGAGGTGTAGCAGCCGAACACTGCGGCGACCTTGTCCCGCGAAAGGAGTTTTCTCGCCTTCTCGGCGAATGTCGGCCAGTCGCTCGCGCCGTCCTCCACGATCGATTGAACCTTGCGGCCCAGCACGCCGCCGCCGGCATTGATCTCATCCATCGCCATTTTTTCCGCATCGACGATGGCCGCTTCGGCAATGGCGATGGTCCCTGTCAGCGAATGCAACTGCCCGACCCTGACCACCTCCTGCGCCCTGGCACTTTTGATGATCCACGGCGCGACAGCCGCCGCTGCACCGATCGACGCACCTGCCTTGATGAATTCTCTTCTTCCCGACTTATTCATGATGTCTCCTTTCGATTGTCCCCTCAATGGTGATCAAGCAACGCCCGCGCATACATGCAACTGAACAAAAGGAAGTGCGAAAGAAAAAGCCCTCCTGTAAAAACACTTACAGGAGGGCTTGCGTGCCTTCAGGAAAAGGACATCGCCGACGGCCCGGAATGTGATGCTTGGCATCTCGCGCAATCCTCCCGCAAGCAGCTGATCAAAAAACAACAAGGCATGACGTAGATATTTAAAATCCAACATAGCATGCAGGCATGCCTGGATACTGCGAAATATCAACATCGATACAGGAGCGCAAAAGAGATTGCCGGAAATTCAATCGCCCGCCTGGCGCCTGATCGGCGCCATATACACGGTGATCGTGCCCGCTTCAACAGAATGACGAGCCCCTACCTGTGCGGACTCATGGGTTCGGCATGAATCGGTTCATGGATCTTTGCGATGATTGCGATGTACTCATCCGGACAAGCTGCAGGAAAATCCGGAGCGCATCTTGAGGGGGCGGGACTTTTCATGGAGAAAAGGCGGCCGTAATGTGTCGCCGCCGCCAGAGCGGATGGACCTGATAATTGATGATCGCCGGTCAGCCTGCTTGTGACCGCCTTTGCCTTTGTTGGCGCCGGCGAGTTTCCTTCCGGCCTGCATTCGTATGCGCAACTTTGAAGATCAGCTTTCAGGCAGCTGCAATGCATTTTCACAAAAGCGGATTAACGCAACGCTTTGCGATTAGCGGCCACTCTGTCGTCAGAGCTTGCGAAACCGGAAGACAAGTGTTGCGTTAAATCGAAAGCGAAGTGCAACAAAGAACGTGAATTTCATAGGCAACGATAAAACGAAATAAGATATCGATTCACGTTCAAACAAGAGACCTGTAAATGCAACGGTTTGCCGCAACTATATAGTCTGCAACTGCAACGAATCGGTTTGGCGGGCGTCGAGCGTGAACCGGCTTACCGCCTCAACCAGTTTTCCTGCCTGGTCTTGCATGCTCTGTGCGGCAGCCGCGGCTTGCTCCACCAGTGCGGCGTTTTGCTGCGTTGCCTGGTCCATCTGCGTTATGGCGAGATTTACTTGTCCGATGCCGTCACTTTGTTCCTGGCTTGCGGCGGTAATTTCTCCCATGATGTCCGTCACCCGTTTTACGCTTGCAACGATTTCAACCATGGTTGCGCCCGCTTGCTCAACCAGTTTGTTGCCGGCGCCGACTTTTTCCACCGAGTCGCCGATAAGGCTCTTGATTTCCCTTGCCGCTGCACCGCTGCGTTGTGCAAGATTGCGGACTTCCGTAGCGACCACCGCAAATCCGCGGCCCTGCTCGCCGGCACGCGCTGCCTCGACTGCCGCATTCAGCGCCAGGATATTGGTCTGAAATGCGATGCCGTCGATGACGCCGATGATGTCGACAATCTGCTTGGCGGATTCGTTGATCGAGCCCATTGTGTCGACTACCTGCGCGACGACTTGTCCGCCCTTGACCGCGACGATGGATGCGGCCGATACAAGCTGGCCGGCCTGGCGCGCGTTGTCTGCGTTTTGCCGGACCGTCGACGTCAGCTGCTCCATCGAAGACGCGGTTTCCTCAAGTGAACCGGCCTGCTGTTCCGTGCGGGAGGAAAGGTCGAGATTGCCAGCCGCCATTTCTTTCGATGAGGCGGCAATCAGCTGCGTTCCGCTGTGGACTTCGGCCACGATCCCGGCCAGGCTTTGCGCCATGTCTTTCAATGCCTGCATCAACTGGCCGGTTTCATCTTTTGACGTGACCTGGATATGGACGGACAGGTCGCCTCTTGCCACTGCTTGCGAGACCTCGACTGCTTTTTTCAGCGGCGCGGTAATGCTGCGGGTCACAAGCCATGCCAGCAAGGCGCTTACGGTCACGGCCAATACGCTCAGTGCAATCATCCATGTCCGCGCCTTTTCGTAGGCGCTTGCGGCATCGACCGCCGCCTGATCGCTTCGCTTTTCGATCAAGGTGCTGAGTTCGCCGGTGGCGTTCGTCGATTCCCTCAACAGGTTGCGTACTTTGGTGATGATGGAGAAAGTCGCATCCATTCCCTTGTTTGCCAGGGTTGCCTCAAACAGCTTGTCTTCGATCGGTATGGTGGCATTGTCGAATTCGATGATTTTTGCCAGCAGTTTCTTCTCTTCCGGTGAAACATCGCTTGCTTGTGCGTAAATCGCAGTCAGAGTGTTCTGCGCTTGCTTGAACCTGGCCCTTTCGACCTTGACCCGTTCGGTTTCCTTCTTGATGCGTGTGACGCTCTCTTCACTCAACGCCGGATCCTTGTCCGATGCTTGAGCCTCTGTTGCCGCGGCAATATGCAAGTTACGGACGGTAAGGGCTCTTTCCGAGGCCGCCACGCGCATGGCCCCGACCGACTTCAATGCCACATTATTTTCATTTGCGATACGTTTCAGCCGGGAATCGATTTCCGACATTTGGCTCAACCCAAGCACGGTTACCGACAGCAAAAAGACCAACAAGACTGCAAAAGCGGCGCCCAAGCGCTGTCCGATTTTCATATTGCTCAAACTCATTCCTGGCTCCCGGGGTGATGTGATGACGTGCATGGCCGGCGCACCGGCCCATTGGTTCCAATGTGGGTCTCCGTATTCGCCGGCGAATGACACTCGGATACCATAGGCATTTACAAGGATTTACGGCAGATGGGGCCAAAACTTTAGGCAGGGAAAACCGACGTGCGCGTTTGGAGCTGGTTACTGCAGAAGCTGCGCCGCAATATTTATGAAATGAGTTCTACAGATGACGGCCACGGAATTGGAGCAAGGGACGTCGGCACGAGACGTTTCGGATAAATTATTTTTCTCGCTATCCGACCCCTTGCGTTGTTGAATCGCGTGGCGTGGAAGGCTCAAGCCTTCGCCAGGAACTCCTCAAGGCGATCGATGGTCTGGTTCCCTCCCTCGACGGCCCCAAACTTCTTGGTCTTTTCGCATTCCGCAGCCGACTCGAAGAGCGTCCGCATGGTGAGCCTGGTCTTGCTTCCTTGTTCGGCGAAGATCACCGTCACGTGAAACTGCCCGGAATCGTCGCCATCCTCGTCCCCGCCATGGGAGTAGACCAGGCGCTCGGGTTGCACGATCTCGATATAGACGATCTTGTTCTTGTAGTCGACGCCATCGGGACCGTGCATGACAAAGCGCCAAACGCCGCCCGGCCTCACGTCCATTTCGCTCACAGTGTTCGTAAAGCCCCTCGGTCCCCACCATTGCGCTATGTGTTTCGGATCTATCCACGCGTTGAACACCAGCTCCCGCGGCGCATCAAGGACGCGGGTAATGATGATTTCCCGATCGGCAGTGCTTGCAGCGTCTTTATTTTTTCCGGCCATCTTTTTTCTCCTTCGTCTGTAATTCCTGCAGGTACTCATCCAAACGATCCAGGCTCTGTTCCCAGAACCGGCGATACTGCTCTACAAAATCGGCCACCTCCCGCAACGGCTTGGCCTCCAGCCGGCAAGGCCGCCATTGAGCCTGGCGGCCCTGTGTGATCAGGCCGGCGCGCTGCAGTACCTTGAGGTGCTTGGTAACCGCCGGGGCGCTCATCTCGAACGGCTCGGCAAGCTCCTTGACCGATGCCTCGCCCGAGGCAAGGCGCGCAAGGATTGCACGACGAGTCGGATCGGCGAGTGCTGCGAAGGTGGCGCTGAGGTGATCGGGGGACATCTTTAAAACCTATCGGTTAATTAACCTATTAGTAAAATATAGCGCCGCTGACTTGTTTATCAAGCATTTTCAAATGTGTAGCCCAAAAGATGCCAGCGATCCGATCCTTGAAGCTGCCTGAATTCCAATAATATTTCTATCTGTAGAAATAATAATAGATTATACTTGCAGTAGAAATAGGAGGATTTATGGACGCAGTTCTCGAGAAATCTTCTGTCCAAGCAGCCGCGACGCTGACGAAAGCGGTTAAAAACGTCGCTGTCCTGCTGCACCTGAAGCAATCATCGGTCGCGAAAATTCTTGGCGTCAGCACCGCCACCGCTTCCCGTCTTTTCGCGGGAGACTACCTTCTTAGCGAGAATCGCGGAAAGGAATGGGAGTTCGCAGTTCTTCTGGTGCGATTGTTTCGTTCGCTCGATGCGATGCTGGGACATGGCGACAATGCCAGGAAATGGCTTGACGGCGACAACCTCGCATTGGCGGGACGTCCGATCGAACTGATCGAAACCACGGAGGGTTTGATCCGCGTTTTACACTACGTCGACGCGCATCGTGGCCGCATTTAAGGCTGCCGACGCTTCACTCGATCTCTGGCGGGCGGTGGAAGCGCAGCATCGCATATCGACGATGGTGCTGGTCGACACGCTTGATGAGCAAGCATTGCTCGAAAACATTCTCGATGCATCCAAGCCCGCCTTGCAGGCTGATCAAAATCGCCTCCACTGGCTTCTCTTCACACCGTTTCGCTACCCTCCTCTGCCATCGGGATCACGTTTTCGCGGACCGACGGATCCTGGCGTGTTCTACGGCGCCGAATCCCGCGAAACTGCTTGCGCGGAACTGGGATACTGGCGCTGGCGCTTTCTGATCGACAGCCCCGACCTGAATGCGATCGATCCGATGCCGCAGACCTTGTTTAAAACGCCGGTCTCCGGTTTAACGATCGATTTGAGGCAACCTCCGCTGTCCAAAAAACGCACTCAATGGACAGACCCGGTTAATCATGCGCATTGCCAGCAGCTGGCGCAACAGGCCAGGAACGAACATATCCGGATTATCCGTTATGAATCGGTTCGGGATCCGCGCGCGCGAGGCTGTGCGGCAGTGTTAAGCCATGCAGCGTTTGCGGCATCGAAGCCGTCAGAAACTGAAACGTGGAATCTCGCAGTATTCAAGCATCATGTTTTTTGGCGCAAGGATTCGGTGTTCGACAACGCTGCATTCGAATTCGATGCGGATCGCTGGCGGCAATGAACAACAGCGAAAGCGAAATACTAGAGCGGTTTCCCGGTCAAGGATTTCCATTCATCGTTGAGTTCGCATCCTGTCCCATGGAACTTTTCCATGCGCTGTAGCTGGACTCGACGCCTGGCGAACTGCCGTCCCATACTTTGCCGAACACATTCGGATTGGTGCTGGTGTATGTGTTGGAATCATAAGTGCCGAAGGCATTCATGTTGCTCGTATTCGAGCTGGATTCGAGGTTGAACGTCTGCTCGCCGTTGGTCGACTGGAATGCATTATTGGTGATCTGGTTATCGTGAATTGCGCCTTCTCCATCCTGTCCGAAGCCAAGATGAGTGACTCCGCTGGAAGCAAAGGTATTTTGCGTCACGACGTTATTGAAGCCGTTGTGAATCACCATCCCCTTGGTGCTGCTGGAAATAGCGTTCTTCGTCACCGTCACGCCGTTGGCATAATCGTCCAGATACACCGCAATCCCTTCGGTGCCCCCGACATTCTTCACCGTATTGCCCTCGATGCGCAGATTCAGCGGCAGCTTGTCCGTTGCGCCGGTATAAATCCCGGCGCAATCGGTCAGCACCACGCAGGCCGCATCGACCACGTTGTTGCTCACCGTGGTGTTCCTGTTATGCAGCACGCTGATGCCGTGATAGCCGGAATTGGTCACATGGTTGCCGTCGAGAGTGTTGTCCGAACCGTCGCCAAAGAAAATGCCGCCATCGGTCGCCGTCGGCATGCCTACGGTACCGGCATTGGCCACGGTCGAATTGGTCACCACCGCCCCGGTGATCGAATACCAGCCGTCGATGCCGTTGCGGCGCGCATTGACCACACTGCTCTTGTCGACCACCAAGCCGTTGCTGCCGCTGGCCCAGATGCCGTCGCGATAACTGTTGAGGATATCGGTATTGAGCACATGCAGATTGGTCGAGCCGTTGGCGCTGACGCCGTCGCCGGCCGAAAAGATGCGCACGCCGTCGATCGTGATGCCGCTGGAATTATCGGCATTGACGCCGTTGCTGTTGGGCGCGGCCCAGGCGCGGCCTTCCGGCGACTGGCCGTCCGGCGCCCAC
>JAQGLW010000165.1 GCA_028292665.1 Herminiimonas sp.
TTCAAAGTTTTAATGCCGCTGTCGAAATCATCTTATCCAATTTTTTCAGGAAAAGGACTTGGCAAAAACTGCAGGAACACAGGCTCTTATTATTCGAATATTGAGATTTATCAAGGCCCCGGGACGATGCCTTTTTAAACTATGCAGGCAGTTCAAAAATTCATCTCCAGATGAGGGATGAGAGGAGACATGGCCCGCATCGTCACCGATAGCGGGCCTTTTTATTGACCGGATCAATTACTGCTTGCGCGCGATGAATCCTCCGATGACGGCTTCGCCGGTTGCCGGATTCGAAAGAGAAAATGCGCCGCCGGCTTCCGCAGGACCCGTACCGCTCGTACCGGTTGCAACCACCGGCCCGAAGTAGCGGCCGCTAAGTCCTCCCTTCAGCTTGCCGTTATCTACAGGACCGGTCAGATAATTGGCGACGTTTGCGCCTGCAGCACCCATTGCCGTGACGGCCTTGAGCGCAACCGGCACCTGGGTTGCAGACGCATCGGATGTCACCGTGTTCTGCAGCGTTACGACGGCTTCCCGCGAAACGAAATTCACTGTTATCGATGCCGCTCCACGAAAGAAAGAGGGTTCTTCGGTGGCATTGCGAGCATACCAGCCATAGGCAAAGCCCGAGTAAGTCGCTGAACCGGTCGCGGGAACAGCAGCAGGATCGGATACTGCGCCGAATGCCACCATGCCGCGGCGATTTTTATTGTGCTCATCGAATCCGCCCCACTCGCCGATTTGGACTGTGTCCTGTGTCAGCCAGGCGCCCAGATTGCTGTATTGAAAATTCCAGCTGTCCAAGGCTCGGTATCCCTTCGAACCGGGGAATGGAACCCCTACGCCGGAACCGCCGGGCAGAATGGTTACATTGCCATTCGAATCCGGAATGCCGTTGCCGGCATGGACATCGCCATCTCCATGCACACGTCCTGCATCCGCCATGTCGGGAGCGGTTCCACCCGTGCGCCAGTCGCCGGTCCGGAAATGCAGGCCGGTCGTTTCGATGGTGCTGCAAGAAGGCGTCATCGGCTGGCAGCGGGACGGATTGCCGGTACGGGGAAAGTACCGGTTGTTGGCATAGTTCATCTGGGTGCCTGCAACACCTTTGTTCGCAAAGTCGTAGAAGCTGAGGTTCGCGCTGTCAGGAAGCGAACCGAAGACGAGCGCACCGTTTGCATCGAGCTGAACGCGGCCTTGTGTAGGCTGAAAGGTTTCGACGATCTGGGGACGTTCGGTTTTGCCGTCCCAAGTGAGCCCGAGGTTGCTCAGCAGCACGGCGGCATTTGATATAACGCCGTTGTTGTCTTTATTCACCCTGAGTTCCGCCACGCCGCCTGAGCTCAGCGCCAGGCCGAACGCTCCTGATCCGTCAGGATTCGGAATCGCAAGATCGCTGGTTGACCTGCCGTATGCCTGCACGCCTGAGCTTGTCAGCGCCACACCGTTGTCGCTCCTGATAATGCTGCCCCCGCTGCACTGCCAGGTTGGCCCGTCAACGCATGACATGGTCATCGGCGGAGAAGAAGGGTCCACGACAGGCGGTTGAATGGGCGGAGGCTGGATTGTGCCGGGAGTATCACCCGGATTGGTAGTCACCGGCGGTATATTGACGGGCCCAGATGGGGAGACAGTCGGCGTAGTGGTGGTAGTTTGCGCAGCGGGGGCAGTGGCTGAGTCGCCTCCACCGCATCCGCCCACGGAAATGATCAACAGTAACGGACTGACTTTGCGATATAGATATTTATGCATAGGCCTTTTATCCAATTTATCAATTTGTTTTTCTCGCATGAGCGCACATGAAGAAATGCAAGACAGACATTAGCGAAGAAGCCGCAACTTGCTATTGATAAAATATAAAAAGTAATCCTTGATTGAGAAGTTCCGTTCGGAAGCTTGCGTGAACACAAGAACCTTTCGTTAATTAAATTTTTATCCAAGGAAAACCATTGTCGAATCAAATTTTCAAGACATGTTCAGCCATGCAAAAAATTATTTCAGGCAGGAATGCTTTGTGGGAGATAAATCGCGCTGTTAAATGCCGAGTCGCATTACAGGGAGACGATCAGGCATTGCGGAATAGTGAAAAGCGCGAATGCGCTTTCCCGGTTTAATTTCGGTCAGGATCAAACGAACAGGCGTTCCCACGTCAAAGACGAGAAATGCCTGTCAGTTTGGTTTTTTATTTTTGTTATTCTTTGAAATCCTTGCGACGAATTGGTCTGCGCATCGCAAGCTTTGGAGGCTTCATTTGCGTCGACTCCAACAGTGCATTGGAATGTGGCGGGCTATTAGAGCGGTTATCATATGCGTGTATGCGCGCTGCGCGCCGCTTTGGGGCACACTGCGGCGTTGCTCATCGCTTGTGTGGCTCGCCACACTGTACTCCTCGCGCCTTGCCCTGCACCCCAAACCAACCCGCATCATCCGCACACGCATATGAAACCGTTCTAGGGCGTCTCCATGGTGATGAAGAACAGGATGCCTTTCCCGCCTTCGGTGCCCGGCATGTTATGCGCATAAGTCATTTTTAACTTTGGTCCGGCATCTCCCCCAAATGACATCAACGGAATCGCAACGCGGTAGGGAGCCGGCAAGGAGCGGTCGATGAATCCCGTTTTTTGCAAATGTGAAATCCACTGCCGAGTGTTTTGGAAGAAATCAACAGTGTTGCCGGTTGATGAAGAAAGGCCTTGATTCTGCCAGCTCAATGGAATACGGGAATAAACGTTCTGCGCAGTTGAAGTTTGTTGGGCGGAAGCCCAAGACGCAACAAGTGCACAGAAATAAATGCTGCCGCGACTAAGCCATTTGCAAGCTTTCATCAATAAATCCTTTCAATCCGCGTCAGCCCATGCATGAACGCAAAGATATAAATAAAAGCGCAGGCCGTGCCATGCGCGATATATGTTTGCGCTTTAACTGCATGATTGTGGCTTGCTTCATTATTGCTTTTTTACAGCATCGATTTTTGATCAGGATCAGACCTGCATCCATCAATGCCGGGAAGGTGAAAGATACAAGGTTTTAAATCCGGACCGGTAGCCGGTTTGCAGCGGAATGTGCAGGAAGAGAGGAATGAAAAAAACGGTATACGATTCCGGTCAGGCTTGTTTCATGCCAGCGACACGATTGCCTGCCGTTGTACCAAGGCGATGAATTCGTTTTTCGGAATTGCCTTGCTGAAGTGAAAGCCTTGGTACTCATCGCATCCGAACTGCTGAAGCGTTTTAAGCTGAGTAAATGTCTCTACACCCTCGGCGGTTACTTTAAGGCCCAGTATATGCGCCATCACGATAATCGCCTGAACGATCGCGGAATCGTTCTGGTCAAGCGAAATATCGCTGATAAAAGATTTGTCGATCTTCACGCTGTCTACCGGAAAGCGCTTCAAATACGCAAGCGATGAATATCCTGTTCCGAAATCGTCGATCGACAGGGAAAAACCCAGTTTCCTGATCCCATCCATCAGTTCGATTGCCTGGTCTCGGTTATGCATCACCATGCTTTCGGTAATCTCGAATTCCAGACAGGCAGGATCGACCTGATATGAGGCGACCACATTTTTGACATCGCGCAGCAAATGAATGTCATTGAACTGGCTGCCGGATAAATTGATTGCAACGCGTCCAAATGAAATACCTGCATTTTTAAAACTCATGATGTCGCGGCAGGCATTTTCCAGTACGAGCATGCCGAGAGGTCCGATCAGACCGACTTCTTCGGCCAATCCGATAAATTTCCCAGGCAATAAAATACCCTGTTCCGGATGTTGCCAGCGCACCAGTGCTTCGGCACCGACAACTTGCCCGGTAAGTACATCCACTTTGGGTTGATAGTGCACGACAAATTCATGGCGTTCAATGGCCCGGCGCAGTTTTGCTTCCAGCGTCAGGCGCTCGACCGTATGGGTATTCATCTCGGACGAGTAAAACTGGTAATTATTCTTGCCGGTGCTTTTGGCACGATACATGGCGATATCGGCGTTTTTGAGCAGGGCCTGCGCATTTAACCCGTCGACCGGATAAGTGGCGATGCCGATGCTGACGCTGAGCTGGCATTCCTGGCCGTCGATATCGAAAGGCCTGGCCGCTTCAACCAGAAGCCTCTGCGCAATCTCCCCCAAACGCCGCGGATCGCTGTAATTGTCGACAAGGACAATAAATTCATCTCCGCTGATCCTGGCAATGGTGTCCGATTCGCGCAGGCATTTTCTGAACTGGACAGACAGATTGCGCAGCACGGTGTCTCCGGCTTCATGACCAAATGTGTCGTTTATATTCTTGAATCTGTCCAGATCGAGGAATAAAACGCCCACCGGTAATTGGCTGCGCTCCGCATATGCGAGCGCCTTGTTGAGATACTGCATGTAAAGAAATCGATTCGGCAGTCCGGTGAGGTCATCGTAATGAGCAAGGTGGCGTATTCTTTCTTCGGCCCAACGGCTTTCAATGGCAATGCCGGCAAGGTCGGTACTGATGCCGACCAATTGCACATCGTCCCCGCTTGGAATGCGATGGTTATCGTAAAACATCGAAAATATGCCCAAAATCTGACCGCGCTTTCCCATGATCGGCCAGCAGCCGTAAGCAACGAAATCAGTAGCCGTAAACAGTTCGTGTACTCCGTGTATCGAAGGATCCGTTTCAATATGGTCGACCATGACCGGATACCGGGTTAACACTACTTCGCTGCAGGCGCCGTTGCCTTCCTTGATTTCCATCTCCGATATTCCTCGCATTACGGCTTCAGGAATGCTGGGGCCGACACCCCAGGTGAACCGGGACAGGTCTTCATTCAGCAGCATTATCATGCAGCGGCTGTGGGGTGCGCGCTGTTCGATAAAGAGAACGATTTCATCAAGAATTTTTTGCAGGCCCGCTCCTCCGGCAATAATGTGGAGAATACGGTTTTGCCCTTCTTGCAGTTCTTCCGATTGCTTGTGGACGTTGATATCACGGAACATGCAAAGCAACAGCGGTTCCTGCTCCATTTCCACGCGGCTCATCGTAAGCTCGCTGTAATGAATCCGACCGTCGCGCATCAGCGCCCATTCAAACTGCTGCGGTTTTCCTGCCAAAGCCGCATCGACCAGCTTTTGTCTGTCTGCAAAAGATAATCCCGCCGAAACCTGTTCCATTGCAGAAAAATCGTCTGCGCTTTTACCGATGATGTATTCCTTGCCCGGAACGCAGAAAAGCTTGACCGCAGCATTATTGCAGTCGACGTAGATCTGATCCCGGGTAAGCAGAAGGATGCCGTCGCTTGCACTTTCATACAGCATGCGATAGCGATGTTCGCTCGCTGTCAGGCTGCCTTCCGATCTGCGCAAACGCCGAATGTGAATCAATAAAAAGAACGTAAGTATGCCGATAAACAGGATGGTCGCGCCGCTGAGCAATATTCTGTTTCTGGATCTGGCATGCCAGGGCGCGAGCAAATGCTGAATATCCACACCATAAATTGTTGTGACGGGAAAGCCGGTTGTTTTGCTATATGCGAAAAGGCGGGCATGTCCGTGAAAAATAGAGAGGTCCTCAAACGCTCCTTCAGGCAGTTCGCTGCGGATTCTTTGGGAAACCTTTGAGTTCGATATGTTCTGGCCCAGCAAGCTTTCGTTGTGTGGCGAGCGGATCAATACAATGCCATCGTTTGTCCGCAAGGTTACCGTTGCATTTCCAGCTCCGATCACCCGCCTGTAAAAATCCGAGAAATAGCTTATGCGGATTGATGCGCCTGCGATTCCGATGCGGCGTTTTTTTCTGTCATACAGATTGCGTGCAACCGGTATGGTCCATTCGTTCTCAAAGCCGCGGTCTGGAAAGCCGATGACTATCTCTCCATGGTCTGGATGGTCGTGCAGGAATTGAATATATTGCCGATTGCCGATATCGGTTTCGCGCGCCGGCTGTCGGACCGATGTGGCCCGGATAACGCCTTCCGGATTGGCGATCCAAAGTACAGCAATGGATCGGAGCCTATCGCTTTCCCTTGCGAGAATCCGATGCATTGCAGATGCATCGGAAGCAGTCGCCTCATCCATTGCACCGACTGCATCGGCAGTCCTTGCCATCACATGGCTGATTTCTTCCAGTGTCTGGGCCGCGCGTTCCTCAAGGCCGCGTACCGTGATCAAACTATTCCGTTTTTGCGATTCGATGGTCAGTTGCCGATCCTGCGCGATCGTCCACCATGTCTGGACAATGAGTGCGGCAACGGTAAGACAAATGAAAAACAGGAGTACAGGCCGAGCGTCGCGGGGTGGACGGACAGTCACTGTATTCATCATCCTCTTTTCTCTTTCCTCTTTAAGCGGCATATTGTTTTGTCAATTATTGCTTGTAATAAATCTGACATCAGCTTATCCGATAAATGGACATACAGGAACTATGCAAAGCGGGCTGTATTTTTAATACATCAAGAGCCTCTCCTCTTGTGATGCGGGAGGTCTTGGTTAAACAGGGAGTCGGCCCGAGATTTGTGATAATGCTTTTTGAATGCTTTGGTGCGGCGACCGCCTTGTCGTTTGCCGGTATGCCGTAGCAACCGCAAGGCGGCAGCGCGCTATTTGAAAGTCGGGCAATAGTATTTTGTATCGATTAATTGCAGACCATTGTCGATGCAGAAAAGTAAATCGCACCTGACCTGAAGACCGTCAAGCCGGCTCGACGTATCGATCCAGGAAAGTTTTGGTTTGACTGTTTGGAAAAATAATCGTGACTTTTTCTCCGGCAACGGAAACGATCCGGCCCTCGCCGAATTTGGGGACTCTTACCGAACTGCCTGCAATGAAGGTATGCGGTTTTTCTTCATGGCGCACTGTACTTGATCTTGACTGCCGCATCCGCGCCGGTAGTGCGGCCAAAGCCTGTTCGGGAGGACGTATGCAGTTATCGCATTTGCCGCAATGCTCCCAGCTGACCTGTTCTCCAAAATATTCGAGCAATACTTTCCAGCGGCAGAAACCGGTTTGGGCATAAAACACCATTCGCTCAAGCGCTTGACGATCATGCTCGTTCTTGTCGCGGTAGACATGTATCAGCGGGAGCAACGCTTTCGTCTTGGCGTGTGCCTTGAGCAAACGATAATCGAGATTTTCATCCTGAGAAATGAATCCGCCATCGGCCAGAAGTTTTAATGCGACTTGCAGTTTGCTTGCAGAGACATGTTTCAGCTCTTCTCGTAGACGTGCCAGATCGATATGCTGGTTGTCATGGCCAAGTGTCTGCATTGCCGTATACAGAGCGCTTATTTCGTCGATATCAGGATAGCGCCGCGCCAGGAAAAATTGCTGCACACGCTTGTCTTTCAAGTGGTATAGCAGGGTGCAAAAAGCCGGCGCCAGATCGCGCCCCGCACGTCCCGACTCCTGATAATAAGCTTCAGGATTTGCCGGAATCTGGAAATGAATCACAAAGCGGATATCGCTTTTGTCGATTCCCATTCCAAAGGCATTGGTAGCAATCATGATCCGGCTGATGCCTTGCATGAAGTCGTTCTGATTCTGCTTCCGTTGCCTGACGGCCATTTGCCCATGGTAAAAGGTCACGTTTTCGCCGGCCTGCATCAACGCGTAGTGTAATTGCTCGACTGCCTTGACGGTGGCCGCATAGATGATTCCGGACCCTTCTGTTTCTTGCGCCAGCCGGATTGTTCTTGCAATTTTTTCCTCTTCGCTGGTGACATGCGAGACGCGATAATGCAGGTTGGATCGATAAATGCCTGTATTGATAACCTGCATATCGGTGCTGCTTAACTGTTTACTGATGTCTTCAATTACCGGCTTGGTCGCTGTCGCAGTCAGGGCCAACACTGTCGGATGACCGAGCGCCTCGATCGCAGCGCGCAGCGCGAGATAGGCTGGACGAAAATCATGTCCCCATTGCGAGATGCAATGCGCTTCATCGATCACGAAAAAATCGATTTTATTCTGCTTCAAGGTTGCGATGAATTCTGGATTCGACAAACGTTCGGGCGTAGTAAATACAAATTCGCTGCCGGCTTTTTCAATGTTCTTTAATGTGCTGACTTCTTCCCGTGTGGATAACATGCTATTGACCTGCGCTGCATTGACGCCGGTATCTTTCAGTTTGCCTACTTGATCCGTCATTAAAGAAATGAGCGGCGAAACAACGACCGTAGTGCCTGGCATGTGCAGCGCAGGTAATTGATAGCACAGCGATTTGCCGCTTCCTGTCGGCATGATGGCTAATGTATCGTGCCCTTGCAAAATGCTTTCAATGACCTCATGCTGGCCGGGGCGCAGCTCTGAAATGCCAAAGGTTTCACGCAATGTTTTTTTAATGCTCCGGTAAGAGGGAGACGATATGGCTGCGGCTTGTCGTTTCTGCGGCATGTCCGCTGTAGTCCGTGGTCTGTTGTTGCGCGCCATCGCATCTGTCCAATCGCCTGGGTCGAATGTTCTCATGCATCAGCCATGCCAGTATAATCAGCTCGTCCGGTGCTGCGGTTGATATGTGACCAAGCGTCTTTGACTGGTGATCACCAGACTATCCGATGCAGGCGGTCATCAAGTGAGCGGCTTGAAAGCCTTGAGGTACAGCGAAGCGGGAACGATCGTTTCGACAGTGTCGATTTTTGATGGTAATCGTGCCGGTCGCATTGCATAGCCGGATTTGTTGCAACAAGAACTTTGATCTAAATCAATTAATTCGGTCTTAACGGGGAAATAGAGTGGCGATCTTGGCATTTTCTCTATCTACCCCATTTTTATACAGTATAATGAGCAATCGTTGAGATTCGAGCTAGTAGTGGTGCAGTATCAGTCTGTCCTTTCTTACTTGGTTGAAACGATCTAACGGGCATCTGCCCAACTTAACTGAAATAGGAAATGTAATGGCAACTGGTATCGTAAAATGGTTCAATGATTCGAAAGGCTTCGGCTTTATTACTCCGGATGAAGGCGGCGAAGATCTGTTCGCTCACTTTTCGGCAATTCAGTCGAGCGGCTTCAAGTCGCTGCAAGAGAACCAACGCGTTTCTTTTGAAGTGACCTCCGGTCCTAAAGGCAAGCAAGCTTCGAACATTCAGCCTATCTAAGCTGGATCAAGCGAAATAAAAAATCCTCGGCTAGCCGGGGATTTTTTTTGCCTTCGGAAATGACGGCAAGTGCATCTGATTGGAGGATCTCCCGGATTCCGTATGGGTGCGTGACTATTTATGAAATGAGTTCTAATATTCATGATATTAAATTTCTCTGAAGCATGAGTTTGAATGAAAAATATTCATGAAAACGTGAAAAAATTTGACAACTTATCAGTGTGATTATGGATTCTTTTACATTAATTTACTTTAAGATTACCAAGGTTTTAGAGTAGAAAGTATCCGGCATTCTGTTGTCAATATAAAAACTTTAAAAAGCGCGCTACCGTTTCAGCAGTAACGCCCAAGGATTTTTATTGATTGCTTTACCTATCTGTTGCTTTCGCACTTTGCAGGTATACAAAACTGCCTAAACCAGTATTTGCTCCAAGTTTTACCATCAACATAAAATAAGAGGATGACATGACTTACAAAACGAAATCGCTAATCGCTGCAGCATTATTGAGCTGGTCGGTTGCTGGATTTGCCGCAGATCCCATCAAGATCGGTGTAAGCGGGCCATTCACCGGCGGCTCCGCACCTATGGGCGTGTCGATGCGCGACGGCGTCAAGCTGGCAGTTGCCGAAATCAATGCCAAGGGTGGGGTATTGGGACGTCCGCTGCAAATAATCGAGCGTGATGACGAAGCGAAAAATGAGCGCGGCGTGCAAGTCGCACAGGAATTGATCAACAAGGAAAAAGTGGCTGCGACAGTCGGCTTCATCAACACCGGTGTCGCACTCGCCTCGCAGCGCTTCTATCAGGAAGCCAAGATTCCCGTTATTAACAACGTTGCAACCGGATCCATTATCACGAAGCAATTTGCCGATCAGCCGGAAAATTACGTTTTCCGTACTTCCGCCAATGATTCGATTCAGTCTGCGATGATCGTCGATGAAGCAATCACCAGGCGCAAGTTCACCAAGGTCGCGATTTTGGCCGATTCCACCAACTACGGTCAGCTGGGCCGTGAAGATCTGGAAAAAGCGCTCGACAAGAAAGGCATCAAGGCGGTCTCCATCGAGAAGTACAACATCAAAGACGTCGATATGACGCCGCAGTTGCTGAAGGCAAAACAGGCCGGTGCGCAAACCGTATTGACTTACGGCATCGGCCCGGAACTGGCGCAGATTGCCAACGGCATGGAAAAGCTGGGCTGGAAAGTACCGATGATCGGCAGCTGGACTCTATCGATGGGTAACTTCATCGACAACGCCGGCAAGAATGGCGAAGGCACCCTGATGCCGCAAACCTTCATCCAGGAACCGAATACGCCCAAGCGCAAGACCTTCATCGACAATTACGTGAAGGCGTACAAACCTGCCGGCGGACGCATGCCGTCGCCGGTTTCAGCTGCACAGGGTTACGATTCCGTGTATCTGCTCGCAGCCGCATTCAAGCAGGCCGGCACCACCGATGGCCCGAAGGTGCGCGCCGCGCTGGAAAATCTCACTGAAAAAGTGGACGGGGTCGTTACCACCTACAACAAGCCTTACAGCAAGGATAACCACGAGGCAATCGATGCGAAGACCACCGTCTTCGGCGAAGTCAAAAACGGCCGTGTAGTGCTGGCCAAGTAATGCAATAAGGTGTCGTTTTCGTCAGATAAAAAATGACGCTGCAACGATTGACTGGCCAGTCCCGGCGATGCAGGGCTGGCCTTTTTCTTACCGAACAACGGTGTAATGACGCTGGCCTCATGGTGAAATAAATGGAAATTCTGCTGCAACTCGTCTTTAGCGGCATAGCGCTCGGCATGATCTACGCAGTGATCGCTTTCGGCTATCAACTTACATTTGCCACTTCCGGCACACTCAATTTCGGACAAGGCGAAGCCTTGATGCTCGGCGCCTTGGTCGGCCTCAGCCTGGTCGGCAACATACATGGCGGACCATATCTCAATTACTGGCTGATGATTCCGCTGGTAATCGTCTTCGGCGCGCTGCAGGGAACCGTGGTCGAATGGATCGGCGTACGCCCCGCGATCAAGATCAAATCGGAATTCGGCTGGATCATGTCGACGATCGCACTGGCGATCATCTTCAAGAACGTTGCCGAAAACATCTGGGGCAAGGACGACCTGACCTTCCCGACACCCCTTACCGCGACGCCGTTCAAGCTGCTCGGCGCAAATGTGCAGCCGATGCAGGTTGTCGTTGTACTGGGCGCGCTCGCCATGATGCTTGCAGTCGAAATGTTCAATCGCAAGTCGATTTACGGCAAGGCAGTCGTCGCCACTTCCAACGATCGTGATGCGGCCGGCCTGATGGGCATCAACACCAGCATGGTGATCACATTTTCCTATGCGCTTTCGTCTGCAACGGCGGCGTTTGCCGGCGTGCTGATTGCGCCGTTGACATTGACCGGCGCGACGATGGGCACGGCACTCGGCTTGAAAGCATTTGCGGTTGCGATCATCGGCGGGCTGACTTCGGGTATGGGCGCGATCATAGGGGGCCTGATTCTCGGCATTGCCGAAACGCTGACCGGTTTCTATATTTCGACCGGATACAAGGAAGTGCCGGGATTGCTGCTGCTGCTGCTGGTGCTGGCGGTCAAGCCTGCGGGTCTGTTCGGTAAAGCCGCGATCAAGAAAGTCTGAACATGAACATGAAATCACTCGCAATCGCAGTAGTTGGCATCGCCGCGCTCGCGCTGTTCCCGATAGTGTCCCCCAATCCGTATTATCTCCATCTTGCAGAAACGATTCTGATCTATGCAATTCTGCTGTTCGGACTGGATATCGTAGTCGGCTATACCGGTCAGGTGTCGCTTGGCCATGCAGGTCTGTTCGGCATCGGCTCTTACACCGCCGGCGTACTGTACATGAAGCTGGGGCTGCCGTTCCTGATTGCCGTGCCGGCCAGCATCGCGGTCACTGCGGTATTCGGCGCGGTGCTCGCATTGCCGGCCCTGCGCGTGACCGGCCCGTATCTGGCAATGGTGACGCTGGCTTTCGGCACGATCATCCAGATACTGATCAACGAAATGACGTTCCTGACCGAAGGACCGCTCGGCATCAAGATACCGAAGCCGGCGCCGTTCGGCCACAAGCTCGATGAAGTTGAATTTTTCTATCTGGTTGCGCTGTTGATGGTGCTGTCGCTGATCGTGGTCCATCGAATTCTGAAGTCGCATCTGGGCCGCGCGTTCGAGGCGTTGCGCGACAGCCCCATCGCTTCCGATTGCATGGGCGTCTCGGTCTATCGCTACAAGGTGTATGCGTTCGTGATCAGCGCGGCATTGGCGGGTCTGGCCGGCAGCCTGTATGCATATTCCGAGCAATACATTTCGCCGAACACCTACAACTTCGAACTGACGATCCTGTTCCTGCTGGCGGTCATCATGGGCGGACGCAAGACGCGCAGCGGCGCACTGATCGGCGCAATGATCGTCGTGATGCTGCCGAGCCTGCTGGCCGACATCGAGCTGTTTCGCACGCTTGCCGTCGCCGCCGCCGTGATCGGCGTTCTTTCCGGCGTCTTCCTGCTGGCAAAAAAACGCAGGACGGCGCGGGAAATCGCCGTGCCGGTCGTTTCTACCGTCGGCATGGCGATATTCGCCTATCAGCTGGAAAGCATCACGGACTGGCGTTTGACGGTATTCGGCCTGATGACATTGTTTGTCGTGTATTACCTGCAGGACGGCATTGTCGGATTCCTGCGCGGCATTACCGGCAGGGCCGGGCATCATGCAACCTACGACGCAGGCAAGACTGCGGCGGCCGACGACGCGCATGCCTGGGCGACGCCTGTACAGGCGTCGGTTGCGACCGACATGCTCAGCGCCAGACAGATAGTGATGCAGTTCGGCGGCCTGAAGGCGCTGAATCAGGTGGATCTGCATATCGTCGAGGGCTCCGTCCACGGCCTGATCGGGCCCAACGGTTCGGGCAAAAGCACAATGATGAATGTGCTTACAGGGATTTACAAACCGACTGCCGGCGAAGTCGAATTCAATGGAAGAGTGATTTCCGGATTGACGCCGTCGGCGATCGCCTTGGGCGGCGTTGCGCGTACTTTCCAGAATGTGCAACTGTTCGGCGAAATGACCGCCACCGAGAATGTGCTGGTCGGCTTGCATCATACTTTCAGGAGCAATGTCCTTGATGTGATGCTGCAGACGCCGCGCTACAAACGGGAAGAACAGGAAGCGCGCGTGCGTGCAGCCAGTATTCTGCAATTCGTCGGCCTGTCTTCGCTGGCCAATGAAGAGGCGCGCAATCTGCCGTACGGAAAGCAGCGGCTCCTCGAAATCGGCCGCGCACTGGGGCTGAATCCGAAGTTGCTGCTGCTGGATGAGCCGGCTGCCGGCCTGACCGCTCCCGACATCAAGGAACTGATCGCGATCATCCGCAAGATACGCCAGTATGGAATCACGATCATCCTGATCGAACATCATATGGATGTGGTGATGTCGATTTCGGATACCGTGACGGTGCTCGACTTCGGTCAGAAGATCGCGGAGGGCAAGCCTGCCGCCGTGCAGGCCGATCCGAAAGTGATTGAAGCCTATCTGGGCGGCAGTGTCGGCGAAGAAGCGCCTGCCGCAGATATCGTCGCGACCTCAACCTTAGCGAGAAACTGACATGCTTTCCATTTCCAATTTGCACGCGGCATACGGCAAGGTTGACGTTCTGCACGGCATATCGCTCGACGTTCCGAAAGGCAAAGTCGTTACGCTGATCGGCTCGAACGGTGCAGGCAAAACCACCACGATGCGCGCCATCTCCGGCATGATCAAACCTAAAAGCGGCACAGTGACTCTGGCCGGCAAGGATGTGACCGGACTGGAATCCCACAGGATTGCACGCGCCGGCCTGGCGCATTCGCCGGAAGGCCGGCGCGTGTTTTCGACGATGAGCGTGGCCGATAATCTTTTGCTGGGGGCTTTCCCGCGCTTTACACGGTCGCGTCCGCGCGGCGACGTCAAGAACGATCTGGACAAGGCGCTCGAACTGTTTCCTCGCCTGAAGGAACGCCAGAGCCAGCTGGCCGGCACGTTGTCGGGCGGTGAACAGCAGATGCTGGCGATGGCGCGCGCCGTGATGCTGAATCCCGAAGTCATCCTGCTCGACGAACCTTCAATGGGCTTGGCGCCGATTCTGGTGGAGGAAGTGTTCCGGATCATTTCACGTTTGAAAGAGCAGGGTATAACGATGTTGCTGGTCGAGCAGTTCGCCGCTGCGGCGCTGAATGTCGCGGACTATGGTTACGTGCTGGAGAACGGACGCATTTCAGTGCATGGTCCGGCGGAAAGCCTCAAGAACGATCCGGCCGTGAAGGCGGCGTATCTGGGCGGCGCTCAGCAGCATTAATCCATCGCGCCGCGCTCAATAGCTTTCCCGGCAGGGCAATTCCTGTCATTTGCGCCAGTAATCCGGCGTCAAATAAACGCGTCGCAAAAAATCCACAAATGCACGAATGCGCAACGGCAAATGCTGCCGTTGCGCAAACACCGCGTAGATATCGTTGCCCGGCGCCGCGAATTCATCGAGTACGGTCACCAGTTTGCCGGATTCGATTGCGGCACCGACTTCCCACATCGAACGCCATGCCAATCCTTTGCCGGACAATGCCCAGTCGTGCAATACCGCGCCATCGTTGCAGACCATGTTGCCGGCAACTTTCAATGTCACATTTTTGCCGTTTTGGCGAAACGTCCAGCCGCGCTGGCTGCCTTCGTTGCTGATCGCCAGGCAATTATGCCTGGCCAAGTCGTCGAGCGATGCCGGATTGCCGTGGCGTTTGATGTATCCGGGCGAGGCAACCACCACGCGCTTGTTATCGGCCAGCTTGACGCCGATCAGGTTGGAGTCCGACAGCTCCGCGATCCGAATGGCGACATCGATTCCTTCGCCGATCAAGTCCACTACACGATCGTTCAGATTCAGCGTCAGCGTCACTTCTCGATGTTCGGACAAAAAGGACGGCATTAACGGCGCAACGTGCTGCCGCCCGAATCCGGCAGGCGCGGAAATCATCAGATGGCCGCTTGCCCGGGCGCTGCGTTCGGACACGGACGATTCCGCATTGTCGAGGTCCAGCAGAATCCGCTGGCAATCCTCGAGAAAAGCGGTCCCCTCGTTGGTCAGTGCGATCTTGCGCGTCGTGCGCTGCAACAGCTTGACGCCCAACCGCTGTTCCAGCGCGTCGAGCCGGCGCCCGATCATCGCCGGGGCGATTCCTTCCGCCCGCGCTGCGGCGGACAGGCTGCCTTTGGCGACGACATCGACAAAGGTCGAGATTTGCTTGAATTGGTCCATGGATGCTAAACAGGCAAGGTTATTTCGGCAAGGGCCGAAATGATCATTTTCTCATTTGTGACTGAAACGAAATAATAAAGTGATTAATCATATACTTTGTGATTATTTATATTGAATATACTTTAACCGTTACCGAATGCAACAGGTCAAGCAAAGAAAGCGAACGCAATGTCCATTCAAGCCATCGTCTTTGACGCCTATGGAACCCTGTTCGATGTGTATTCGATCGGTTCGCTCGCCGAGAAACTGTTCCCGAAGCGGGGCGCCGCGCTGGCTGAATTATGGCGCGACAAACAGATCGAATACACGCGGTTGCGCACGATGTGCTCGACCTACAAACCGTTTTGGGAAGTGACGCAGGATGCGCTGGTTTTCACTTGCAAGAAGCTTAAGCTGGACCTGACGCTCGATGCGCAAAACATGCTGATGGGACAGTACGCGAAATTGGACGCGTTCCCTGAAAACCTGGGCGTGCTGCAGCGGCTCCAATCGATGGGATTGAAGCTTGCGATCCTGTCCAACGGCAATCCGGAAATGCTCGATGCGGTAGTGAAGGCGGCGGGAATGCAGGGGCTGTTCAATCATTTGCTGTCGGTCGATGCGGTGAAAAAATTCAAGACCGCTCCGGAAGCATATCAACTGGGACCGGATGTGCTCGGCTTGTCGGCAAAAAACATTCTATTCGTTTCGAGCAATTGCTGGGATGCATGCGCCGCCGCATGGTTCGGTTACACCACCTTCTGGGTGAATCGTGCGGATGCGCCGCTTGAAGAACTGGGCATCCAGCCCGATGCCATCGGAGCGGACATGACGGCGCTGCTGCGTTTTATCGAACCGGATGCCGGAACGGAATGAGCGGCTGGCAGATAGCGCTTGTTGCGGTAGCCGCTTTTTGCGCGGGAGCGATGAACTGGGTTCCCGGCGGCGGCATATTTTTTTCTTTACCGGCATTGCCGGCGGCCGGGGTGCCGCCAATCGCGGGTAACGCGGGCAATTCGGTTGCGTCCCGGTCCACCGGCTTGTCCGGCGCCTGGATAGATAAAAAGGAACTGGCGCATTACAAAAGATATCTGATTCCGATGGGGATCATTTCATTTCCGGGCGGCATCGGCAGAGGATTGCCCTTGCTGCCGACGAAAGGCACGACGTTTTCAAAGCTGATTCTCCCGCTGCGGCTGTTCGCAACCGTGCTGTTCGCGTTTTCCGGCGGATTCTTCGGTGCCGGTATGGGCATGCTGATATTTGCCGGCTTGGCAATGGCCAGGCATGGCGACGTGCATGAAATCAACGGGATCAAAAATTTTTTGTCCGACGCCGTATGCAGCGTCGCAGGGCTGACTTTGACCATTGCCGAAGCCATGGCTGCGCCGCTGCATTATCGCGGTCGGGTTGATGCGGACCGTATTTTGTTTTATAAAGTTTGTTTTTATAAAGCGCTTTAATCGATACACAATACTTTCAGGAGAAATCATGGCACTTCAATTACCTGCCGGCATGGAAATCAAGGCCGAAATCAAACCCGGCTATGAAAAGGTTCTTACGCCGGAAGCGCTGGCATTGGTCGCCAAGTTGTCGCGCGCCTTCGAACCGCGCCGCCGGCAGTTGCTGGATATCCGCGTCGAGCGCGCCAAGCGTCTGGACGCCGGCGAGCGTCCTGATTTTCCGGCTGAAACCAGGCACATTCGCGAAGGCGACTGGAAAATTGCGCCGATCCCCAAAGCGCTCGAATGCCGCCGAGTTGAAATCACCGGTCCGGTGGAACGCAAGATGGTGATCAATGCGTTCAATTCCGGCGCCGACAGCTACATGACCGATTTCGAGGATTCCAACACGCCGAATTGGGAAAACCAGATCACCGGCCAGATCAATTTGATGGAAGCGATCCGCAAGACGATCAGCCTGGAACAGAACGGCAAGAGCTACAAGCTCAACGACAAAGTCGCGACGCTGGTAGTGCGTCCGCGCGGCTGGCATCTCGACGAGAAGCATGTGATAGTCGACGGCAAGCGGATTTCCGGCGGGATCTTCGATTTCGCCTTGTTCATGTTCCACAACGCGAAAGAGCAGCTGGCGCGCGGCGCCGGCCCGTACTTTTATTTGCCGAAGCTGGAATCGTATCTGGAAGCACGCCTGTGGAACGACATTTTCGTCATGACGCAAAACGAACTGGGTCTGCCGCAAGGCACGATCAAGGCCACGGTACTGATCGAGACCATCCTCGCCGCATTCGAGATGGACGAAATACTGTACGAACTGCGTGAGCACAGCGCGGGGCTGAACGCCGGCCGCTGGGATTATATTTTCTCGTGCATCAAGAAGTTCAAGCTCGACAAGGACTTCTGCCTGGCCGACCGCGCCAAGGTGACGATGACCGCACCGTTCATGCGCTCTTACGCATTGCTGCTGCTGCAGATATGCCACAAGCGCAATGCGCCGGCAATCGGCGGGATGGCCGCGCTGATTCCGATCAAGAACGATCCGGAAAAAAATGAAATCGCAATGGGCGGCGTGCGCGTAGACAAGGCGCGTGATGCCACCGACGGTTACGACGGCGGCTGGGTTGCGCATCCGGGCCTGGTGGAACTGGCGATGACCGAATTCAAGAAAGTCCTGGGCGACAAGCCGAACCAGATCGACAAGCAGCGTCCGGACGTTAAAGTGGCGGCCGCCGATCTGCTCGACTTTCAGCCGGAAAAGCCGATCACCGAAGCCGGGCTGCGTTACAACATCAATGTCGGCATCCACTATCTTGGCGCCTGGCTGGCCGGCAACGGTTGCGTGCCGATCCATAACCTGATGGAAGACGCCGCGACTGCGGAAATCAGCCGCAGTCAGGTATGGCAATGGATTCGCAGTTCCAAGGGAGTGCTGGAAGACGGCCGCAAGGTCACCGCCGAGATGGTGCGTTCGATGATTCCGGAAGAGCTGGCAAAAGTGAAAGCGATTGCGGGCACCGGCCCGACCTATGACCGCGCTGCGCAAATCTTTGAACAGATGTCGACGTCGGAATCGTTTGCCGAATTTCTGACGCTGCCGCTGTACGAGGAAATTTGATCTCCGTTTGACCGAAACGCGTTGACGGGAAATCCGGGCGGCGGCCTGATGCCGCTCGGTGAAGGGCTTTTTTGTTCAGAAGCCCTCATTCGTTCTGCGCAGCTTCCATTCGTTCCGAATTGCCCAAGGCCGCTCGGGACGAACGGAAGTCCTCTTGACTCCATGGCCGGTCTTGCGGCGTCATCGGACTCACAGCGATTTTATGTAAGCGCGTATCCCCGCCAACAGCATTTCGACGGCCATCGCAGTCAGAATCAATCCCATCAGCCGTTCGAACGCTGTCATGACCCGCGGCCCGAGCGCTCGCTGCATCCGGTCCGCACTCAACAACACGATCAGCCAGACCACCGCTACCAGCGATAGCGCTGCCGCATGCAGCATCACCTCGGTATTGCTGTTTGAAGAAAACAGCAATACCGTCGCCAGGGCCGACGGCCCTGCCAACGCGGGAATTGCCAGCGGCACGATGAAAGGTTCATGCGTCGATTCGACATCGCCCAGGATGCCGCCCGGTTGCGGAAACACCATCCGCATCGCGATCAGGAACAGGATTACGCCGCCGCCGATCCGCAACGCGACCTCGGACAATTGCAGCGCCGTCAGGAAGGGGCGTCCGAAAAACATGAACAGCAACAGCAATGCAAATGCGATCGCGCATTCCCGCACCACCACGCGCCAGCGCCGCGCGGCCGGGACGCTGGCCAGCGCGCTGACGAATATCGGGACGTTGCCGAACGGATCGGTTACCAGCAACAGCAGGATAAAGGATTGAAAAAAGCTTTGGGTCATTGGCAGGCCTGCGCTGCTGATCGCCGGGGAAAATCAGAATTTGCCGATGAAATCCTTTTTGCCCACTTCGAGTCCGTTATGGCGCAGGATGGCGTACGCGGTCGTCGCGTGGAAGAAGAAATGCGGCAGCGCGTAGTTCACCAGATACGGCTGTCCCTTGAACGTTTTGCTGTTGGCGCCGGCGCTGGTGGTGATATCGCGGTCTTCGCTGCCGTCGATTTGAGCGGGCGTCAGCGTGTCGATGAAAGCCAGCGTCTTGGCAATCCGCGCCTTGAGGTCCGCAAAACTTTGCTCGTTATCTTCATATTTCGGAACCTCGACGCCTGCCAGCCGCGCGCAGGCGCCTTTGGAAAAGTCCGCGGCGACTTGTATCTGGCGCGTCAACGGGAACATGTCGGGGAACAGGCGTGCCTGCAGCAAGGCATTCGGATCGATCTTTTTGGCGGCGGCGTGCACTTCCGCCTTATCGAGGATATCGGACAGGCTGCCAAGCATCTGTTTAAAGACCGGAACTGAAGCGGCGTACATGGAAATAGTCATTTGTGTCTCCTGTTGAAAAGTCGATCGATGATAGCAGAAGCACATATTCTTGCCGAAAACCATGCGCACGACAGCGCGGTAGTGGGTCAGGTCATCCTGTTGCGTTCAGCGGCAATCAGCTCCGCAACGCATGCATGACTATTCCGGGGATCTTCAGCCACGATGGCTTTGCTTCAAACGCAAACAGGCTTTCCGCCACTTTGTGCGCCGATTTGTGCGAGACGAACCATGGCGGCACCGGCAGCATGCCGAATCGGCCTGCGGCAATACTGCGCGGAAATGGATGGAACGGTCCGTACAGAACCGACTTTTCCGGACGGTCGAACATCATCGTGTTGTGCACGGTGCCGATCCCGCTTTGCACGTCGTCGATCGGATGGCCGGGAAATGCGCCCCAAGGGAGTTCGGTCAGCAAAAAACCGGCGCCGGTCCAGAGATTGACGGCGATGCAACCATAACGCAGCCGGGCGATCTCAGCCTCGAACTGCGCGCCGAGCTTCGCAAGCGTCTTCGGATGAATCAGGATATTGGCGCCCAATGTTCCCATCAGGCGCATGTTGCAGAAATCGATCGCTTTATGCAGAAAATCCAGTTCGTCGTCATAGCCGATATGCGGTATGCCGAGCACCGGCGCAAATGCTTCTTCGCGGTAAACAAACTGCTCCGCCCAAGCCGCCTGTGCGTCGATGCGGATCAACAGCTGCTCTTGCGCCATCGGCTTGCGGACCGATTCAAGCTCGCCGCCGTACCTCTGCCGGAATCGATCCTTGCGTTGTTCCGTGCCGGGATAATACGCGGGCCGGTCGGGCGCATCGGCTATCGCCTGCATGACCGCTTGTTCCAGTTGCCCGGCCTTTCCCCAGCCGTCCGGCAGGACCAGCACCTGCGATGCAATGCAGTTGAATCCGCCGTTATGCAGGCGCTGAGTCGCAATATTCTGCGCCTGAAACCGGATGTCGGCGTCGGTCCACGGACCGGGCACCACGATGATCGGGCTCACGCCGCCCAGTTCGCTGGTGATCGGCTTGTGGTTGATGCGCCGGCGCGGAAGGCCGTCGCATTTCGGAGCGCCGAATACGATCGCGTCATGCGTTGCGATGCTGCCGGTGATATGTATCGTATCTATCCCCGGATGCGTGCATAGATACGCGCCGACGTCTGCTCCGCCGCGCACAATCCGCACGAAGCCATCGCGAATGAGCAACGCGAAAATGTCTTCGATGAAAGGGCCGAGATAATCATTGACCGGATTGAGCTTCAGCATCACGACCGATAGATCGGCATAGAGCTTGTAAAGCGTATCCAGCGGTGCAATGCTGCCGACGTTCCCGGCGCCCAGGACCAGTCCTGCCGCGCCTGCCGGATCGCGATGCCGAGGGCCGCACTGCGTCGCGGCTGCATCATGCGGCACGCCCGGTTGCATCCAGACTTCCGCCCGCACGCCGTTCATCAGCAGTCGATCGAAGAAGGTGCGCGGGAATACCTCGACGACTGCTTGACCGGATGCCGCAGTGCGCGCCGGCAGCGCGGAAAGATGCCTGGTGTTTCCTGCGGCGATATTTTCAAGCGTTTCAATCATTTGCCTGACGCTGCGGAGAACAGCCCAGGGGCCGGACATCCACTCTTCTCCCGCCAATGCAGGCGCATGCGCGATTCCTTTTGCGTTGACCGCTGCCGCAACCCAATCCCCGGCGATGCGCTCGACCCGCATGCGGATATCTTCAAGATAAACAACGCGCGCCGCGGCGGACAAGCTTGCCCAACGGCTCTTGTGTTTTTGAAGAGTTGCAATCGCAGCGTCAATCGCTTCAATAGCGGCCGGGCTTTCTGCAGGATCTTGCAGCGTATTCATTGAATCTCCCGTCCGGCAGCGCGGATTCCGGTCAAGTATCCAGCGCTTCGTTCAATCGCAGGCGCAGATTGCAATCCTGTTGCCAGGCTTTCCGCTCCGTGCTGCTGGCGGCTTCGTTGCGTAATTCGGCATCGCTTTTTTCCGTCTGCGCCAGCAGCAGCCGGTTGGCTTGCTTCAAATCGGGCTGCACCGTGCCGAAAAATGCAACGGTGTCGCCGCGCTGGATCAGCAAGGTAGGAAAATTTTCGACATCCAGGTCGCCGACGACATCCGCCTGATCTTCGATGTCGATCCAGACGAATTGCTTGTCGGAATGCAGGGCTGCCAGTTCATCGAAACCGGGACGATACTCGCGGCAGACGTCGCACCAGGCCGCGCACAGGCAGGCGACGACCCATTTGTCGTCCGCCATCGATTCGGCCAACTGGGTTCGATTGTGAAGTTCGAGAAATAGGCTGGACATGGATATCGGCGCAAATATTGAATATTCAAAAAATAATCAGACAGGCAAGTTCCGTGAAATTGCCTTCAGTTATCCTGATCGCATTATACTTTTCATTGCCGCTTTTCTGCCTGAATGCGGTTCAGCGCTTCGGTTTGACGACGATTGCGCCGGCAACAGGTCCCCGGCAAGACCTTGCGAGGTAAAATACGGGCATGCCAACTATTCTTGCGATTGAAACTTCCACCGAGCTCGCCTCCGCCGCCTTGCTGCACGGCGACAAGGTTATCGCACGCGAATCGTCAGGCGTGCAAACGCATTCCAACGCCATTTTGCCGATGGTGCAAAGCCTGCTGGCGCAATCGTGCATCATGCTTGCGCAATGCGACGCGATCGCGTTCGGCGCCGGCCCGGGTTCTTTTACCGGAGTGCGCACCGCCTGCGGGGTTGTGCAGGGATTGGCATTCGGCGCGGCACTTCCCGTGATATCGATCGTCACGTTGCAGGCTATGGCGCAGGCGTGCCGCGAGACGACGGGCGCTTCCGATGTGCTTGCGTTGCTGGATGCGCGGATGGGCGAAGTGTATTGGGCTCAATACCGTTATGCAAATGGCTGGCAGACGGTCATCGAGCCCGTGCTGTCCGCGCCGGCCGCCGTAATGCCTGTCGGTGAGGTCGTCGCCTGCGGCAACGGCTTGACTGTCTATGCGGAGGCGTTCGGCGATCGAATCTTTTCAAACAATGCGCAGCCCGCGGTGATGCCGCATGCGATACAGATCGCACAATTGGCGGAAACCGAACTTGCCCGGGGTCATGCAATAGCGCCGCGCGATGCGCAGCCGCTGTACTTGCGCAACAAGGTTGCATTGACTACGATGGAACGCTTGGCGAAGGTGGCGACGTGAGCTCGGTGCAACAGACAAACGCGGCGGATCCGGATAAGCAGTCAATGCATTTTGCACGGATGCAGGTAGACGATTTGACTGAAGTATTGGCGATCGAATATGCGATTTATCCGTATCCCTGGACCCGCGGCAATTTTCTCGATTCGCTGTATAGCGGTTATGAAACCTGGGTGTTGCGCGACATGCCGGGCATGCTGCTCGGATATTTTCTGCTGATGCTGGCGGTAGACGAAGCGCATCTGCTGAATATCACCGTGCGCACCGATTCCCAGGGACGAGGCATCGGATGCATGCTGCTCGATAAAGTGGTTGCGCTTTCCCGGGGAAAAAACATGCAGTCGCTATTGCTGGAAGTCAGGCCGTCCAACCAGCGGGCGTTGAAGGTATATCAGCACTATGGATTTTCCCAGATCGGCGTGCGCAGGAATTACTATCCCGCCGCACGCAATGCACGCGAAGATGCGATTGTGATGAGGCTGCCGCTATGACGTCAACACCGGATCGACGGACGATTTTCCTGGATGAAATGGGCGTGGGCCCGGTATGGACCCGTCGCGACGGATCGCACCAGGATACTGCTCCGGAAACATCCGTCGAAAAGCAGCCGGAAGCGGCCGTGCCGTCGGCGGCTGCGCCTTCCCGGATCGCATCGGCGGATATGGCGAGTCCATCCGGCACTGCGCCGTCGGCATCCGAGATTGCGGGTATGGATTGGGTGCAGCTGAAAGCGGCGGTTGCGGACTGCGTCAAATGCGGATTGTGCAAAACCCGGACAAAAACGGTGTTCGGCACCGGCGACGAGAAGGCAAAATGGCTTTTCGTCGGCGAAGGCCCGGGCCGCAATGAGGATTTGCAGGGCGAGCCGTTTGTCGGTCCCGCCGGCAAACTGCTTGACAATATGCTGCAGGCGATGGGACTCAAGCGCGGCCGGAATGCGAATATCGCCAACATCGTCAAATGCCGCCCGATCGGCGCCGACGGCCGCGACCGTCCGCCGACGCCGGAAGAAGCGGATGCGTGCATGCCGTATCTGCAACGGCAAATCGCATTGATCCAGCCGGGCGTCATCGTTGCGCTCGGCAAGACGGCGGCATTGTCGCTGCTCGGGCTCGATCCGGATACGTCGGTCGGCCAGCTGCGCGGCAAGGTGCACCGTCATGGCGATCTGCCATTGGTCGTGACTTACCATCCGGCTTATTTGCTGCGCAAACCGGCGGATAAAGCCAAGACCTGGGGCGACCTGTGTCTGGCAATGAATACTTATGCCCACGACGATAACCGGCAATAAAACGCCCGGCTCTTTTCAGGCGCAATTTCATCGACGCTGGAATCATCTGAACGATCCGCATGTTCGCGCATTGGC
>JAQGLW010000026.1 GCA_028292665.1 Herminiimonas sp.
CCTTTGTAGCGCTGCTTGCTGACGCCGCGTTCGGCTTCTTCGCGCAGCCAGTCCATCGCCTGGTGGAAATCGGCAATCGCGGATTCTTTCATCTTCTCGCCTGAACCGCGGCGCACCAGTGCGCCGGGGCCGATCAAGCCCTTGAAGGTTGCGGCGGCATTGGCCAATACTGCGTAGTCGGGACCCTGGACGAAATCGGCGTCGATCACGCTGACCTTGACGTTGCCGTGGTACATGCGCTGGATGCGCAGCATGTGCTTGTCGGACAGCTCATCCGATTTGACGATGACTTTCACTGTCGGATCGTTGATCGTCTTGGTCAGGTCGGCTGCCGATGTTTCGGCATTGGCGACGGTGTCGAGGTTCAGCTTGACACCGGTCATGATGGCGGACAGCGCAGCGTCGTCCACCGCGCGGGTCAGGCGCATGATGATCGCGTTGGCAGTGTTGTACTGACGCACCAGCTCGGCCAGCGCATCGCCGCTGATCGGGGTCGCGCCCTCCTGCGGAATCAGCGCGGCGTCGTTCAACGCGATCTGCATCATGTAGCTGGCTTCTTCGACGTCGTCCTTCAGGTAGCGCTCGTCGCGGCCGTGCTTGACCTTGTACAGCGGCGGCTGCGCGATGTACACGTGGCCGCGCTCGACCAGCAGCGGCATCTGACGGTACAGCAGCGTCAGCAGCAGCGTGCGGATGTGGGCGCCGTCGACGTCGGCATCGGTCATGATGATGATGCGGTGATAACGCAGCTTGTCGATGTTGAATTCATCGGGGCCGATGCTGGTGCCGAGCGTCGCGATCAGCGTGGTGATCTGTTCGCTTGAGAGCATCTTTTCGAAGCGGGCTTTCTCGACGTTCAACACCTTGCCGCGCAACGGCAGGATCGCCTGGAACTTGCGGTCGCGGCCCTGCTTGGCGGAGCCGCCTGCGGAGTCGCCCTCGACGATGTACAGCTCGCACAGCGCCGGATCTTTTTCCTGGCAGTCGGCCAGCTTGGCAGACAGGCCCAAACCGTCCATCACTCCTTTGCGGCGGGTCAGTTCGCGCGCCTTGCGTGCGGCTTCGCGCGCACGGGCTGCTTCGACGATCTTGCCGCAGATGATCTTGGCGTCGTTCGGCTTTTCCATCAGATAATCGGTCAGCGTCTTGGCGACGATATCTTCGACCGGACCGCGCACTTCGCTCGATACCAGTTTGTCCTTGGTCTGCGAACTGAATTTCGGTTCGGGAACCTTGACCGACAATACGCAGGTCAGGCCTTCGCGCATGTCGTCGCCGGCTACTTCGACCTTGGCTTTCTTGGCGAAGTCGTGTTCTTCAATGTATTTGTTGATGACGCGCGTCATCGCGGCGCGCAGGCCGGTCAGATGGGTGCCGCCGTCGCGTTGCGGAATGTTGTTGGTGAAGCACAGCACCTGTTCGTTGTACGCATCGTTCCATTGCATGGACACGTCGACGGTGATGTTGGTGCCTTGGTCGGACAGCTTTTCGCCGGTGGCCTGGAAGATGGTCGGGTGCAGCACGGTCTTGCTCTTGTTGATGTATTCGACAAAGCCGCGGGTGCCGCCTTCGAATGCGAAATCCTCTTCCTTGCCGGTGCGCTGGTCGGTCAGCCTGATATGCACGCCGTTGTTGAGGAACGATAATTCGCGGATGCGTTTGGCCAGGATGTCGTAATGGAATTCGACGTTGTTGAAAATTTCTTCATCGGCCCAGAAGTGGACTTCGGTGCCGCGCTTGTCAGTGTCGCCGATGACCTTGATCGGAGACACGACCACGCCTTCGATGGTTTCGATCTCGCGGTTTTGCGGGATGCCTTTGGCGAATTCCATGTAATGCACTTTGCCGTCGCGGCGCACGGTCAGCTTCAGCAGTTTGGACAAGCCGTTGACGCAGGACACGCCGACGCCGTGCAGGCCGCCGGAGACTTTGTACGAGTTCTGGTCGAATTTGCCGCCGGCGTGCAGTTCGGTCATCACGATTTCCGCAGCGCTACGCTTGGGGTCGTGCTTGTCGTCCCACTTGATACCGGTCGGGATGCCGCGGCCGTTGTCGGTCACCGAGATCGAGTTGTCCGAATGGATCGTGACGTGGATCTCGGTGCAGTGACCGGCCAGCGATTCATCGATCGAGTTGTCCAGCACTTCGAACACGCAGTGATGCAGGCCGGTGCCGTCCGAGGTGTCGCCAATGTACATGCCGGGGCGCTTGCGCACGGCTTCCAGCCCTTCGAGAATCTGGATCGAGGATGCGCCGTACTGGTTTTGTTGCGGCGAATTGGAGTTGTTGATTGGGATTGCGGACATGGCTACCTTCTTTAAAAACGGTTGCTGACTACAAAAAACAAACTTTGCTTTTTTGCTTTTAAATTCCTTCCCTTGCAGGAAAGGTCAGGGCGGGGTAGTGCATTTCTGACGGAATCGCGGCCCTTTTTTAACCGCTTTACCCCCATTCCAACCTTCCTCCTGAAAAGGAGGAGGAGCCAAATAGCGGTCAAAGTGCGAAAAACGATATTTCTTAAATGTGGCAAAGGGGCCGTCCCGGCCCCTCGAGCATCTTATTCAATTGCCAAATCAAATGCGCATCGGCATGACGACATACTTGAAATCCGCATTGTCGGGGATCGTGATCAATGCCGATGAGTTGGCGTCGCCGAGCGCGATATTCACGCTGTCGCATTTCAGGTTATTCAATACGTCGAGCAGGTACGTCACATTGAAACCGATATCGACGCTGTCGCCGCCGTAATCGATTTCGATTTCTTCAACCGCTTCTTCCTGGTCGGCGTTGGTCGAGCTGATCTTCATGCTGCCGGGGCTCATGATGCAACGCACGCCCTTGAACTTGTCGGACGTCATGATCGCGGCGCGCTGCAGCGAGCGCAGCAACTGGTCGCGGCCGATCGTGAAGTTGTTTTTGTAGCCCTTCGGCACCACGCGGGTGTAATCGGGAAACTTGCCTTCGACCAGTTTCGAAATCAGCTCGATGTCGGCAAACGTCAGCTTGACCTGGTTGTTGGCGATTTCAAGCTCGACCGGATCGTCATTTTCATCGAGCAGACGCTGCAGTTCCAGGATGGTTTTGCGCGGAATGATGACTTCCTGGTGCGGAAATTCCTGCTCGGTTGCAACCTGGCAAAACGCCAGCCGATGGCCATCGGTCGCAACGGCGATCACGTTCTTGCCGTCTACTACCAGCAGCAGACCGTTAAGGTAATAACGAATGTCCTGCTGCGCCATCGCGAAGTGCACCATATTGAACAGATGCTTCAGCGTCTTTTGCGGCAATGTCACTTTCGCGTTGTAATGATCGGCCTGCGCGACGGTCGGAAATTCTTCGGCAGCCAGGGTTTGCAACGCAAAACGCGATTTGCCGGACTGCACCGTCATCCGCTTGTTGGTCAGCGACAGCGAGACATCATCGCTTTCCGGCAACGCACGCAAAATGTCGAGCAGCTTGCGGGCGGCAACAGTAGTGGCCGCAACTTCGCCGCCGCTACCGACTTTGGCATGCGTGGTGATCTGCACTTCGATGTCGGTCGACAGGAACGATACACGCTCACCATCCTTGCGGATGAGGATATTGGCCAGAATCGGCAACGTGTGCCGACGCTCGACAATACCGCTCACAATTTGCAGTGGCCGTAAAAGAGTATCCCTGTGGGTTTTAACCAATTGCATGGTTTTTCCTTGTTTGTAATAAGTTAACGAATGCCGCGTTTGTAGCCAAGCCAACCAGTATCGCTAAATCACATCGTTGCCGATTGCTTCCGTACCATAAGTGCTTGCTTGCAACGGCATCGATTTTGAACAAAAAATATCAAAAAGACTATCTCTTTTCATTTTCAAAACAACTCCGCCATTTTATTGTTTCCAATTAGTTATCCACAGCCGCGCAGGCAGCTGGAACGGCTAACCTTTTAACGTCTGTTCCAATACATGCAGCTCGTGATTGCACTCTGGACTCTTGCTGCGATCGGCTGCAATTTTACGCACCGCATGCAGCACGGTGGTGTGATCGCGCCCGCCGAACAATTCGCCGATTTCGGGCAAACTCTTTTGCGTCAGCTCTTTTGCCAGGTACATCGCGATCTGTCGCGGGCGCGCAATGTTGGCCGGCCGCTTCTTTGAATACATGTCGGCGACCTTGATATTGAAAAAATCTGCGACGGTTTTCTGGATATTTTCGACGGAAATCTGACGGTTCTGGACCGACAACAGGTCTTTCAGTGCGTCCTTGACGACGTCGATCGTGATGTCTTTGCCATGAAAACGCGAGTATGCGAGGATTTTTCGCAGCGCGCCTTCGAGCTCGCGCACGTTCGACCGCAGATGCTTGGCGACGAAAAACGCGACGTCGTCCGAGAACGATGCGCCTTCCTGCAATGCTTTTTTGAGCAGAATGGCAACCCGCATTTCCAGCTCAGGCGGTTCGACGGCGACCGTCAAGCCGGAGTCAAAACGAGAAATCAGACGGTCGTCCATGCCGGTGATTTCCTTCGGATAGGTATCGCTGGTAATGATGATTTGTTTCTTGGCTGCAATCAAAGCTTCGAATGCATAGAAGAATTCTTCCTGTGTTCTGCTCTTGCCGCCGAAGAACTGAATATCATCGATCAGCAGCAAATCAAGCGAGTGATAGTAACGCTTGAAATCGTCAAAACCTTTTCGCTGGTAAGCAGTCACTACGTCACGAACATACTGTTCTGCGTGGATGTAGCGTATTTTGATGTTTGGATTTTCAGCCAGTACCTGGTTCCCGATCGCATGGATCAAATGCGTTTTACCAAGACCCACACCGCCATACAAGAACAGCGGATTATAGGAACTGCCCGGATTATTGGCGACCTGGATTGCCGCCGCACGCGCCAGTTGATTGGCTTTGCCGGTCACGAAACTGTCGAACGTCAGCGCAGTGTTGATCCGGCTCTGATCGCGCCGCGGTGTTGCATCCGCAACAACTTCAGGCATGCGCTCCAATACCTCGACGGCCCCGGATCCAAACTGGCCGGCAGTGACGCTCGCAGGCAATCCGGACGACGGCCTCCTGGCAGAAGCCGAACGCGGATCGAGCACGAACAATACTTCGACCGGCGCTTCCCAGAACTGGGCGGCAAGAGTGCTGATGCGGCCGGCGAATTGCGTCTTCACCCAATCCAGCTTGAAGCGGTTCGGCGCGGCGATCCGCAGTCGACCGTCTTCGAAGTCGAGCGGCGCCAGCGGTTTGATCCATGCGCTGAACTGCTGAGGCGTCAGTTCCTGCTCCAGCTGAGCGGAACAGGTCTGCCAAAAATTATCCATTAATCGTCTAAATGAAAAGGTGCGGGGGCGGCAATGACATGCCGCCTGATTCGATTATTTTGTTGCAGAAGGGGTTATCGCTCATTGCCTCTATTCTACTCTTGCCGGGCCAAGTTATCCACAGGCTGCGCGGTTATTTCGATCGGCGCCCGCAACGGGCAAACCAGGCTAAACAGTGCTAAGTGATTGACAAACAAGCGGAAAATGCTGTCTAATTCAAGGTTCACTGCTCGTTAGGTTGGTACGTTGTGCTGTGGCCGCTTCGGCACCCGCAAGCGCCAATGGCACCAAACAGACGGCAAGCGTGTGATGTTCCGATTTTTTTCCGTATATCTGCTGATTAGCGAGACCCATAATGAAACGTACTTACCAACCTTCCGTCGTCCGCCGCAAGCGCACTCATGGCTTCCGCGTTCGCATGGCAACCCGCGGCGGCCGCGCCGTGCTCAACGCACGTCGCGCCAAAGGCCGCAAGCGCCTGGCTGCTTAAGCCAGGCTCTGTTTGCTGCTGGCGTGACCGGCGATTGTTTGCAGACGCATTTGCAAGATTACGCACGTGACCGGCGAATCGTTAAAACGGATGAATTTTCATCCGTTTTTCGTTTGCGGCCCGTATACCGGACTGCGCATTTCGTGCTCTATACCCGTACCAATGAACTGCCGCATGCCCGCCTGGGCGTGGTCGCAGCCAAGCGCTTCGCGCCGCGCGCGGTGACCCGCAATACGATCAAACGTGTCACGCGCGAATTGTTCCGGCAGGCGGCATTGCCGTCGATCGACTGTATCGTGCGCTTGTCGAAACCGGTTAACGCCAGGAGCGGATCTGCCACGTCGGCCCGATTGAAAGCGGAACTACGGGCGGAACTGATGCGATTATTCCTGTCGCAACGCTTACCGGAGACGCATTGATGAAAACACTGCTGCTGATCCTGTTGCGCGCATATAAATTAGGCATCAGCCCGTTTCTGGGCCGGAATTGCCGCTTTTATCCGAGCTGTTCGGATTACGCCTCCGAAGCGGTGCGCGAGCACGGCGCGTTAAAAGGCAGTATCCTAGCGGCCAAACGTTTGGGCAAATGCCATCCGTGGCATCCGGGCGGACTCGATCCGGTCCCGAACAAACCAACTGAAACCTCTTCTACAACCGCTTGCGGTTGCAGCCATTCCTGATTACTGATTAATAGACTTATGGATATCCAACGTACCGTCCTGTGGGTTGTGTTCTCGCTGTCGCTGCTGATTTTGTGGGACAACTGGATGCGTTATACGGGCAAGCCATCGATGTTCTTCCCGACGCCGACGACCCAGCAAGCCAAGCCGGCTGCCGGCGGCGCAGCCAGGTCCGATGTGCCGCAGGCAAGCACCGCCGCGCCTGCAAATTCCGCCGCAACGGCGAATGCGGTTCCGGCCGGCACCGCGCCGGCGCAAAGCGAGCGCATCACGATCACCACCGATGTGGTGAAAGCTGACATCGACACCGCCGGCGGCGAATTGAAGCGGCTGGAATTGCTGAAGCACAAGGACACGGTCGATCCGAAGAAAAATGTCGTGCTGTTCGACGTCAGCCCGACCCGCACCTATCTCGGCCAGAGCGGCCTGATCGGCGGCCCCTTCCCGAATCACAAATCGATCTTTGTCGCCAAACCCGGTCCGCGCTCGCTCGACGGCGGCAACCAGATTCAGCTGGTGCTGGAATCCGAACAGGGCGGCGTCAAGCTGACCAAAACATATACCTTCAGGCGCGGCGATTACACGATCGATATCAAGCATGCCGTGACCAATGTCGGCAGTGCCCCGATTACGCCGTCGCTCTACGTGCAACTGGTGCGCGACGGCAGCAAACCGGAAGGCGAATCAAGGTTCTACAGTACATTTACCGGCCCGGCTGTCTATACCGAAGCCGAGCATTTCCAGAAACTCGATTTCGACAAAATCGAAAAAGGCAAGGAAACCCACGCAACCAAAGCCGACAACGGCTGGGTCGCCTTGATTCAGCACTATTTTGTATCGGCATTCGTGCCGCCGGAAAACGCACCGCGTGAAATCTTCACCAAGAAAGTGGACACCAATCTGTACGCGGTCGGCAGTATCCTGCCTATGGGCACCATCGCGCCTGGCGCGACCGCAGTGATGGATACGCGTCTGTATTCCGGCCCGCAGGAATCGGCGGTGCTGGAAAAGGTCGCACCCGGCCTGGATCTGGTCAAGGATTATGGCTGGCTGACGATTGTCGCCAAACCGATTTTCTGGCTGATGACGCAAATTCACAAGGTGCTTGGCAACTGGGGCTGGACCATCATCGTGCTGACGATCCTGATCAAACTCGCATTTTTCCCGCTGTCGGCCGCCAGCTATCGCAGCATGGCAAAGATGAAGCAGGTCACGCCGAAAATGACATCGATACGCGAGCGCTTCAAAGGCGACCAGCAAAAGATGAACCAGGCGATGATGGAACTGTACAAAACCGAAAAGATCAATCCGCTCGGCGGCTGCCTGCCGATCGTGGTGCAGATTCCGGTGTTCATTGCACTGTACTGGGTATTGCTTGCCAGCGTCGAGATGCGCAATGCGCCGTGGCTCGGCTGGATTCATGATCTCGCGTCGCCCGATCCGTTCTATATTCTGCCGGTCCTGATGGCCGTGTCGATGTTCGTTCAGACCAAGCTGAACCCGACGCCGCCGGACCCGATGCAGGCCAAAGTGATGATGTTCATGCCGATCGTGTTCTCGGTCATGTTCTTCTTCTTCCCGGCCGGCCTGGTGTTGTACTGGGTGGTGAACAACCTGCTGTCGATCACACAGCAGTGGGTGATCACGAAAAAGATGGAAGTCGGCAAGACGGCCTGAGATATTTTTGCAGATGTAAAAAAGCCCGTGCATTGCCCGGGCTTTTTTTATGGATGCGTATCCGGCGCCGATTCCCCCGCATTTCAAAACGGCGGTTTGCCGTTGTAAAAAACATTTATTTCCGCATCTTTCCATATCGGCCTGCGCCTGGTTGCTTCGTGATTACGCAATGGCAGTTAAAATTACATCATGAACTTCGACTCTTCTCCGATCGCCGCAATCGCCACCGCGCCCGGACGCGGCGGCATCGGCGTAGTACGCATTTCCGGCAAGGATCTGGCCCCGGTCATCGAGGCAGTATGCGCAACCACGCAACTTCAGCCGCGCCATGCCACCTATCTCGATTTCCTCAATGCCGACGGCAGCATAATCGATCAGGGCCTCGCGATTTATTTCAAGGCGCCGCATTCATACACCGGTGAAGACGTGCTCGAATTGCAGGGCCACGGCGGCCCGGTGGTATTGCAGATGCTGCTGGCGCGTTGCGTCGAAGCGGGCCACGACATCGGCTTGCGGCTGGCGCAACCCGGCGAATTCACGCACCGCGCATTCCTCAACGACAAGCTGGATCTGGCGCAGGCCGAAGCAGTGGCCGACCTGATCGAAGCATCGACCGAAGCGGCAGCCCGATCGGCATCGCAATCGCTGTCCGGCGCATTTTCCAAAACGATTCACGCATTGGTCGATCAGGTGATCCATTTGCGAATGCTGGTCGAAGCAACACTTGATTTTCCGGAAGAAGAAATCGATTTTCTTGAAAAATCCGATGCGCGCGGTCAGCTCGTGCGTATCCGCGAAGCGCTCGACCGTGTATTCAATCAGGCGGCGCAAGGAGCGTTGCTGCGCGACGGCTTGAATGTGGTGCTGGCAGGCCAGCCGAATGTCGGCAAATCATCGTTGCTGAATGCGCTGGCCGGCGCCGATGTCGCGATTGTCACGCCGATTGCCGGCACCACGCGTGACAAGGTGACCGAGACGATTCAGATCGAAGGCATTCCGATCAACATCATCGACACCGCCGGCATCCGCGATGCGGACGATGACGTCGATGAAGTCGAGCGCATCGGCATCGAACGCACCTGGGCTGCGGTCGAAAAAGCCGATGTCATCCTGCACATGCTCGATGCGAGCCGCGGCCCGACCCGCGCCGACGAACATATAGCCGCGCGTTTTGCATCGAGCGTGCCGGTGGTGCGGTTATGGAACAAGATCGACTTGTCGGGCCATAAACCGGCGGTCGATCTGATGCCGGACGCGACACACGTTTATTTGTCGGCGACAGACAGGATCGGCATCGATCTGTTGCGCGCCGAATTGCTGCGCATAGCCGGCTGGCAGCAGACCGGCGAATCGCTGTACCTTGCGCGCGAACGCCATTTGATCGCATTGAAAGCGGCACGCTCCCATCTCGATATGGCGGCGCAACTCGCCATGCAAAATGATCAGGCACTCGATTTGTTTGCGGAAGAATTGAGGTTGACGCAGGAACGGTTGAACAGCATCACCGGCGAATTTACTTCGGATGATTTATTGGGTGTTATTTTCAGCCGCTTCTGCATCGGCAAATAAATGGTTGCCAAGCAATGCCTGGCGTTGCCCATAAAATCGGCCAAGACATAGATAAATCAAGGGCTCTATGCCAATCGTTGCCAAATAATGGCAATTGACAGCCAGCAATTATAAGTACGCACTTTAGTACACAAATCACTGTGTACAGATAGCTGTGTACTAAAAATGCCAAAAACCGCCATACCCCTGAACGACACCCGCATTAAGGCGCTCAAGCCGAAGGCCAAACGCTATCTCGTTTCAGATGATGGCGGGCTGGCGCTGGAGGGGATTGCCAAGAAAGAATTAGCGACAGCTTTCATAAAATGCATGAATTTTACGTTGCAAGGGGAGTAGCGAACTTTGCTCTAAACGACGTTGCGCCGCACGGTATCTTGGACCACCCAGTACAGATCTATTTATCGCCGGATCCGCGATATGTTGGTAAGTGACAGCATTCCGTAGTTCGTGCGAGAGAAGGCGAACGTCTTCAATCATAGCCATACGGTCATTGACTCTTTAATCTGAATTGCGGCTTTTACGTTTCTTGCTCACATGGAACGTCAGCATCGATACAAGGCATCAAACGTTTAACCGTTCGTTCACATGCTGTTAATGTCCTCGCTGTCAGAATGATTCTCAAGTCTTCCACTTGAATTTCTTCTTAGTTGTATTTCGTAATGCGCGCGCCTTTTGTACCTTTCCCGCACCATGCTGAACATCCGCATCAACTGGATGATCGCAAATATGGGGTGCGCCCGCGTTGTCATAGTGATTTGACAGCAGCAGGTTTTGTGGGCCTAGAAGCAGGCCGAAAAACCACGCGGCCCAAGTGAGCGAACCCATGTTCCCCATCGAGCTTATCAAAGCAATTCGGCTGTCAGTACACGAGGCTTACCTGAGCGGAAAAACCGTGGCGGCTTGTCCCTTTCTGACTGGCCATGAGCGTGACATATGGTTGTTCGAATTCCGCAAAGTCCAGTTCGAGCAAGCATGCGCGTAATGGATACGGGCTGATTGTGCTCAAAGACGTCCTTGATTGGACGTGAGTAGGCCAATGCGAGTTCAAAATGGCCTGCACCGTATGTACGTTAGTTATGTATATAGAGCAAGGATGGACCTGTGTGAACTTGGTCTTGACTAGTGCAAATAGAAAATGCGTAACCCCGTCGTTACGGCTCATTCAACGTTCAGACGATGCTCAGCCGTTACAGACGGTTACACGAGATACAGATGCCGACTACCAACTTGTGGCATGAGTGTTTAATCTATTCATACACTGTCACCCAAATGATTAACTGGAGTTTGCAATGGAAATGACCCAAAACACGAACCGTATCCACCCTCTGATGGCAGGCGCTGCCGCATCAGTCATGCTCGTAAGCTTGGTGGGAGTTGCCGCTATTACCGGAATTCTGCCGACGTCACACAGCACAGCCGCGCCGTCAGTTGCGACGATACAGCCGGCGCCTGTAAGTGCGCAGTATATAGCCCCTGTTCCTGTCGCTGCTCCGGTTCAGACGGCACAAGAGGCCCCGATAGTTCATCACAGGACGGTCGTCCACCATCGCTATGTGACTGATACTCGCCCAGTTACCGTAGCGCAGGCAGAACCCCAGCGGTCGTATGCGCCGGCTCCGGTATATCAACAGCCAGTTGCACAGAATAGTCCGATTGGCATCGGCGTAGGCGCGGTGTTGGGCGGCCTGTTGGGCAACCAAGTCGGTGGCGGCAATGGCAAAACCCTGGCCACCATTGCTGGTGCGGTCGGTGGCGGATATGTAGGAAATGAAGTAGCTAACCGTTATTAACAAGCCGGGTAGGAGCGTCTCAAGTAGCGATGTTGAAAAATCAAAAGCGCAGAATCAGGAAGTCAAAGCGGTACATTATGGTCAATCGAAAAATCATCTCTTTTGTATTCCTGGTATTGCCCGTTACAGTTATCGTCGCAGTGCCCATTGCGGTCATTGTTATGACTATCTGTTTCTTTGGCGCCGACTTCCAAGACACCGCATCTCACGCCCCTGATCACTAGCCAACCGCGTCCATCATCGCCCAGCCCCACCCGCAGAGCTTTTTAATCCCCATCAAACCACCCGCATCGCGCGGTTCTAATATAAAGCTGTAATAGCCCTAGGATATTGCCCGTATTGCCCGCTCTGCGAAAGCACAGCGGGCTTTTTTAAGTTTAATCATTCGTTCATGTTCTGTTAATGTCCTCGATGGCAGGATGGTTCTGTTGACCCTCCCACTCCTAAGGTGGATTAGCCCGCAACCGCAAGGTTCGCGGGCGCTTTTACGCCCCGGCTTCATCCCTTCGCTTCTGCAATGTGGCGAATAGCGTCTTCTCATCGATCCCGGCCCGGAACTCCTTGAATCCCTTCTGATAGAGCGCCACGCCGATTGAGGTCAACCTCTGCAAAACAAGGGCACTTTGGATTTTTGGCATGCAAGATGGCATACAAATTCAAAGTGGAATCCAAAATCCCGCGTCACTATTGGCCCTCCACCGCTTCACTCGCTTCTGCATCGAAATGGTCGTCAAGCAATGCCGATAAGCTGTCTGCTTGATGAATGGGCCAGGGATGTTCAACAAGCGTCGCGCCATGGAGCCCCATGCCAAAAGTGAAAAGGTGCTCCTTTTCGTCGTGCCGAGCTTCGTGAAGTCTTTGAAGTACCGCTTGGACATCTATTTATATGAACAAAGCCTCCGATATGCACAGGCGCTAGTTCGTAAGCATTGAGCCCTCGCTGTATCGAAGCGTAACGGCGCGCCGGCAGTTGGAGTGCCGATCCGTGGGTGCGGGTTGTGGCATTCACCAAGGTTTCGAGATGAGAAATTTATTCACTTTCGAACCATCCACCGACCTTGTCGTCAAAGTCTTCGAAACGGCGCCACTTCGTATCACATGCTGCGCAGACATACCAAGTCTCGTAAACGGTTGGTCCGGCAACCACCTTTATCTCAGTCAGGTCCATTTGTCGAAGATCCTCATGCGGCGGCGTTTCCAAACCCTTGCCAGCAAGCGCTTCGCACTGGTCGCACATAGCCATGGCAACCTCCATAATTGATGCTCAGAATATCTATCATGATAATACGTTCGGACAAGCCAATCACTGGCGAGCCGACACCATCTTCTCCGACTGCGAACAGTACCGGCGCCGACTTTGGCGAGAATGGGATAAGTCGAGGCACAGCCGGCAGCATCACCTCGGGCTCAACCAGGAAGCCAGCCCGAAGCATCCGCTTTACCTGGCCAGCAAGGTCAAACCAGTGAGGCTGGAAATATGAAATCAAAACGGCGTGTTTCAACCGCAAAGGCGCATACGTATCCATCCACGCAATATACCGCGACGGACGGAGGCATGCTGAGAAAATAAAAGATTTGCAGGAGTGGGCCAATGTCGGAAGCGGCCAAACCCGGGAGGCTAAAACTTGATCGAAGCGGGCCGCCATTCCTTGATGTCATCGAAACGGCAAACAGCCGGCATCCGCGTGTCGATATAGAAGAAGCACCAGTCCTGCCTGCTCCATCGGACTTGATGCTTTGTGCCGTCCCTCATCTCTGCTATGCAAATCTCGCCATCGTAAAGATGCGAGAGTGCGCTGTCTGCTCTCATTGTTCGTCCTGATTCTATTGAGTCCGGCAATATCAAACATCGGGAAGCGTTGCCTGCGCGATCTTTCGGTCCGGCTTGAGTGCCGCATGCGCCACCAGGTTCTCAGCCGAATACCGGGTAAATAAGCAGGGTGATTAAATCAAAACCGTCCGTTCTTCCTCAAACCTTTGCCAGACAGTGTTCATAGGTTTTGGCGCTCGATCCATGTCCCGGAATATGCTCCCAAGACGTTCGGCCGGTCCACTGAAAAGTGTATTGAACTGCAGCGATCATCGGATGGCCCGCGTCTACTTTCTTGATGAAATCCCTCACTGTTTTATCCTTTCCCGCCGTTGTTTTATATATTCGTTGATGATTATCAACTAAGTTGCCGAACGAACATACGCCAATCCATTTTCTATGTATTCTGAAATTTGCAGCACTCGATAACAACTTGTTTCAGAGGGCATCATGAAAAGATTTATCAAACCAATCGCAGATTATATTTTTCAGACTTACCTCTATACGATGTTTGGTGGATATGAGCGCGATTTAAAAAAAGAACTATTGTATGTAGACATACGCCACTTGCTCATGATCGGACAGGCCGAGACAACGACTAAATAAAAATGCCCCGACTCCTTGCGGAGACGGGGCTAAATCCATTCTTCTGGAGAAGATTGGAGGAGACGCAGAACGTAATGCATTAATCATGCCTACTGGTAATTGCTCCAAATTGGTGCCGGTTACAGCGTCCAGCGCCGACTAACAAACCGATCAATGACAGGGCGGAGCGGCTATCTCCCTGCGAATTATTGAATTGGTGCAGTCTGTTCGTGTGAGTAGCTACTGCTGAACTATAAGGTGTGCATCCTTTCGTCCGTTTCGGATTTCCACGCTATCTATCCTTGCGACTGCACCAAAGTAAAATGCCCGCGAACCTTATGGGCTGCGGGCTAAATCCAATCATTAGGAGGTTGGAGGAGACAGGCATAATCCTGCCATATGGAAGTGACCACGTGATGACAAGCCTCCAGAAACAAAAAGTCCGCCTAAGCGAGCTTTTCAGTGTGTCTGCCAATACAGGAAAAGATTCCCGACGCCCAGTCCTATTGTGGAAAGGTGGCTTCGGCGTGAAATGAATCTATTCTTGTATTGGCAAATTTTACGGAAATGAAGAAGGAATTTGAGGCGATCGTCAACACGCTATTTGCATGGCCAATGAATAGAAGTGTCGAATTGACCCTTCCCTTGTTAGCGATAAACGCTAATCTTAAGGATGCAGTTTTCATGTTTGCCCAGCTTAGGAGACGCTGAACCCAATCGGTAACGGCGACCCTTCATCAATTCCTGGAGTAACGATGGTCTTCCTTCGTCCCGAAATGCTATGGCTGCTACTGATCGTGCCGGTGCTGGTAGCAGCTTATCTCTTGCTGCTCCGTCGAAAGAGAAAGCTTGCGCTGGCCTACGCGAGTCTGACCATCATAAAAGAAGCCTTGGATGCCGCCCGTCAAAAGCGACGTCACCTTCCACCGCTACTGTTCCTGCTGGCATTTATCTTGATGTTGATCGCAATCGCACGCCCGGCTTCGATGATCATGCTTCCTTCTCAGTATAGTACTGTGATCCTTGCCATCGATATCTCCGACAGCATGCAGGCCAGCGACATTGCGCCCAGCCGGATTGCCGCCGCGCAGGCCGCCGCACGGAATTTTGTGGCCGAGCAGCCGGGCAATACCCGCGTAGGCGTGGTGTCGTTTGCCGGAACCGCGTCAGTCGTGCAGCCTCCTACATTGAATCGGAAAGAGATTCTTTCAGCACTCGACAGGCTTCAGATTGATGGTGGAACCGCAGTCGGAAGCGGCATTCTCGTCTCGCTCAAATTGATCTTTCAGGACATTGAATTTGACTTGATGTCATTGAAACCGCGCCCGAGAGACTCGCGGGATACCCAGCACGACATTCCATCTGACGAAGCATCAACAACGAAAATACCTGATTTCAAGCCGGTGCAGCCCGGTTCGGATACCTCTGCGGCCATTATTTTGCTCTCAGACGGAGAGACTAACCGGGGGCCCGATCCGATCGAGGCTTCCCGGATGGCCGCCGAGCGAGGGATTCGCGTTTTCACTGTGGGGATCGGTACGCATGATAGTGAAGTCTTGATTCAGAAAGACTTATCCATAAACGTAGGCCTCGATGAGAAGGCGCTGAAGGAAATCGCAAGTGTGACCCACGCCGAATATTTTTACGGGAGCTCTGCGATAGAGCTGACGAAAATCTACAAGAAGTTAAACTCCAAACTTGTTCTCGAGAAAAAGGTAAATGAAATTACTGCGCTTTTTACCGCTACGGCCGCCATCATGGCCATGATGTCAGGATTTCTTTCGTTATTATGGTTTAACCGTATTCTTTGAGCCGACTGGTGATCTGCAAAGAAGCCAATATACTGAAACCAGGTGCTATCGCAAATTACGAGGCGCGTATATACCGCAATGGCACACCGGAAAGCGCCCGCTCCGGCAACGCATCGAGAAAGCGCTGGCCGATCGGTGCCGCATGGAAAATGAATGCTTTCGGGTGAATCGTAGTGTTCGCACTCTGGAACGGCTTCAGTTCGGCCGGATAAAACCATGCAGCATCAGGAAACACCATAGTCTCGCCTGGCATCAACAGCTTGCTCTACGGCTGGTTGAGCACGTCCAGCAGTGCAGTTGAACGAGAAGGGCGATGATACCGCTGTGCGCGTCTCGTAGGCTAGCCTTGACTCGAACAGCACCACGAGAAGTAGCGCCATTTAGCTGCCTGCGGCCATGACAGCGAGCATGCGGATCAACGCGGAACGGTGCAGATGCCAACGCATATCAGTTGCCCGCTCGTACCGGATGAGCCATGCGGCTTTTCTCATTTAATAAGCGTGCCGAAGCCCGCCGCAAGGTCATTACTTCGCCATTTCTGTTAATGCATGGGGAATGAATCGTTGATGCTTCGAGCTTGCTTAACTTATATCCGCCAATTGGGTCCAGGCTTCATCACTGGAGTCTCCGACGCCGATCCTAGCGGGATAGCGACGTACTCCCAAGCCGGCACCCGGTTCGGCACATCGATGTTGTGGGTAGCCTTGTTTTCCTTTCCGCTGATGGCGGCAATACAGGAAATCAGCGCCCGAATTGGCCGTGTAACCGGACAAGGGCTTGCCGGAAACATACGCATGCACTATCCACCCGGTTTGCTTTATGCCGCGGTGCTGCTGATAGCCGTCTCCAATACCATTAATATTGGTGCGGACATCGGGGCGATGGCGGCCGCGCTGGAATTGGTCATTGGCCAAGATCGTTGGCACCTATTTCCAATCGCAATAGGTACAGCCTCAGTCGCTGCGCTCACTTTTCTTTCTTATCCTACCTACGCGTCGGGATTGAAATGGGTCGGCATCAGCGTCTTTTCCTATTTCGGCATTGTTCTTTTCGTGCAAATTCCCTGGCGCGAAGTGTTGTACGACACGTTCGTGCCCAGCATTCGTTTTTCCGACAATTACCTGACCATGCTGGTCGCGGTGCTGGGCACGACTATCAGTCCGTATCTATTCTTTTGGCAATCTTCACTCGAAGTGGAAGAGCAGCGCGCCACGCCTGGCGAGGCGCCCGTTCGCAAGGCACCCCGGCAAGCACACAGTCAATTCGAAAAAATACGAATTGATACCTATAGCGGCATGGCGATTTCGAATGCAGTGATGTTCTTCATCATACTCACGACCGCATTGAGCTTGCATGCGCATCACATCACCGAGATCGAGTCCGCCGAACAGGCGGCTCGAGCGCTCGAGCCAATTGCCGGACGATTCGCATTTCTCCTGTTTGCGGTCGGAATCATTGGCACCGGCTTGCTGGCCGTGCCGGTTCTTGCAGGTTCCGTGGGGTATGTGATCGGCGAAGCCTTTAAGTGGCCGACCGGGCTGGACCATAAACCTTACAAGGCCAAACGCTTTTATGCCGTCATCGCAATATCGACGTTGCTCGGAACGGCGCTCGACTTTATTGGTGTAGATCCGATCAAGGCTCTGGTTTGGAGCGCCGTTATCAATGGGCTGATCAGCGTTCCGTTGCTCTGCATGCTGATGCTGATCGCTCGAAATCCCAAAGCGATGGGCCGATTCACCATTTCGCGCAAGCTGTCGGCGGCGGGATGGCTCACCGCTGGAATCATGATCCTTGCAGCCGTTACACTGGTCGGTCATCTATTTTTGCCCGGATCCTGATCCACTGATCGGACTGAAGTCCGGCGAAGGTTTGCCTTAATACGTACAAAAAATCATGCACTGCGCCGACTTCGTGTAACGGGGCGTCGTGCAATCAGTTTCTGCATGAGTAACAAAATATCACGCAGTGAAATCTCGCCGGCTCATTACGATGGAAAGATGGTTGGTTGCCAAGGCTTGGGTAACGGCGCCGACGAGGTTACTGTCTACCTCATTGATGTCTCGACCGGTAACGGTACTGACGATCGACGCAGCCTGCTTCAATTGTTCCTTGGCCATCTCTTCAGCCGCTTGCATGGTGGCCGCTTCATTATCCATAAGGTACACAAATTTGTTTGCCATGACAGTCTTTCATAACAGTGGAAAAGGAACCCTAGCATGAGCAGTACCGTACTTTTGATTGCCTCATTATTGGCTCAGCACATTTAGACCGAGAGCAGCATATATCGACGGCACAGCTGATCATGCAATGGTCATCCGTGAATATGGCATGGTCTGAAGAGGCGAGATGAGGCGTAACAATATTTACTGATTCCTGTCATCAAATCGCCGCAGAAGCTCAATATCGATAAAATCGAGAGCGGTATAGCTGGTGCTTTCCAGGACAACGGATGGCGCGGCATCTTCATATAACGCCTCTATCCAGCGAAGCGCGCAGAGGCACCAATGATCTCCGGGTTTCAGTCCTGGAAACCCCCATTCCGGCATTGGTGTACTTAGATCGTTGCCGTGACTGCGACTGAACTCAAGAAACTCCTCGGTCATTACTGCGCACACCACATGCGTACCGGTATCCTCCTGATTTGTCTTGCAGCACCCGTCTCGGAAAAAACCGGTCAAGGGATCAAAAGAGCAAGGAACAAGGGGTTCACCAAATACGTTTCTAGCAGGGGGAGTAGGAATGCTCGTCATTTTAGAAGTATAAGACTTTAGATCAGCCCGAGGAATCGAGCCAAAAAGCTTAATCGTATCGGACAATGCCTGAGCCTTGATTTAGGTCAATGCGATATAGCCATTAATAATCATGCACTTAGGTAATTCTATTGTCGGTTATCCACAACGTTGTCCACGATAAGTATAAGTTGCTCAGCAGAAATTGGTGCAATGCGATATAATGCAGTTGTCTCCTCCAACCCTTCCTTAGGGATGGATTTGCCCGCAGCCGAAAGGTATGCGGGCTTTTTTATGCCTATTGGACATTTCACCGTTTTAGTGCAGAATGCCTTCGTAGTATAAAAAAATCCATCTCGATAGAGGTGAGGAGACAAGGAAAAAGCCCGCATCGTTAAAGATAGCGGGCTTTTTTATTGACTTATTGGGGGAACAATCTCTCGATAGTTTATTTTCCGGCCTTGAGTTTACGGCGCTCTAATGGACGCAATAAAACTCGTGTAGCGACATCCACCGGCACCATTTGCTCTCGAAGAAAATCGGCAGCATATTTCAGCCCGCGCGTTCTTTGCAGCGCGATGCCATTCTCTACGACGGCTGCGGTAACAGTGTCGGGGCGCGATGGTACTGCCTCAGGAAGCGCCGACTTTCCAGGTTCACGAACCGACACATGCGTCCATATATTTTGTTTTTTCCCCATATCACTTTCTCTTCTTTGGTCAATACTTCCCTTCGGAAGAGTTTGCCGGTCTGGCGAATAATGATCTTTAAATACTGACGCGTGAATTATCGAATCGCTATTTGGGACTGCGTCAGCACGACTATCGTTGTGCGGTTGTCTTGCAACGCAGCGGAATTGACTCGGCGTTAATCGGCCAAACGTACTGGTGATCTGCGAAGTAGCCAATATACTGAAATCAGATGCTATCCTAAATCAGGAGGCGCATATGTACCGCAAAATTCTCGTTGCCTATAATGGCACATCGGAAAGCGCTGCTGCGTTGCACGAATGCATTCTTCTCGCACCCGGTTCTTCGGCAGAAATCCACCTTTTGGTAGTCATGAGTCCACCTCCCACGATCATCGGCGGCGAATACGCAGCTGCGGCCCTGCTCAGCATAGAAGAGGAGATGGCCGAAGCAACGCAAAAAATGGGACATGAGTTATCAAGAGGTCATGCACTGCTGACGAAAGCAGGGTTGAATGTGATCAATCATTTGGAAGTTGGCGAACCTGTCGACGTCATCAGCAAACTTGCAAATCAGTTAGGCATTGAGCTTGTCATCGTAGGCCACTCTCGCCACCGGTCTTGGGCAGCGCGCTGGTGGCGCGGATCGACGAATGCTTTGCTAATTGAAAAAATGCAATGCAGCCTTCTGGTTGCAATGGTTGAGCAACATTTATCTCACAAATGAGAGGGGCGGCCGGCGGCAAAGTTGGCAGGTACCGGTACGCTCGCCGCTAATGTTCGAGCAATATTTCCACAGTTCGCTCTCCAAAGATGCAACTAGAACTCTAGTAGTCGGGTTGGTCACGATTCAAAGCATCCGCCGCCGACCTTGTAAAAAACCGAACTTCATCAACTACCTGATGCGGAACGCACGTTATCAAGAACTTATGCGAAACCGACATCTGTTGGCTTTGTGTTGGCCATACGTAGTTCTTCAAATCATTACCTGTCACGGAGGTTCATCATGATTACCTATTTTCAGCCAATCAGCCCTGCCGCCAAAGATCACATGGAAGCGCAGTTTTCGCTATTCGCTGACATGTCTAAAGAACTATTCCACACGGTGCAAAAAATTAACGAGTTGAATATCCAGGTAGCACAAACAGTCATGGAGGAAGCCATCACGGGAACCCATCAGTTACTGGTAGCCAATGATCCTTACGAAGCTCTTTCTATCGCGGCAGCGCAAGTTCAGCCGGTCGTGGAAAAGATGCGAGCCTACCTGCAACATATCTCAAATATCGCTGCAGGAACACAAGTCGACTTGGTGAAAACGGCAGAATTGCATGTGCCGGAGACGAGCCGTACAGCCATTGCGATGGCAGATGAAGTTGCCCGACAAGCGTCTGAAGAAACCGAAAAAGTCACTCGGCGGCAAAAGGCTGCAATGGAAAGTCTGACGAATCTGATTCATAGCTCCGCGGATGGCGGCGCACAAAAGACTCGCAAGAGTAAGTAATGCGTTTGACATTGATTGGGGGATTTCCACGGACTCGGCCGGACCCAACCAGACTGCAAGAAATCAGGCAAAAAACGGCAATCGGCTGTGTAAGTGAAGCCTGAAGCGGATGAGCGTGGCAAGGCTCCGAGCTTTAAATATTCGCACACTGGATATTCAGGCAAATGTCCGCTATCGGGACATTATGCAAATTCAAGACATCCAAAGACTTCTTCGCGTCGGTCATGGACTGGTCCGCTGGTGCGATATTCGGATACTGCACCGACCTGAACTGATCGGCAGGCCATTCGTGAACGGGAGTGATAAGTCTCGTGAGCCTTGGCATGCGCATCATGCGCATCGTTCGGCGAGAAATAAAGCTGAATAAAATCGATTATTTCTAAACACTGTGCCGGTCGCTGAACATTGCCCCGGTATTTTCACGTTCGATACACCTCTGTTGATCGCTTGGCGCCCGCACTGCTGCTGCATTCCTTCACTATAGGGCGGAGCCACTCATCACTTTGATTTTTGCGGAAATCGGCGCAATACCGTGCAATGGCCAACAGTCGACCACTTCACGTTGCTCGATCGTCTTACCATCGCCCGCCCACGCGAACATATTCAAAAAATACTGCATTCGCCTGCCTTATGTACGGCAGCAAACAGAACATTGTCGCCGAAAGGCGGATAAGTGTGCCATCGACGAATGGCCTCAGTGCCGGGTGACCGGATTTTGACCTGAAAAAACCAGCCTGGGGAATCACCATCGTCGCCAAGCATGTCAACGGCGAAACCTTGATACAGCACATCAGAGTCCGCACCCGCAAGAGACCGGGCATACACCGGTACCTTGCGGGATCAAATGAAGAGGAAAGCAAATGAACAGATTCGAAAACTTATTCAAACCACTGATATGGTTTATGGCATTACTGCTGGCCACTTTTGCGGCCGGATGCGGCGGCGGTGGAGGAGACGGCTCAGCCGCAGCTACAGTCTCAGCATCAGTTACAGCTCCAGGCGTAGGCGTAGGCACAGGGGGCACAGTAGGCGCAGCAGGCCGAGGCCCGGCACCGGTAAACCTTAGAACGGGCGGCAATTTTGTGATTCTGGCACAATCGGCGATTACAAACATTCCGTCTTCCGCGGTTACCGGGGATGTAGGTTTGAGCCCGGCGACTGGCGCCGGCGTCGGGTTAACATGCGCGGAAGTGACCGGAACAATATACTCCGTCGATGCTGCCGGTCCTCTTCCATGCAGGGTGACGGACGCTACCCGGTTAACTGCAGCCATAGGCGACAAGGGGACCGCGTACACCGATGCCGCTGGACGCGCGCCCGATTACACTGAACTGGGGGCTGGAAATATCGGGGGGCTCAATCTCGGCCCTGCCACCTACAAATGGAGCAGCGGAGTTTTAATCCCGACGAATGTCACGCTCACCGGCGGCCCGAACGATGTCTGGATCTTCCAGATAGCGCAAGGTCTCACCGTAAGTAATGGCGTGCAGATTATCCTGGCCGGCGGCGCATTGGCCAAGAACGTCTACTGGCAGACCTTCGCTGCTGCGGACATTGGAACGACCGCGCAATTTAACGGTGTAATACTGTCTCAAACATCGATCGCCATGAAGACTGGCGCATCGATAAACGGCAGACTGTTGGCAGGCACTGCCGTCACTCTCGATCAGAACACGGTCAAACAGCCTGCCCCGTAAGGACGCAAGGAGCACATAGCTGAGGCCAAGGAGACGGGAATCAATGTCTTCTTGTTTCCCGGCGTCTTCAATCTTCCTGATGGGGTTATGCAGTGGCGGCGACGATGGTGATGAATATCACCATCGTCGCCGCCACTGTGTTTGTGCATCGCCACCTGGCATACCACGCAAACAGTATCTCGGTCAGCCTCACGAGAGTGGACATGGACATTGCCATAGGGCCGTGCTGATACAACCATGAGCCGATCCGGAGCCGCCCTGGGGGCTCAGGCAGGTTATCCAGTCCTTATGTGTGGTAACGCATAGACGACGATGAGAAAAGCGCAATAGAGTACAGCTGGATTAACCTCATTTCAAAAAACATGAAAAAACTATTCTGCATCGTTGCCTTGATTCTCGGCATCAGTCCCTTCGCACAAGCGCAGGTCCATTTCGACTCGGGTAGCGCGCGCCCTGATAATCCGGGGGCGGCAACGCGTAACCTCGATCGTCAGGCGCATGCTCGGCCTCGCGTCAAAGTACCGCGCGCTCTGGTCCGCTGCCGTGACGGGTCGAAGCATATTGCCCGTGTGTGTCGGCGTCATGGCGGTCGTTAGGCGGTAGAGGGCAGAACGATTGGCTTCATATGTCTGAACTCTTCAACAGCAAATGCGGAGACTGACGGCCAAACGGCAAGAAAGCGCATTCGCTTTGCGAAGAGGTGGAGAGGAGCCCGGCTATTGACAGGCAATCTCTTTGCCTATCGATCAACCGACCCTGCTCAACTTCGGAAAACCGCGGACCCGATTGGAAAAGAAAATGATAAATGGCTCGATAAAATTACTGCATGGGCGCGAGACTGAAGTATTGGCGCGGTTCAAAATTGAATTTGGCGTCTTGCGCCTCACGAAAGACGGCCATCCATCCCATCTTCCCTATTTGCCGGAAAAATTTGCTCCGTTCAAGCTGTAAAGCTGACATGAATAGTCATTGGAAAACATAGGCGCTTTTCCTTACCAGTACACAGGTAAGTATGCAATCTCTGCATCTGTCGACGGAGGCCGCGCCAACACCGGCTCTCCGCTGAATCACTCGCTTCTGTAGCGAACGGCCTGCCTGAATTTGTATCGCGGTTATTTTTATGCCGTCATTTCCGTATCGGCAAATCGACGTTTCATGCGGTTTACGGAAACAGAACGGAGAACACGCAACAAATTCCGTTTTTCGAAACATTTCGAAACAATATCGCTGATGAATATTCCCGGATATCGACACGTCTTTCGCGTGACATCAAAACAGCCCGGCAAATACAACGCTTTCGCATGGATACTGTCGGT
>JAQGLW010000027.1 GCA_028292665.1 Herminiimonas sp.
GTAAGGTCGAAAAGTTGTTGAGTCGTACGCATGTTGTTTCCTGTTCGAGTGGCATGTTGGAGATGTCGCCGGCGGCATCGGCTGTTGCGGCGATCTAGGCTTCATAATCCATGCATTGCCGGGCCTGGCGCACTGCACCGATAAACGGCTTGATCGCAACATGCTTCGGATGTTCCTGATAGGCGTCGAGCGCGGCCTTCGACGTAAATTCCGAATACAGCACGACATCGTAGGTCGCTTCCAGGTCCGGCCCGGCAATGGCGGTCTCGAATTTCAAGATGCCCGGCACGATGTCTGCGCAGGCATCGAGCAATGCTTTCACCTTCTGTGCGTTGACGGCCTTGTCGGCGCCTTCCGCATGGTCCTTCAGTTGCCACATCACGATATGTTTGAGCATTCCGTCATTCTCCATTTTTCTCGATGCCAAGCGCCCCGAATGCTTTATTCATTGCATGGGAACGGGTGTTCGCCGCTTGAATGCGGGCGAACATATCGACCGTTTCGGCTTCAAATTACTTCGAACAATCCTGCCGCGCCTTGTCCGCCGCCGATGCACATTGTGACGACTACATACTTTGCGCCGCGGCGCTTGCCTTCAATCAATGCATGGCCGGTCAGGCGTGCGCCGGATACGCCATACGGATGGCCCACGGCAATCGCGCCGCCGTTGACATTCAGGCGATCCATCGGGATGCCGAGTTTATCGGCACAGTAGAGAACCTGCACCGCGAACGCTTCGTTCAGTTCCCACAAATCGATGTCTTCGATTTTCAAGCCGGCCTTTTTCAATAATTTCGGAATGGCGAATACCGGACCGATACCCATCTCGTCAGGCTCGCAGCCGGCAACCGCAAAGCCTCGATAAATGCCGAGCGGCTGCAAGCCTTTTGCCGCAGCGGTTTTGCCGTTCATCACTATCGCCACCGACGCACCGTCGGAAAATTGGCTGGCGTTGCCGGCCGAAATGACGCCGCCAGGCAGTGCCGAACGTATTTTCGACACGCCTTCCAGCGTCGTATCGGGACGGATGCCTTCGTCCGCCGAAATCGTGATTTCACGCGTCATCAGCATGCCGGTCTCTTTGTCGGCCACACCCATGACAGTGGTCATCGGCACGATTTCATCATTGAATCTGCCGGCAGCCTGCGCGGCAGCCGCACGCTGCTGGCTTTGCGCGCCGTACTCATCCTGGCGCTCGCGGCTGATGTTGTAGCGCTTGGCGACCGTCTCGGCCGTCTGCAGCATCGGCCAGTAGATTTCGGGCTTGTGCTGCTTGAGCCAGGTTTCCGCAATCATGTGCTGGTTCGCCTCCTGCTGCACGCATGAGATCGATTCGACGCCGCCCGCTGCGTAGATATCGCCCTCGCCGGCAATGATGCGTTGCGCTGCGGTCGCTATGGTCTGCAGCCCCGATGAGCAAAAACGGTTGATCGTCATGCCTGCCGTGGCGACCGGGCAGCCGCCGCGAATTGCAATCTGGCGCGCGATATTGCTGCCGGTTGCACCCTCGGGTGTGGCGCAACCGATGATGACATCTTCGACTTCGCCCGACTCGATCCTGGCGCGCTCGATGACCGCCTTCAGAACATGACCGCCCATGGTGGCGCCATGAGTCATATTGAAAGCGCCTTTCCATGATTTGGCGAGGCCGGTGCGGGCAGTTGATACGATGACGGCGTCAGTCATGCAAGTCTCCTGAAATGAAATCGGATCGGATTGATATTAGAGCGGTTTTCGTATCAGTATGAGAGTGATGCGATCGGCATTTATCCAATGCATTCCAGCATAGCATAATTATAGTACGATCGTTCGCAAAACTGCCATGTACTTTGTATTGAAGCACGGCAACTCATGCCATGTTTTTAAGCTCGCATGCGGTTTTTTCAGCGTCGATTTGTAAGGTTCTGTAAGTTTCAAGCAAGCGTGCCGTAAGGTTGGACTTTTACACTCAAGCTCAGCAGCAAATGAAGTAAGAATGGAGCAAGTTCGCCTTGCGCCTACTTTTAATCATTACGAGGAGACAACATGGCCACAGTACAGACAACTACTGCACGCGGCATTACGGCTCAGGAGCGAAAAATCATTTTCGCATCGTCCCTGGGCACGGTATTCGAATGGTATGACTTTTACCTGTACGGTTCGCTCGCTGCCATCATCGCCAAGCAATTCTTTGCCGGAACCGACCCTAACACCGGCTTCATTTTCGCGTTGCTGGCATTTGCGGCAGGCTTTCTCGTACGCCCGTTCGGCGCCCTCGTTTTCGGCCGCCTGGGCGACATGATCGGTCGTAAATACACCTTCCTGGTGACGATCCTGATCATGGGTACATCCACCTTTATCGTCGGCTTGCTGCCGAATTATGCCTCCATCGGCCTCGCCGCTCCGGTGATCCTGATCTCGCTGCGCATCCTGCAGGGCCTGGCGCTCGGCGGCGAGTACGGCGGCGCCGCGACATATGTCGCAGAGCATGCGCCGAACGACAAGCGCGGCGCATTCACGTCGTGGATTCAGACCACCGCCACACTGGGCCTGTTCCTTTCGCTGATGGTGATCCTGGGCACCCGTACCGCAATCGGCGAAGCTGCGTTCGCCGACTGGGGCTGGCGTATTCCGTTCCTGCTCTCCATTTTCCTGCTGGCCGTTTCAGTATGGATCCGTTTGTCGATGAACGAATCGCCCGCATTTGCCAAGATGAAAGCGGAAGGCAAGACTTCGAAGGCGCCGCTGTCCGAAGCGTTCGGTCAATGGAAAAATATGAAGATCGTCATTCTGGCACTGATCGGCCTGACAGCCGGTCAAGCGGTGGTCTGGTACACCGGCCAGTTCTATGCACTGTTCTTCCTGACCCAGACATTGAAAGTGGATGGCCCAACGGCGAATATATTGATCGCTGCGGCGCTTGTGATCGGCACACCGTTCTTCATCGTATTCGGCGCATTGTCCGACAAGATCGGCCGCAAAATGATCATCATGGCAGGCTGCCTGCTCGCTGCCGTTACTTATTTCCCGATTTTCAGCGCATTGACCCACTATGCGAACCCGGCGCTGGAAACCGCCCTGAGGACTGAACCTGTTGTGGTGACTGCCGATCCGGATAGATGCCAATTCCTGTTCAATCCGACCGGCACGAAGACATTCACGTCTTCATGCGATATCGCACGCACCGTACTGGCAAATGCTTCGGTGGGCTATACCAATGTAGCCGCTCCTCCCGGCTCCATTGCATCGATCAAGATCGGCGACAAGGTCATCCAGGGCTACGACGCATCAACCCTTTCCAAAGCCGATGCCGCCGCAAAGGATAAAGAATTCAAAAAAGATCTGGCAGATGCAATCAAGGCTGCCGGCTATCCGACCAAGGCCGATCCGGAACAGATGAACAAGGGCATGGTCCTGCTGCTGTTGACCATCCTGGTGATATACGTGACCATGGTCTACGGCCCGATCGCAGCGATGCTGGTCGAAATGTTTCCGACGCGTATCCGCTACACTTCCATGTCATTGCCGTATCACATCGGTAACGGCTGGTTTGGCGGATTGCTGCCGACAACCGCATTCGCGCTGGTTGCCTACAAGGGCGATATTTATTTCGGTCTGTGGTATCCGATCATCATCGCGCTGGCAACCTTTGTCATCGGCATGCTCTTTGTCAAGGAAACCAAAGACAACGACATTTACGCCACCGAGCGTTGATCGGTTCAATGGCATATCTGCGGATATGCCTGGATCGCCCGAAGCCGCCAGAAGGTTCTGGCGGCTTTTTTATTTGAAAGCCTTGTACTGCAGCAACGCCATCGATGAACCGGAGTCTCAGCGCAAATATCCGGCGCAATCATCACGCTCATGCACCGAATATCGGGATTTTTATGTTTTCGGCTGTCCAAATCCGTCAAGTTTTGCTACTGTCGCTTTTCCAATGAATACAGTATTGCTATAACATTCGAATTGCCTCTTACCTATTTACCCTCCATGAAAACACCTGCTCGCCTCGGCACCCCATTGTCTCCATCCGCCACAAAAGTCATGCTGCTCGGCTCCGGCGAACTCGGCAAGGAAGTAATCATTTCGCTGCAACGTCTGGGCGTTGAAGTCATCGCAGTCGATCGTTATCCGAATGCGCCCGGTCACCAGGTCGCGCACCGCGCCCATGTCATCGACATGACTGACGGCGCAGCGCTGGCAGCCTTGATCGAGCAGGAAAAGCCCGATCTGGTCGTGCCGGAAATCGAAGCGATTGCGACCCCGATGCTGGTCGAACTCGAAAAAGCCGGCAAAGCCACGGTCATCCCCACCGCAAGAGCCGCATGGCTCACGATGAATCGCGAGGGTATCCGGCGCCTGGCGGCGGAAGAGTTGGGACTGCCGACCTCGCCATACCGGTTTGCCGACAGCCTGGCCGAACTGACAAAGGCATGTACTGAAATCGGCTTCCCGTGCGTGATCAAACCGGTGATGTCGTCATCCGGCAAAGGTCAATCCAAAATCGACGGTCCTGACCAGGTTGAAACCGCATGGAATTATGCTGCAGCGGGCAGCAGGGTCGATGCCGGCCGCGTGATTGTGGAAGGTTTCATCGATTTCGAATACGAAATCACGCAGTTGACGGTGCGCGCGCTCGACCAAAGCGGAAATCCGGCGACGCATTTCTGCGAGCCGATCGGGCATATTCAAGTCAAAGGCGATTATGTCGAGTCCTGGCAACCGCATCCGATGCCGGCCGCCGCATTGACCAAGGCACGGGACATTGCAAAAAAAGTCACCGACAACCTTGGCGGTCTCGGCGTGTTCGGCGTTGAGTTATTTGTGAAGAACGACATGGTATGGTTTTCCGAAGTGAGTCCGCGGCCGCACGATACCGGCATGGTCACGATGGCGAGTCAGATTCAGAGCGAATTTGAATTGCACGCGAAAGCAATTCTGGGCTTGCCCGTCGATGTCACGCTGATTTCTCCGGCCGCGTCTGCGGTCATCTACGGCCGGCACGAGGCCAGGGCAATCGCCTTTGAAGGCGTGGCCGATGCACTGCGGGTGCCCGGCGCCGATATCCGATTGTTCGGCAAGCCGGAATCGTTCGCACGGCGCCGCATGGGTGTCGCGCTGGCGACCGCGGATGATGTCGAAACCGCTCGCAATCGCGCCAAGGAAGCCGCAGGCAAAGTAAAACCGGTCACCACGACCTGATGAAATATCGCGGTTACGCCTCACGGGTGCGATGCCTGCAATGAAATCCGCCGTCAACTGATGACGAGAACGTCTCTGCTGCAGCAGTCGACCAGTTTCCGGTACACATCCGGCATCACATTGATGCATCCGTTTGTGATCGACCGTCTTTGATCGGCCTGCCTGGAATGGAGACGTTCCACCCGGCGCTCCTGCGGATTGAGTGTATATACCCGGTGGATCGCCCACAAATATTCTCGGCTTTCCTGGTACACCAGGATATCGCCGCCATAACCCGGATCCAGAATCCTCTGTTGCGATAACGAGAATGTGCCAACCGGCGTATTGTCCCCGATTAAAGCGGGATAACACGATCCCGTGAAGCAGATCGACGCCATCGCCAGGCTGACGACAATCATGTTCAACCCAACGGTTTCTTGCGCGTCACAGGCAGCGGCTTCTGCGGCGGCTGCGCGTATTCGCATTTGCAGTCCTGCACGTTCACGACCGGAACCGGAGGAATCACCTTCGCCACAGGACGGATGAAGACATACTCGCCGCGTTCCATCGCAGGCTGAATGCGATATCCGGTGCAAGCCGGTTTTCCCGTTACCGGATCAGGCTCGCATTCGATCGGTACTTCTCTCGGCCAGATAGTCGCCGCAGTCGGAAATCCGGGCAGATAATTCGGAACGTGATACAAGCCGTCGACGACATGATAAGCAGGCTGCGTTCCGGTTGTTGCGCCTGTCGCCGGCGTTCCCGATCCGAACGGCATCCGTTCGACGTCAAATTCGTTGTCGACCGATAATGCAGTGAAGTCCGCCGCCGGACAGGCGCCGGATGCAGCGGCAAGCAACGCGAAGATGGCAATGGATTTCACGATATTTCCTTAAGCGAATCAGTTGCGATATCCATCATCGATATGATGAGTCATTATCGGTATTCTGAGCGCCGCTCTGCCATTTGACGGACTTGGTATTACCTACTCCATTCGGACAATTGATCCCGGTTGCTTCCAAGGCTGCCCGGTTTTGCTCGTCCATGCACATGCGGGCCAGCGCTGCGCCTTTGAAGCCCATGTTCCACATCTCGCGCGAATTCTTGAGCATCAGGCAGTTATTGTCGGTCCAGGTGCTGCCGATGCTGATCCCGAGCGATACTGCACTGGCGCCTACGGACGTAGACCCCATGCAGGTATCGTTGCTGCTGGTCAGAGCGGGCGCGGCGGCTGTCGATACGGGATTGCGTGACTGCGCTTCGTACGTTGCATGGCTGTCGAACGACAATGACTGTCCCTGGCTCCCTACCCCCAGCGCGGACCCGCCCTGACTCGACGTGACGGCACGGGCAGAGGAACTGGAATTGCTCTTGGCGGCATTCGGTCCGGCGGTAACGGTTGCCGCCGGATTCGGCGCCGTGCCCGACCGAAGCGTGATCCAGTCTCCGGCAGCCGAAGCCGAATCCATGCAAAGGACTGTTGCCAGCCAGATGAATGTTCTGATTTTCATGATATCTCCCCGAATGATTCCAGAAATGTTTAAGGTGCGGCGATCGGACCTGCGGAAGCGGATAAGTCCGCTTTTGCAAAGAATTTTCCGGAAGCGCCGATCCCGGCAATGCCGGCTGCGTTCATGCCATCCAGCGTTTTGGTTACGTTCGTACCGTTCGCGTAACCTGTCGCCTGAGCGGAAATGCCTGCGGTCGATGAACGCGTGCCGCCGGCGGAGCCTGCCGGTCCCGGCGCCGCCATGGAGGATTTGGCGTAGTGCAGTTGCGTGTCGAATCCCGACCTTGTCTGACCGGCGACGTAGCTGCCCTGATTCGCGCCGGCCTCGATGGCGTTGTCTGTTTGCGTGCTTGAATAGCCGCCGTTGAAGCCCTTGCTGACGCCGCGGATTGCCGCAACACCTTGCACCCGTGTATTGGCTGAACCGGCCGACATCGCCGAGCCCGTGCCGGATCCGGTGCTGACGTTATAGGCCGTGCCGGAGCTGTCGGTTGTCGTTGCACCGGCGATGCCGGCGTTCACGGTGCGATAGTGCGGCGTGTAATTCGCGGTCGCCGTCAGCTTTGCAGTCGCCGCTTCGCTGTTTTTCGCATAGGACGCCGACATGCCGTTCGCGCCCGCTGCGAAGTTGCCGCTGACGGTGCTGCGCGCCAGGATCGCACCGCCGCCGCTTGCGCTCGGCTGGGTGGCGAATACCGCGGATTGAAGTAATAGCGCAGTCGTTGCGATAGCCGATGCCGCGGCGAATTTCGTGATTTTCATAAAGGGACTTCTTCCTTCCGATTGGATTTGAACGAGCAATCTTGTTTGGGTAGTGAGTGTCCCGGGAACGATGTTAGTTCCGGCTTTTGTTGCTCGACGGCTTTCAGCCGCCGGCATGCTGCGTGGATGCGACGAAGGGCTTGCTGCCGTTAGCGCAGCCTCGATCGATGTGACCGGATGGATTGAGTGACGGCCTGCGTACCGGAATCTCAAGGACTGAGCGTCAGTGTCCCGAGTCTGTTTTTCTCTACCGCCCGCCGGTCGGTTTTCATCGGCAGATAATCGACTTCAGACCAGCGCTGTACATAATTGCGGTACAGCGGCGACAATACGTTGCCGGACTGGCCGGTCGAATGGATGAAGCGCGAGTTTTCGAGATCCGATAAATCGTAAAGCGCCCGCATGCTGGCCGCATGGCGGCTGGTGAAAGGTTCTGCTTCATCGCTCAGGTTATAGCGTCCGACATTGACGGTAAACGTGTCGCCCGGTGTCGGGACGCGAATATCGAACAGCCCTGCAAGGATCGGAATACGGCCGAACGGACGATGTTCGGAACGCGCGGCATGGGCGTCGCCCCAGCGCCACCTGGACATGTCGGCGCCATAACGCCGCGCCAGATCATCGAGTGCGCTGTCGAGCGAAGCAGACAGCACCTCGGCGCAATCCTGCGGTCCGGCCGCTGCAGGCAACGCCACATTGCGGCACCATCTGCCCTGCCCGTCCGTATTTTTCAGCACATTGACCATCGGTTGATGGACGTTGCGCTGTTCCCAATAGTCCTTCATCAACGCATCGCCCAGTTCATCCGCAAAGATCCGGCGCGACGCTTCACGCATCCATGCATTGAAAATCAACGGTTCGGACCGATCGATATCCATTGCGCCGTTCCATCCGGACAGCGCCGCCAGCGCCGTCCTGGCACGATCGGAGCGTGGAGCGGTCTTGCGCAACAAAGGCAGCAGTTCCTGTGCGGCAAGCGAGATATCGTCTTTCTGGATTTGCGCAAAACTGTTCATGCTGTGCCTGGGCGTTGCATCGAGCAATGCGGCAATCCGGTTTGCACGGTAAGGCAAGGCCCATTCGCTTGTCAAAAAATAAGGATAATCCGGCTCTGTTATTTTTTGATTCGCAGTGATGACGCGTTGTGGCGCCGGATTGTACTGGCGCGGCAATGCATCGAACGGGATGAAGCCGGCCCAGTCATAACGGCTATCCCATCCGGGCGCCGGGGCAAGGCCCTTGAGATCGTTTTCCGGCTTGCGAATCGGCACCCGCGCCGGCGCGATGAAACCGATATTGCCGTCGACATCGGCGTACACCATGTTCTGCTGCGGCGATCCGAAATCTTTTGCGGCCTCCAGAAACTCCTGCCAGTTTTTTGCCCGATTCAATCCGATGCCGGCCTGCACTGTCAGGTCATCCGGGCGCAACGCCGTCCATGCAAACGAGATGACGTATTTTTTTGCATCGACCGGCGCCCTGTCGATGATCGGCAATGCACCTGTGATCACCGGGCCGTGGCGGGTCTCCCGCACATCGATGACGACGTCCGGCCGGCCTTTCACTTTGATGACCTCCGTACGCAACTTGAAATCGGCCCAGCCGTCCGGCGTTTGATATTGCGTTGAATCGGCCGGGTTGATCCGTTCGATATACAGATCCTGCACATCCGGCGCAGTATTGGTGAAGCCCCATGCGATGCGGTCGTTGCGGCCCAGTACGATGCCGGGTATCCCCGGCAGCGTGGCGCCGATCACATTCAGTCCGGGCGCCGACATGTGAGCGAAGTACCATAATGCCGGCGCCGACAAGCCCAGATGGGGATCGTTTGCCAGCAATGGCTTGCCGGTTTCGGACAATGCGCCGGACACCACCCAGTTATTCGAGCCCATGCCGTCAACGTAGGAAGGAGGTGCGATTTTTGCGACCGCAACCAGTTGCTGCGTCGTACCTGTCAGCGTGCGGTACAGCTTCGTGTAATCCTGCGTTTTCATTACTGCATCGCCTGGATAAGGCGGCAAAAATGCATTGATCCGGTCCAGCGGCAAGCGCTGCGCCAAACGCATGCGCAATAATTCCTGCGACCAGTTGCCGCCCAGATCCCAGGCCATCATCGTTTGCCAGCCGATCGAATCGGCCGGTTGCCATGGTGCCGGCGCGGGCGCGCCCGTGATCAGGAATTCCGGCGGCAACGGGCCCGAACGGTTCGCCAGATAAGCATTGATTCCTTTCGCATAAGACTCCAGCGCATCACGCGTTTCAGGCGACAGATTGGCCAGGATCGCCTCGGCATTGCGATGCACGCCAAGCGAACGTAAAAACCGGTCGGCGTTGACGGCATCGGGGCCGAGTATCTCCGCCATCCGGCCGGCGGCGATGCGGCGGTTAAGCTCGAGCTGCCACAGGCGATCCTGTGCATGCACGAATCCGAGAGCGAAATAGGCGTCACGCGCGGACTGCGCATAAATGTGTGGAATGCCCTCTGCGTCGCGCACGATGTCGATCGGCGCTCGCGGCCCTGCAAGTTGAAGTCTGCCGTCGATCTGCGGCTGACTTGCGCTGCGGTACCAAATCAGCGCAACAGCCAGACTCAATACGACAGCAAGCACAGCCCAACTCGCCATTTTTAAAATTCTGGTCATACTATATCCTTGCAGGATTCGCCTGATTGTCTCGCCGTCAGGCTATCATGAACTCCCCTGCCTGAAAAATTGCTCTGCGGCATAATGCCAAATCGAATATAGTCATGGCATGTATCCGAATATGAATATCTTATGAAATTTGATGTCGCCATCATAGGCAGCGGGCTGGCCGGCCTGTCTGTAGCACTACATTTGGCGCAGACCCGCAAAGTTGCGGTTATCTGCAAACGCGAACTGCTCGACGGCGCCAGCAACTGGGCTCAGGGCGGCATCGCCGCCGTGCTCGATTCCGGCGACAGCCATGCGGAACATATCTCGGACACCCTGGTTGCCGGAGCCGGTTTGTGCGACGAAAGCGCCACCCGTTTTATCGTCGAACATGGTCGTGAAGCAATTGAATGGCTGATCGAACAAGGCGTGCCGTTTACGCGCGACGAAAAAGCGGAATTGGGTTTCCACCTGACCCGCGAAGGCGGCCATAGCCAGCGCCGCATCATTCATGCAGCCGATGCAACCGGCCATGCGGTGCAGGTTACGCTGGAACAGAAAGCCCGCTCGCATCCGAATATCACGCTGCTCGAAAATCATTACGCAATCGATGTCATCAGTTCCGGCAAGCTGGGCGTTACCGGCATCTCGCCTCATTGCCTCGGCCTTTATGTGCAGGATGTAAATACAGGCAAAGTGCTGACGCTGGCGGCCAATCACACGGTCCTCGCCACCGGCGGCGCAGGCAAGGTTTATCTCTATACGACCAATCCCGATACTGCTACCGGCGATGGAATTGCGATGGCATGGCGCGCCGGATGCCGCGTGGCAAACATGGAATTCATCCAGTTTCACCCGACGTGCCTGTACCATCCTTACGCGAAGTCGTTCCTGATCAGTGAGGCCGTGCGCGGTGAAGGCGGTGTGCTTAAACTGCCGGCCGAGGCAGGTGCGGCGGCAGGAAAGCGTTTCATGCCGGCGCACGACGAGCGCGCCGAACTTGCGCCGCGCGATGTGGTGGCGCGAGCAATCGATTTTGAAATGAAAAAGCGCGGCCTCGATTATGTCGATCTTGACATCAGCCATCAATCGCCGGAATTTTTGAAGGAACATTTTCCGACGATCCATGCGCGCTGCCTCGAATTCGGCATCGACATTACGAAACAGCCGATACCGGTCGTGCCTGCTGCGCATTACACCTGCGGCGGCATCGTCACCGATATGGCCGGACGCACCGATCTGCCCGGGTTGTATGCAGTCGGCGAAACCGCCTATACCGGGCTGCACGGCGCCAATCGTCTGGCCAGCAATTCGTTGCTGGAATGCCTGGTGCTGGGCCGGGCCGCTGCAAAGCATATCGAACAGCAGCCAAAACCTAAAGCGACGCCGCTGCCGGACTGGGATGAGAGCCGCGTTACCGACGCAGACGAAGAAGTCGTCATCGCGCACAATTGGGACGAGTTGCGCCGGTTCATGTGGAATTATGTCAGCATCGTGCGCACCACCAAGCGGCTGGAACGTGCGCAACACAGAATCAGGCTGTTGAAAGAAGAGATCGACGAGTATTACGCGAATTTCCGGATCACCCGCGACTTGCTGGAATTGCGCAACTTGGTCGAAGTCGCGTCGTTGATCGTCAACAGCGCGTTGTCGCGCCGCGAAAGCCGCGGCCTGCACTTCAGCCAGGATTATCCGGAGACTTTGCCGAAAGCGTTGCCGACAGTGTTGTCGCCGGCACGGCGGTGATGTTGTACTCATCGAGTGCAGCGTGCGCCATGCGCACGCTGCGCCGGCTGCCTGTCAGGCTCGGCCTGTAACGAATAACCGGTCACGCCGGACCGATCCCGGAAAACAGGTTTTGCTCCTTTGCCAGATCGCCGGAAGGACGCACATTGGCTTTTTGTTGCGCGGCGAAATTCAGCATCCGGTCAATGCAGCCGAACGCCTTGCGTCCTGTATCCGCATCCACCAGAATCTCGTTGCTGCCGGACTCGAGCGCATCGGCCAGATTCTGCAGTCCGTTCATCGCCATCCACGGGCAATGCGCGCAGCTCTTGCAGGTTGCGCTGTTGCCGGCGGTCGGCGCCTCGATGAAACGTTTGCCCGGCGCCGCCATCTTCATCTTGTGCAGGATGCCGTTATCGGTCGCGACGATGAACTCCTTCGCATCGAGCGATTGCGCAGCCGCGATCAGTTGCGAAGTCGACCCGACCACATCGGCCAGCGCCACCACCGCTTCCGGCGACTCAGGGTGAACCAGCACCTTCGCTTGCGGATGATCGCGCTTCAGCAATTCCAGTTCAATTCCCTTGAACTCGTCATGCACCAAGCATGAACCCTGCCACAACAGCATGTCGGCGCCGGTTTTTTTCTGGATATAGCCGCCGAGATGCCTGTCCGGCGCCCACAGGATTTTCTTGCCCTGCGCATGCAGGTGCGCGACGATTTTCAGGCCGATCGAAGACGTCACCATCCAGTCGGCGCGCGCCTTGACCGCCGCACTGGTGTTGGCATAGACAACCACGGTCCGGTCCGGATGCGCATCGCAAAATGCGGCGAATTCATCGGCAGGGCAACCCAGGTCGAGCGAACAGGTCGCGTCGAGATCGGGCATCAATATCCGTTTATCCGGACTCAATATTTTCGCCGTCTCGCCCATGAACCTGACACCCGCAACCACCAGCGTCCCGGCCGGATGGTCACGGCCGAAGCGCGCCATTTCAAGTGAATCGGATACGCAGCCGCCGGTCTCTTCCGCCAGGTCCTGCAAATCCGCATCCACATAATAGTGCGCAACCAGTACTGCCTGTTTTTCTTTCAACAGGCGTTTGATGCGTTCCTTGAGCGCCGCTTTTTCTGCCGGAGCAGGAGTCGCCGGCACCCGCGCCCATGCCGAAGCGGTACAACTGCTCCCGTTATTCATTTGCGGACGTTCGAATTCGACGGTTTTGATGGATTGAATCTGCATGATTGTTCGGCTGATCGGTAAAGAGCGATAGGAAATGGAAACTTGATTATTTTTGAAACCCTTGAAACCGCATATGACTATATATTAGCCTTTCAAGCGCTTGGCCGCTTTCCGCTGCGGAGCCTGGCCGTCGGTGTTCTGACGTAACACTTCTTATGGAAGGATTACAACTCATGATGAACCTTATATTCGATAAAACCGGCAAGGGACGCGAAGAAATGGCGACGCGCAAGCATGGTTTATCGCTCAAAATGCGCAGCCTGCTGGTATTGATCGACGGTAAAAATAGCGGAGAAGATCTCGTTAAAAAATTCTCGTACCTCGGACTCAATGATCAAAACCTTGCGAAACTGCTGGAAGAAGGCTTCGTTCAAAGCGTCCAGCCGGCTCCGGCGGCAACTCCGGCAGCGCAAGCCGCCAAGCCTGTCGCTGAACAACACAAACAGCCCGCTGCCGAAGAAATTCTGGCCGAGGGCGAGACCCAATTCCATGCCATATACAATTTTTACACGCACACCATCACAAGCACGCTGGGTTTGCGAGGTTACGGATTGCAACTCAAAGTCGAACGCGCAAGCTCCATTGAAGATTTTCGCGCTTTGCGGACCAAGTATCTGGAAGCCGTGTTCAAGGCCAAAGGCGATGAAATGACGCGTAGCTTGCGCAACCGGCTGGATCAACTTCTTTATCTGGGTGAGCCCGTTCCCCCAAACACGAATCCGGTCGACGCGAGTTCGTGAAAACCGTCCGCCAGGCGCCGCAGATAAAACTTCCATTTTCCGCGCTTATACGCCGCTCAACTGCTATTCGATGCCTTGACTGCTCAGGTAATCTTCATAGCTGCCCTGGAAATCGACGATTCCGCTTTCCTTGACTTCCAGAATGCGGGTCGCCAGAGACGATACGAACTCGCGGTCGTGCGATACGAAAATCAATGTGCCGGCATATTTTTCAAGTGCGATGTTGAGCGACTCGATCGACTCCATGTCCATGTGATTGGTCGGCTCATCCATCAACAGCACGTTGTGGCGACCCAGCATCAGCTTGCCGTACATCATGCGGCCTTTCTCGCCGCCGGATAATACCTTGACCGGCTTTTTCACATCATCGCCGCCGAACAACAGGCGTCCCAGAATCGAACGTACCGCCTGATCGTCATCGCCTTCCTTGGTCCACTGATCGATCCATTCGGTCAGTGTTTTATCGGTCGCAAAATCTTCGGTCGGATCCTGCGGCATATAACCGGCGTTCGCATTTTCAGACCATTTCACGACGCCGCTGTCCGCCTGCAACCCGCAAAGCTCGCCGCCGATGCAACGCAGCAGCGTGGTCTTGCCGGCGCCGTTGGCGCCGATGATCGCGATCTTTTCGCCGGCTTCGACCATCATGTTGAAGTTCTTGAAAATGGTCCGATCGTAGGTTTTGGACAAACCTTCCACCTCTACCGCCTGGCGATGCAGTTTTTTCTCGCCGTCGAACCGGATGAACGGATTGGCGCGGCTCGACGGTTTGACATCCTCGACCTTGATCTTTTCAATCTGCTTGGCACGCGATGTGGCTTGACGCGCCTTGGACTTGTTGGCCGAAAAGCGGCGCACGAAATCCTGCAGTTCGGCGACCTTGTCCTTCGCCTTCGCATTGGCCGTCATCTGTTGCGCGCGGGCCTGGGAAGAAGCAAGCATGTAGTCGTCGTAATTGCCCGGATAGACTTTCAGCGTCCCGTAATCCATGTCTGCCATATGGGTGCATACCTGATTCAGGAAATGGCGATCATGCGAAATGATGATCATCGTCGAGTTGCGCTGATTCAGCACGTCTTCCAGCCAGCGGATCGTATTGATATCGAGGTTGTTGGTCGGCTCGTCCAGCAGCAGTATGTCCGGATTGGAAAACAGCGCCTGCGCCAGCAATACCCGCAGCTTCCAGCCGGGCGCGACGTTGCTCATCGGACCTTGATGCTGGTCGATCGGCACACCGACGCCGAGCAGCAATTCACCGGCCCGCGCTTCCGCGGTGTAACCGTCGTATTCGGCAAATTTCGCTTCCAGGTCGGCGGCCTTCATGTAGTCGTCGTCGGTCGCTTCCGGGTTGGCATAAATCGCATCGCGATCCGACATTGCCGCCCACATCTCGGTATGCCCCATCATCACCACATCGAGCACCCGCATTTCTTCAAACCCGAACTGATCCTGGCGCAGCTTGCCCAGGCGCTCGTTTTGATCGAGCATGACGTTGCCGGCCGAGGACTCGAGATCGCCGCCCAGGATTTTCATGAAGGTCGACTTGCCGCAACCGTTGGCGCCGATCAGGCCATAACGGTTGCCGTCGCCGAACTTGACGGAAATGTTTTCAAACAGCGGCTTGGCGCCGAACTGCATCGTGATGTTAGCGGTGGAAAGCACTGAAAAAACCTTTACGAGCGTGAATTATTCAACCTTCTATTTTACCATTGCGCGCCGCAACAATGCGTTCAGACAGCAGGCGCCGCACGCTGTCTTTGCGGACATCGTGCGATTGATCCGTTTGTCGGCCTGACGGCCCGCGTGGCTTAGCTGCGCTGCAGGATTGCCTGGCGGGCGAGCATGAATGCCGCTGCGGCCCGTTTGAGCGTCGCATGATCGGCACCCGGCTGGTAGAGCTGACCGCCGATTCCGAATCCATTGGCGCCTGCCTCTATATAAGCGGCCATGTTATCCGGACCGATGCCCCCGACCGGCAGCAGCCAGGTCTTGTCCGGCATCACGGAGCGCAGCGCCTTGACGACGGCCGGTGCAATCATTTCAGCGGGAAAGAGTTTCAGCCCATGCGCGCCGGCCGCAAGCGCCTGGAATGCCTCGGTCGGCGTAGCGACGCCCGGCAGTGCAAGCATTCCTTTCTTGACGGCATGCCGGATCACCTCCGGGTCGCAATTGGGAGAAACCATCATTTGACCGCCCGTTTCGCTGACGGCATCGACATCGTTCGTCGTCAGCATGGTGCCGCCGCCGATCAACGCATCGGACGGTGCATTCCGCCTCAATGCCTGAATGGCTTCGAGTGCGCCGGGCCGGTTGAGCGGCACTTCAAGCAAACGGAAGCCGGCGTCGAACAAGATCTGTCCGACGCCGGGCGCCTCGGACGGCGCAAGTCCGCGCAGAATGGCAATCAGCGGGCAAGGGTAAGTATCAAGAGTAAGCATCTATATTTCCTTTTCCATTATTTCGACGCCGGCCAGAGTCCGGAGCGCCGCGACATAAACATCGTCAGGCGGCCATATCCGGCCGGACATCCCGAAGAATTCCAGCGCGTCGGCATAGCGCGCCGCCAGCGCAGGCGAGCCGATTATCTGTACCGGCAATCGCGTTTCATCGCCTGTTCTCTGCCGTATATCCTGAAGCTCAGTGCCGATCAGGAGTCCCGACAAGTAGGACGAAGCATGCGCGGCAGGCATCGTATCGGTCACGACCAGTGCGCGGCAGCCGAATGCCGCATGCGTAAAACCGGATTGCCGCGCCGCTTTCAGTCCTGCCTCGAATGCCGCGGCTACCTCGTGTTGCTGCTCTTTCATTAAATTGGCCAGCGTACCGTGATGAGATAACAGAGCGAATAACTCGCCTGTCATGAACGTTATGATCTCGCTGGCGGCGCCGTTTTCAATCCGCACCCATTTGCTGTGCGTACCCGGCAGCAGGAACCAGCCGCCCGATGCGCCGGACGACAACGCGCCCAACACTTGCGTTTCTTCACCACGCATTACATCTGGCGTGCCGTGCGGGTCGTCAAACCGATAGCCCGGCACGATACGGCAACGTACTTCCGGCAACGCAGCGTCGATTTCAACCAGCGCATCCGGCAACGCCGTTATCGGCCGGTCTACCGGAAGATAAGGCACTTCGCGCCAGCCGTT
>JAQGLW010000190.1 GCA_028292665.1 Herminiimonas sp.
GTTTCCCTACTGGTTTCATGTGTGCACTCGTATTGAGCATTCGCTGCGGATGATTTTTACGATGCTGACCGACTTGAAACCGGTAACCGACATCGGTACACATGATGTCGTCAGCTACCAGTTCTCCAATGATGATTTGCACGCCTTTCTGCTGCAGCGTCTCGAAGCGATGGATCGTCTCCATGCCAGGTATGGCTTTAGCGAAGCAGAGAATCTGCGTATCACTGAACTCGTGATGAATTACTTTGCGTCGCTGATTGCTGAATAATGAGGCTTGTCATCACGTTGTTACTTCTCAATGGCAGGACTATGCCTGTCTCTTGCAACCTCCTAAGGAATGGATCTAGCCCGCAGCCCATAACGTTCGCGGGCATTTTTACTTTGGTAGCAACTGGCACAAATAAAAAGCCCGACATGCGTTTCCATATATCGGCCACATTCCAACCTTTTGGATGGTGCAAGAGACGCTTAAAACTGGTAGTGGGCTAAACGTTTGTTGCCTTGTATCGCGGCTGACGTTCCATGTGAGCAAGAAACGTAAAAGCCGCAATTCAGATTGAAGAGTCAATGATCGCATGGCCATGATCGAAGACGTTCGCCTTCTCTCGCACGAACTACGGCATGCCGTCAATCACCAACATATCGCGGATCCGGCGACACATACCCGGCTGGCGCGGACCCTCACGCAGCCGGGCATGCCGTATGTGCTCGCGCACAGTGGCAAGGCGGGACGCGGCTGGGCACCCGCCCACCTGGCCCACTCGTTCCAGGAGGCGGCGCAGGATCTGCCGGCACGGGCTTGGCAACGGGTGGTGCGCCGCTTTCGGGATGGTCATGTCGAACGCTGGCGGGCGGCAGAACTGCCCTGTTTGGCTATGGGCCCACGAAACCGGTGCGCGCCATCTGCGTCACCACGGACCGGCGGGCCCTGCCGGACAAGGCCACCTGGTATCTGACCACCAACTTGTCGCCCGAGCAGGCACCCGTCGAGGAAGTCGTGCGGCTGTACGGGCTGAGAAACTGGGTGGAGGCAAGCTACCGGCACATGAAGCAGGAGCTGGGCTGAGCCGATTTCATGGTCCGCAGTGATCGCGCCATTCGTCGCCACTGGGCGCTGGTGGGCTGTGCTTTTGCCTTTTGCTGGTGGCAGCAACCCGCGCCGCTGGTCCTGCAACACGCGCAACTGGACGCCAATCGGTGCCGTGACGCTCAATCCGGAACGCGACGCCGTCGTTAATGCGCATTTGGAGTGCATCGATAAACAGCCAATGGCTGCATGAGTGAAGCGACAACTACCTTGACACGCGCCGGGAAAGAGCAGGACAAAAGTCCCCCTTTTTGTAGGATTAGGTAGTACAAATGTCCTATTCAGCGGAAAAATAAAAGGTGCATTTGTACTACAAAAAAGGGGACATTTCTACCATGTCGAAGACTACACAGATCATTAAAATTCTCATTGATGTCAAAAAATATCAACTTTAATGCGGTAAACCCGACGTAGTCATAGCAGCATTCAGAAAGATGCATATGAATAACCTAATGACATCAGAATTTGCTGAAGTGTTTATAAAAGAGGAAATTGGAACGTCAATAATTGAATATGCGATTTTAGTTTTGATCGTCGCCATGATAGGCGGCTTGGCGTTCCTTGCAGTGCAAAAAGCGATTGTATAAACAGCGGAAGGGCTTTAGATAAGTGTAGCGTTGTAATGCTTTAGTGCACAATAAAATCCGCAGAGCAGTGCTTGAAGTAACAACTTTCAATAAATTTACTTTAAACATTTAAAAGGAATCATCATGGAATTTATCAGAAACTTTATTCAGGAAGAAGAAGGTGTAACCGCTATTGAATATGGTTTGATCGCGGCGCTTGTTGCCGTTGCCATTGTCGTTGGCGCCGGCGCTTTGGGCCAAGGGCTAAACGGTCTCTTCCAAAGACTTGCAAATTGCATGGTGACTCCAACTGCGGCAGTCTGCGCACTTGTCGCTTGATGAGTTTCTTTCACAACCTTTAAAAGGAAATCAGCATGGAATTTATCAGAAACTTTATTCAGGAAGAAGAAGGTGTAACCGCTATTGAATATGGTTTGATCGCGGCGCTTGTTGCCGTTGCCATTATTGTTGGCGCCGGCGCTTTGGGTCAAGGGCTAAACGGTCTCTTCCAAAGACTTGCAGATTGCATGGTGACTCCAACTGCAGCAGTCTGCGCACTTGTCGCTTGATGAGCACATAAATATGAAAAGGGGCTAAAGATTACTCTTTGCCCTTTTTTAAATACGTAGTTCTTGTAACGCGCAACTGAATAATAACTTGGCGGCTGATGGTTTCAAAAATTTATTGTTATAAGAAATTGGAGGCGACGACATTCTCAAATTAATTTCAATAGTTCGATGCTTTCCATGATCTATCTCAGTTCTTGGAGGCAAGACAATAACATATTAGATAACATCGACAAAAACGTGATTGTCGTCACTCCTATTTTAAATCGGAGTCTTATTTCTAGTGCTCATAAGCGACTAAATAAAAAATATTCCGAAAAATTTATGGACAATATAATTCTTTTTCAAGACGGGCTTGTACTTTTTTTCGGAACCTTCTTTATCGAAATTGAGCGCGCAGTACTTATTGCGCTTGTAGTTATCGCAGCCATATTTGATATTCATAGTCATCGAATCCCGAATTGGCTAGTTTTTTGGGGTATTGTCACCAGCGTTGTTTTTCATTCAGTATCTCCTTTCGGTATTGGGGCAGTCAATTCGATTGAGGGCTTTGGAGTTGGCCTTGCTTCATTTATGCCGCTATACATTATTCGCGCTATGGGAGCTGGCGACGTAAAGCTGATGGCGATGGTCGGCGCTTTTCTTGGTCCTACCGCAGCATTCGGTGCAGTCATCACCACTTTTATTGTGGGCGGCGTACTGGCAATTACAGCGGCATCCTTGAATAAATCAACGCGTCGGATGTTTTCAAATATCCGATCGATTATGACCAATACGATCGTCAATGCGTCAATTGGGACTCATATCCAAACAGATATTTCGACTTTTTCAGCAGGCAAACTTCCGTACGCAGTTGCAATTGCGTTAGGAACGATTGCGCACATATTACTTCTTCATACCGGACACGCATTGATTTCATAAAGTACTGAGCTGACTAACAGAATACAAACACCATTAAATGACACAGAGAAAAGCACGTTATTATGAAAACTGCAAATATAACTGATTTGAAGTTTGCGCATATTGCTGCGGGAGTCGTCCTGGTTCCATTATGGAGTTGGTTTTCCTATCGTCATGTAAATGCGTTTATCGCGACGGGCGATTGGGCCTATTTATTTCTCTGCATTTCGGAATCTTTAACTGTCGCATTCTTGTTAATTCGGACATATCCGAAGTCCGTGTCGGCTATTCCATTTGATTGGTTAATCGCCATCGGCGGCACATTTACCACGCTTTTGTTTACTCCAGAAACCTGGGGAATCTTGCCAGTCGCTAAATATGCTGTCGCGGTAGGGGCATTGTTACAAACACTCGGTGTTCTTTCTTTAAATCGAAGTTTTGCATTAGTGCCGGCAAAGCGCGAAATCAAGACAATGGGAATGTATCGCTTTGTTCGCCATCCTTTGTACGCCAGCTATCTGCTGACATTTTCTGGATATGTGCTCGCCAATACAACGGCGGAAAATCTGGTCGTTTATTCGATTGCGATGGGATGCATGATCATCCGTATATTTCGAGAAGAAAAGCATCTCAGCCTTGATCAAACGTATAGCGCCTATATGCAGCAAGTCCGTTATCGAGTTATTCCATTCGTGTTTTAAGGTCGTTAGCAAATTGCAAGCATTCAGAAATCTGGAAAGTTAACCTAAAGAGTCTAGAAATGCTTACCGAATTTATGCCGGAACACCAGACGCATAACGCAAAATTTTTACCGACCTCATTTCCCCATGCTGCACGAACGCCAGAAGAAACGGGTCTGCCGTTTCTCTTCCTGGTTGAACTGGTCTCCAAAGTTTTGTTTTTACGGGGTCAAGTACGGTTATCAGAGCTATCAACCTATCTCAAATTGCCCATTAGCGTTCTTGACCCAGTAATTGCTTTTATGCGCTCAGAGAAGCTATGCGAGGCAATTCGTCGAGGCATTAGCGGCACCGATGCCGATCTTACCTACAACCTTACCGATGCTGGCCGCGTCAGGGCAGTGGAAATCCTGAGCCGCAATGCCTATGCCGGGCCGGCACCTGTTAGCCTGAACGACTACTGTTTGAGAGTGGAAGCGCAGCGCCTAGTGCAGAACCGCATACATAAGGAAGATGTTGCATGTGCATTTAAAGGCATCGTGGTTAGCCCAGTTGTGCTTGAACAGTTGGGGGCTGCAATGAATTCTGGTCGAGCCATTTTCATCCATGGGCCTGCAGGCAGTGGCAAAACGTACCTTGCGGAGCGCCTAGCCGGACTGCTGAAGGGCGATATATGGGTGCCGCACGCTGTGCTGGTTGATGGTGAAGTCGTGCAGATCTACGATGCAACAGTGCACCACGCTGCTAGCGACTCGGCGCTTCAAACAGGCCGTGTTGACAGAGGCATACTTCCAGATGCGCGCTGGGTGAGGGTCGGTCGCCCGGCAGTTCTGTCCGGCGGCGAGCTGACGCTCAACATGCTTGATTTGCAGTTCGACTCGACTACCCGCTTCTATCATGCGCCGCCTCATCTGAAGGCGAATAATGGACTTTTCATCATCGATGACCTTGGTCGCCAGCGCTGTTCGCCGGCCGAATTAATGAGCCGCTGGATTGTGCCGTTGGATCGGCGTGTCGACTATCTGTCGCTGCATACCGGTCATAAATTTCTGATTCCGTTCGATATGGTTGTCGTGTTTTCTTCGAATTTTCCGCCGCAGCAGCTCGCCGACGGCTCATTTCTACGCCGCCTAGGCTACAAGATCCATGTCGGAGCGCAGACCGACGCCGAGTATGAACGAATTTTTCGTCAAGCATGCGACGAATATGATGTGCCTTACTCTGCCGACGCCTTTCACTACCTTCTTGAACGCCACTCTAAAGAGGAGGTCCCGTTGCTTGCCTGCTATCCGCGCGACATCGTCGCGCAGGTAAAGGATATAGCTCGATATACAGACATCGCGCCGAACCTCAATGAACCGATATTGGACTGGGCATGGAACAACTATTTTACCGGCGGTTAATCCGACCGCAGTAGTAGACATATCGAAAACAACTGGGTCTGGCGTAAAACAAAGCGCTGAACCGATAAGGGGATTGCCATGAGAAATACCCGTGCTTTAACCATGATGATCATCGCAGTTATTCTTGCATTCGGGGCGGTAATCATGGCCGCTCGCTGGATAAGCGCGCAAACGCAGGGAAGCTCCAACAAAATTGCTGTCGCAATGGTCGACATTGGTCTTGGCTCCAGGCTAAATCCTGAAATGGTGCATATGGTGGACTGGCCCTTGGGTGCCATGCCGCCAGGCGCATTTATGGATGCAAAGTTGCTTGAGGCGCGGGTTGCCCGCACTGGCATGCAACGCGGCGAGCCAATCATGGAGGGTAAGCTCGCGCCGCCCGGCACCAAAGGCGGACTATCTGCCGTGGTCGGAGAGGGCAACCGAGCGATCACGGTGCGGGTCAACGATGTGGTCGGTGTCGCTGGATTTGCTCTGCCAGGAAACTTCGTCGATATCCTTGTCAATACCCAAGGAGAGGGCCCGAAGAGCAGTGTCAATAAAGATCAGAGCATTTCCAAGATTGTACTGGAGCGTATTTTAGTGCTGGCCGTGGCACAGGAATCGGGCCGCGATGAAACCAAACCCAAGGTCGTCAATGCGGTGACGCTTGAAGTCACGCCTGACCAGGCAGAAAAGCTGGACTTGGCCCGGAGCGTCGGCACTCTATCGCTAGTGTTGCGCAATCAGATCGATCCAAAATCGGTAACCACCACTGGGGCAACCAAGACGACATTATTGAATGTGAAAACGATGGCTGAACCGGACGCTAGGCCTGCACGGCCAAAACTAGTGACAAAGCGGGTGGCGGCCATCTCGCGTCCGCCTGGCGATCTGGTCGAGGTCATCAAGGGACTTGACCGCAGCACCCAAGAATTTTAGAGAACAAAAACCAAATGGGAGGGATTCATGACTAAATCGTGGTTTAAGGCGAAGCCGGCTGTCTGGCGCATGGCATTGACCATGTCGAGCGCAATGATTTGCACGCAAGTGCACAGCCAAGTAGGGGTAGAAGCAGGCACGTCGGCTGGAAAAAATCCACCGAAAGCCCCCGCGCAGCCGGGGAAGTCATCTGCGAAGGTCAAACCTCGGGCTCCATCCCTAGTGCCGGTGCAACAGAAGAGAATGCCAATGACGGGCAATGTCGAACTGGCACCACAGGTCAATCTGTCTGAAGGGAAGTCGACGCTGATGCGACTCCCCTTTCCGGCGTCGCGGCTTTCCGTCGGTGATCCCAGGATTGCCGATGTGATCCTCCTGAACCCAAGCGAGGTCTACATGCTGGGCAAATCAATCGGTTCCACCAATCTGATGCTGTGGAATAAGGCTAACGACGCCACCATCATCGATATTGCGGTCAACATCGATACTACAGCGCTGCAGTTACATGTCAATCAACTGCTACCCAGCGAAAAAGGCGTCAAGCTCACTACCGCAGCGGACACGCTAATCTTATCTGGCATGGTTTCCGATGTAATTAAGGCAGAACAGGTGCTTGCGCTGGCCAATGCCTACGTACAGCGCAGCGCTCGGTCAAGCCAAAGTGGCGGTGCACAGCCCGCAGCGCAAGCCGGCGCGGGACAGGAGGGCGGTCCCAGCGCTGGCCAGCAATCGAGTACGCCCAAGGTGGTCAACATGATGGCCATCGCGGCGCCGCAGCAGGTCATGTTGGAAGTGAAGGTTGCAGAGGTATCTAAGACCTTAGTGGACCAACTGGGCGCGAGCATTGGCCTTAATAAGACCCGTGGAAGCTGGACTTACACGCTACTGTCCAATCTGCTTAGTAACAATCCTAGCAGCATCAGCGGCTTCAATAACAAGAATGGCGACTTCCTATCGCTGGATGCGCAAAAGCGTGATGGTCTCATCAAGGTGTTGGCTGAACCAACAGTGATGGCCATCAGCGGTCAGGAGGCCAGCTTTCTGGCCGGTGGAAAGATTTTCATTCCAGTTAGCCAGACCAACACGGGTGGCATCCCAACTATCACGCTTGAGGAGAAAGAGTTCGGCGTCGCAGTGAAATTCACACCGACCGTGCTCGACGGAGGACGCATCAACTTGAAAGTAGCGCCCGAGGTGTCGGAGCTGAACAAAGAAGGCGTTGGTATTACGGCGACCGGCATTAGCACAACGGCTATTTTGCCCTCATTCACTACGCGTCGGTCGACCACAACCGTGCAACTCTATGATGGCCAAAGTTTTGCAATTGGCGGCCTGATTAAGAACAACGTGACCGCTAACATCAAGGCACTTCCAGTATTAGGCGAAGTGCCGGTCCTTGGTGCGCTGTTTCGCAGCAGCGATTTCCAGACCGACCGGTCCGAACTGGTGTTCATCATTACGCCACACCTGGTTAAACCATTGGCCCCAGATTATCCATTGCCCACTGATTCCTTCGTCGAGCCGAGCCGCACCGAGTTTTTCTTGGAAGGAAAAATGGAAGGCTCGCGTCCGTCTACAGAAGTTAGCCCGCGTAGCCCGGCAACCGGCTTCGACGTCAGATAGGAGAACTATGATGAGCCGCAAACAACTTCGCACTACCCTGCTATGCGGACTGATGATTTTGGGGACGGGCTGCGTCCAGCAAAGCCCAGTTCTCGACAGTCATTTTGGGCAATCGGTTAGCCTGATCAAGGCGCAGCAGGTACTAAATCCGGAAGCGTCACGCAATGCCGATCCGGTCGCTGGAATCGACAGCAAGGCAGCTAAAAGTGCTTATGACCAATATCAAAAGTCGTACCGCAGTCCGGAGCCGCAGCCCAACGTATTTACCATTGGGATTGGCGGGCGTTAAGAACGGCTAAATATCGCTGCATCTTGGAGCACTGATCATGACCAACCTATCATGCCAAAAAAAAACACAGTCCGGCGCAATTGCAATTATTGTTGCTATCGCGCTCCCTGTATTGATTGGGTTTGCCGGACTGGCGCTAGACTTGGGGCATCTTTATATCGAAAAGACGGAGTTGCAAAATGCTGCTGATGCCTGTGCATTGGCCGCCTCCCGGGAGTTGACGTGCGATCCTACTGTTGGCGCATGTGCCACATCTTATTTGATCAATGCAGAGAACAGTGGCTTAGCGGTTGCAGCACGAAACAAGGTTGATTTTCAAAGCACTGCAATAAGTAATGCACAAATTTCTGCTGATAGTATTAAGTTCAGCACCACAATTGCGCCAAATTCATCATATTTATCCCGTGCAGCCGGCGCAGATCCCGCATCAAAATACGTAATGTGCACGGCCCTGCAGTCTGGCATCGTTCCATGGTTCATGCGCGTGCTCGGTGTCGCGGACCAGTCGGTAACCGCGCAGGCAGTCGCCACGCTAGCGCCCGCGCAAACGAACTGTGCAATCCCTCTTGGCGTATGTATGACGGCCACTGGAACACCGTCTAATCCATTTGCGGGACTTACAATAGGTCAATGGATGACGAGCAAGCTGAGTGCATCGGCGACTGGAAGCTTTGACTTCATTGATTTCACACCGTCCGGTGGAGGCGCCAACGAACTTGCCGACACATTGAAAGGCACGGGATCGTGTAGCCTTCCGCCACCGCCGACGCTGGTCGGCGAACAAGGACAGAAGACTAGCCTTGGAAAGGCATGGAATACGCGTTTCGGTCTTTATAAGGGCGGCGATACCATCGCGACCGCACCTCCCGACTATACAGGGTATGCGTACACACCCACATCTTGGCCATTGCGATTCAACGCCTATGCTGGCACTTCTGGTTCCACGCCAAACTTTCAGACCGCCCGCACTCAGCACCTACCATATCAAGGCGCTTCCTCTGGCGTTAATGTTCCAAACGGCTACAGTAATAGCACTCAGGCTCAGTTGACCAGTTCAGGAGCAGACCGGCGGCTTGTGACTGCTCCAATCGTCAATTGCAGTTCCTGGGCCGCCAGCACCCCACAGACAGTGCCGGTCTTGGGTTATGCGTGTATGTTAATGCTACATCCGATGGACAAGGATAACGGGCCCAACAGTACCGATGATGTATGGCTTGAATATCGAGGAAGATCGACTGATCCAGCCAGCCCTTGCGCAACATCTGGTTCTGTAGGAGGGCCTGGTAGCGTGGGTCCGCTGGTCCCAGCACTGGTGCAGTAAGGAGAACGTTTTGAAAAATCCTAAAAATCAACGAGGCGTAGCAGCGGTTGAACTAGCAATACTCATTGTACCTTTGCTGGTATTGACTTTTGGGGTAACCGAGTTTGGCCGCGCTATTTACCAATACAACATTCTGGCAAAAGCGACCCGCGATGCCACGCGATTCTTGTCCGCGCAAGGTCCAGGTGATCCGGGCGATGTCGCCGCGGCACAGTGTCTGGCGGTGTATGGCAATCGAGATTGCACCGGAACTGTCCTTGTGCCTAGCCTCACCACAGCAATGGTAAACGTCTGTGACAGTCTTGGCTGTCCAGGAACGCACCAGAATCAGGCCACGGGAAGTGGCGTTATTAACCTTGTCACCGTAACCATTACGGGCTATCCATTTACCTCGCTCGTGCCTTTCGTCGTCCCGAATATCACATTCGGTCCGATTAGTACAACTATGAGGCAAGTCCTATGAAAAATTTTATTCAAATTCCTCGTGTAGATCGCAACCGCCAAAGAGGCGTCGCCGCGGTTGAATTTGCGCTCGTCAGTTCTCTCTTCTTTACTCTGCTTATTGGAATGATGGAAATGGGGCGCATGATGTTTTATTGGAATTCCGCAGCCGAAGCCACACGCTTCGGAGCGCGGATGGCAGTCGTATGCGATTTGAATGATGCCGACATAAAAGCCCAGATACAGATGAGACTGCCAATACTGCCTATAGACAAAATCGGCATTAGCTATCAGCCGGCCGGGTGTAATGTGGACACCTGCCAGTATGTTAGCGTGAGCATTCTTGGCGGCGTGTCAATCGCAACCGCTATTCCTTTTGTGCCGCTTACGCTAAGCCTTCCCCCTTTCTCAACCACCCTGCCGCGCGAAAGCATGCGTAGCACGGTAACTGGAACTGCTAATCCAGTGTGCGGCTGAAATATAAAGCATGATGAGAAAACTTTTGTAAAATAGGAATGCTTGTGAAAATTGCGGTTATCTCGAAAAATGACAGGTCCGGTTCGGAGTTGGCGGCGTTGCTTCGTACACGCAGCCAGACCGGCGAGGTTCATATCGTTGCCAGCATGTCACAACTACTGGCCGCCGGCGCATCCGGTGTTAGTACGGCCGCACCGGATGTGTTGGTGCTGGACGAGCCGTCGATAGAAAGCGGCGATTTAGACCAAGTTGAGCACCTAGGGCATGTCTATCCACTTCTCTCCTTCATCGTTCTGTGCCGACAAAGTTCACAGGAATTTCTCATTCAGGCAATGCGCGTCGGAGTGCGTGAGGTATTACCTTCCCCGGTAAATGCCGACACGCTATTTTCGGCTCTTCAGCGGATAGAAGATAAACGTAGTAGCCAAGCTCAGGTTAATGGAAAGGTGCTGGCCTTCATTTCCTGTAAAGGGGGTAGCGGCGCTACTTTCCTTGCAACTAACTTGGGTTATGCGCTGGCGGCGTTGAAACAGAAGCGCATTGCATTAATCGACTTGAACCTGCAGTTCGGCGATGCATCCCTGTTCGTGTCTGACCAGAAGCCTCTGGCAACGATTTTGGACGTCGCACAGCAGATCCGTCGGCTGGATGCTTCCTTTCTCGCTTCCAGCATGCTGAACGTCACGCCAAATTTCAGCGTGCTGGCCGCTTCAGATGATCCTACGCATGCAGGCGACGTGAAACCCGAGCACATCGACTTGTTGATCAAGCTCGTACGTCGCCACTATGACTTCGTGCTTCTGGACGTAGGGCGCAGCTTAGATGCCGTCAGTATCCGTGCACTGGACCATGCGGACATGATCTTTCCGGTGCTGCAGACCACGCTTCCCTACATCCGCGATGGTAAGCGCATGCTCAGCGTTTTCCGGTCGCTGGATTATCGAAAGGATAAGATCCATCCGATCGTGAACCGCCACGAGAAAAGCGGCGACATCAGACTTGGCGATGTGAAAGCTGCATTTGGCGTCAATGACCTCCGGACTATACCCAACCATTATGAGGCCGCAGCTGCGTCGGTCAACCAGGGGGTACCTATCCTGAAGCTGGCCAAGGGTAGTCCAATCTCCAAAGCGCTGCAGGAGTTCACGCAGTCATTAGCTGGAGAATCGACGCCGGTATCGGCGGGATGGCTATCACGCGTGCTTCAACGGTCTCGATGAGAGATGCACCCGAACATTCAACGAGAGGAATAGAACTATGAATATCGAAAATATGACGTTTCGCGACAGGCTGGGAAACGGGGACGGCAGCCAGAAAATTCAACGAATTGGGCCGCACATCGATGGCATAGACAACCGCACCTATCAGGAATTAAAACGTCGGATTCACCAGATTTTGCTTGACAGGATCGATCTGGAAAGCATGCAACGGCTTTCTCAGGAACAGACTCGCAGAGAAATCAAAGCGCTTGTGGAACGATTGCTTGAGGAAGAAACTGCGGTCATCAACGATATTGAACGCAAAAATCTCGTACGGGATATTCAAAATGAAATGCTCGGTTTCGGTCCTCTGGAGCCGCTGCTGGCTGACCCGACCGTGTCCGATATCCTTGTGAACACCTACAAGCAGGTCTATGTGGAAAGGCATGGCAAGCTAGAACTGACTGATGTGGTGTTCACCGATGATGCACATTTGCTGAAGGTGATCGACAAAATCGTTTCTCGCGTCGGCCGCCGCATCGATGAATCCAGCCCGATGGTGGACGCGCGTCTGCCCGACGGTTCCCGAGTCAATGCGATTATTCCACCGTTGGCCATCGACGGACCGGTTATGTCGATCCGTCGCTTCTCCGCAGTACCGCTACGGATGGACGATTTGATCGGATATCGCAGCTTGACTGCAGACATGGCGGAGGTCTTGCAAAGGTTGAGCAGGGCCAAGATCAACATTCTAATCTCTGGCGGCACGGGTAGCGGTAAAACGACCATGCTCAATGCCCTCTCCGGATCAATCGGTTTGTCAGAACGAATTGTAACGATTGAAGATGCGGCCGAGCTGCAGCTGCAACAACCGCACGTCGTGCGACTAGAAACAAGGCCACCCAATATTGAGGGGAAGGGGGAGGTTACGCAACGAGCGCTGGTCCGCAATGCGTTGCGGATGCGTCCAGACCGCATCATCCTTGGCGAAGTACGCGGTGGTGAGGCGTTGGACATGTTGCAGGCCATGAACACTGGCCATGAAGGCTCAATGGCAACCATCCATGCCAATACTCCGCGCGACGCGTTGACGCGACTGGAAAATATGATCAGCATGGCGGCCGCGAGTTTGCCGACGAAAGCGATGCGACAACAGATCAGTTCGGCAATCGGCGTCGTAGTGCAGGTAGGGCGGCTGACTGACGGCAAGCGCAAGGTGCTTTCAATTTTGGAAATCACCGGCATGGAAGGCGAAGTAATCACAACCCAGGAAATCTTTGCTTTCCGACAGACTGGAATGGACGCGAACAGTGAAATTATCGGGCACTTCTGCGCAACAGGAATACGTCCTCGATTCCTGGAAAGGCTAAGCGCTTTTGGTATCGTGGTTTCCGAGAAGATATTTGACCCAACAAAGCAATATCACTAGGCCATCATGGACTATTTCTATTATCTTTTCGGGACGCTGATCTTCATTGCTGTCGTCCTGTTTATCGAAGGTGCGTACCTGACTTGGAATTCTTCAAAAGGCCCCGAGGCCGAACGTATTGCGCGTCGGTTGCGTAACATGTCAGCGGGCGCGCACAACGGCGAGCAAGAGATTTCTATTATTAAGCAGCGGCTGTTGAGCCAGAGCCCGGCAATGCAGCGCCTTCTTTTGCGGATTCCGCGCATCAGCGCCCTCGATCGGCTACTGCAGCAGTCCGGCTTGCCGTGGAGCGTTTCGATGCTGCTAGGGCTTATCACACTAGTCTATTTTATTGCCCTTTTTGCCAGCAGCTACTTTGCAATGCCGCTGATAGTCCAGCTGGCGGCCGCTAGCGGGGCTGCGGCGCTGCCTTATTTTTATGTAAAACGGGCCAAGGGGAAACGTCTGATTCGCATTGAACAGCAGTTGCCAGACGCGCTGGATCTCATGGGCCGGGCGCTACGTGCCGGCCATGCGTTTCCAACTGCGCTGAAGATGATCAGCGATGAAATGAGCAATCCGATTGCAGGAGAATTTAGCATAGCGTTTGACGAAGTCAACTTTGGCATCGCGGTGCCGGATGCGCTAATGAATCTGGCGACTAGGGTGCCAAGCACAGACTTACGTTACTTCGTGATCGCAGTGCTGATCCAGCGAGAAACCGGCGGCAATCTCGCCGAATTGCTAGCCAATATCAGCAACATCATTCGCGCGCGCATTAAGCTTCTTGGACAAGTCCGCGTACTCTCGGCTGAAGGAAGAATGTCCGCGTGGATATTGTCTTTGCTGCCTTTTGGGGCAGGGTTGATGATGCAGTTCGTTAATCCTGAATTCCTTGCAGTGTTGTATACCGACCCTTCCGGCCAAAAAATGCTCATGGTTGCTGGCGTAATGATGGTGTTCGGCATTCTAGTTATGCGCAAGATTATTCGCATTCGAGTGTGACATAAAAAGGCCAATTTTTTAGGAGCAAATGCGTCATGACTGCCCTACATTTTTCATTTTTGACGTTGCTGTTCTTCGCTGTTTTTGGCGCAGCGTTACTAGTACTACGGATGTTTTCCTCTAATCCCGTGCAGGATCGCCTGGATGCCGTGGTCGGCCGTGCAGCGCCAGCTGCAGGCGGCGAAACTGGTGAGTGGGTGGCGCGCATCGTTAAGTTGACAAGCCCCCTAGCAAAGCTGTCGCTACCTGAAGAAGGATGGGAGTCGTCGATGATTCGCACCCGCTTCATGAATGCAGGCTTGCGCAGTCCGTCTGCACCGGCGATCTATTTTTCGGCAAAATCCGTTCTTGCTGCAGGACTGCCGTTGATGCTTTTTTTCGCGCTTTCCACATCTGGTAGTACCTATAGTACTAACACGTTGCTGTTTTTTCTGCTGCTAATGACGGCCTCCGGCTATTATTTGCCCAATATTCTGTTGAGGAACTTGATCGCGCGTCGCCAGCTGGAAATTTTTGAGAGCTTTCCCGATGCACTCGACCTCATGACTGTTTGCGTTGAGGCGGGACTCGGGATGGATGCTGCGCTTGCCCGCGTCGCGTCAGAAATTGGCCTGAAGAGCACCGCGCTGTCCGAAGAGTTGCACTTGATGACGCTTGAGCTCCGTGCAGGCAGTGCCAAAGAAAAGGCATTGAGAAACTTAGCATTACGCACCGGTGTTGAGGACGTCGACGCCTTAGTTGCGATGCTAATTCAATCGGAGCGATTCGGCACTAGCATCGCTGATTCACTACGAGTTCAGTCTGATGCTTTACGTACCAAGCGCCGTCAGCGAGCAGAAGAAAAGGCGGCAAAGATCGCGTTAAAGCTGCTTTTTCCGCTGATCTTCTTCATCTTCCCGTCCTTGCTTGTTGTGCTGTTAGGACCTGCATTTATCCAAATCTATCGTGTGCTGCTACCCACAATGGGCGTTGCCCAATAATAAGGAGGCATTATGGCGAGGTCCCAGCCTATCTTGTTTGCTACCACAGCCGCTTGTTTATTGCAGGCATGCGCGGCGCCGGCCACACAGCGGGCACTGAAGATAGAGCCTGTGCTGCAGGTACGTCACTCGGGCGCGCAGTCCGCCGCTACCTATTACCAACTTGGAAAATATCATCAAGAACGTGGCGAGCTTGGCCTTGCGCGTTCTGCGTATATCCATTCGATCAAGTTCGACAGCCAGCAAATTGAAGCGCGCAATGCACTTGCGGTATTAGATTCTCAGCAGGGAAAGTTGGATGACGCAAAGGCAATACTGTTGCAACTAATACATGACTATCCCAAGATCGCTTATTTATATAACAATTTGGCATATATCTATTACTTGAAGGGCGACTACCATGCTGCGATACCAACAGTTGAACGGTCACTAGCGCTGGAGCCTGGAAATGCCCGGGCACATAACAATCTAGACCTTATAAAGGCGGCATTATCAGGGAAACGCGCGCGTCTTCATACAGCGCAAGGACCGGAACCGGTGACAATAGATAATATTAATCAGGTGCCGGACGCTTCTAATATCAAACTCCATGATCCGGTAACAAAAACGGACAATGCAGCAGAGTTATCACTGCAACAGGCCATCATAGCTGCCAGACCAGCTAGTCTTCAAATGGCGCCGCAGATGCGAATGGATGTTGTCCAGATCTTGCCAAACGTGATCGAATTGAAGCGGAGGTTTACTTTTAACGCCGTCAACGCAGAGCGAGATAGCGGGAAATCATTTGCAACAAAACAAGTAATAGCTGAATATTCGGGCCAAGATAAGGTTATCCGGCTTGACGTAATTAACGGCAATGGTGTTCAAGGCCTTGCAGGAAGAATGCGCCATGCTCTGGCACAAAGGGGCATACCAGTTAAACACCTCGCCAATAAACGACCTTATAACACACAAAAAACGGAAATTTTGTACCGCACCGGCTTTGCGCGAGAGGCCGAACGCATCAGAAGTACTTTAAATATTGATGCAGGACTAACACCGGTTAGCACTGCATTCAGTAGCTCAGATATTTGGCTTTTATTAGGTAAGGATACCAGTAACTATTTGTCAACCACTAAATCTGCCAAGTTGTCCGGAATGACTCGCTAAGATAATAATTTTTATAATACGATTAAGACCTTACAAATAGAGTGCGATGGTAGTAAATAAATTGACGCTATTTTAATTTTTTTGGAAGCTATGATGACTGAAGAACAAATTTGGCAAGCGATAACCAAAGGAATATCCAGTGATGGGGATTCTTATATTAATACTGACGAGATGTGGATCGATATTACTCGGCAGTATTCATCTATGATTGCTGATATATCCGAAAGATTGAGTGTCAAAGAACTTACGGAGCTTATAAGTATTGGTATGAAGATGTATCATAAAGGTATGAATGCCGCGTGAATAATGTACCACTTGAGCGCTTTTGAACCGGGAGTAATGCCGGATTAAAAGTGTACCAATCCTGGCCTGTAATCTTGTGCCCCATTGACCTGCTCCCCAAACTAGTCCGAAACCAACATAGAATCTGTGATTCAATCACCAACATATCGCGGATCCGGCGACACATAGGCTTGTACAGGGTGGTTCAGGATACCGCGCGGCGCAACGTCGTTTAGAGCAAAGTTCGTGACTGTCCTTCCAACGAAGAAATTCCAAGCAAATTGCCTATCGCCGACGATGAACGCAACAGTTCGGCCGCCCTCGACGTTGACGTATTTAGTGCCGGGAGTGATAACAATTCTGCTATCGGCACCTGATACCAATGCTGGTAGCCCGTAAAGGTCGCCGTAGCTAGCTCTTGTTGCACAGCCCATCAAAACCGCTGTAGCTAATACGACCGGAAGAATCATTGGAGAAGACGTTTTTACCTTCATGGGATGCTCCATCAAATCGGTTTGGAATCACTTTAACTTCTTTCATTGGCGGCCTGGCGAGCTGCCAAAGTAATGATTCATCCTTCTCAATTCAACTTGTACGAGATTTTCGAAGTAAGCATAGTTCTTGGTGGCGCAACCAGTACCGGAGCCGAGCCGAAATACTGCGCAGGAAACTCATCATTTATTCTACTTCATGCAGCAGTTCACGCCGGATGGATGCGCGTCGCCTAAACTAAGGAGAGGCGGACAATTGACGGACTAAGTAAAACGGCCTACCGTGCCTGAACCGTCCACTTAAAGTCAAAGACGAGGAGAGATGCATCATGAAGGCATCGGAAGTCATTTCGGAACTGAATAGACTTGTCGCTCAGCATGGCGATCTTGAAACGCTCTACGAGTGTAAAGATGACCTACTTGAAATCGATGGGGTGGGGATGGATAACGTGGTGTACTTGAAACCAAAGGATAACTCTGGCTCGAAGCCAACATCGGTGTTTCTAATATCTTAACCTACCGCGGTTATGAATGCTGCAGTACCTTGGGCAGGATAGCAATGTCACACAAATCCATCGGAATAGCAGCGATTGGATCATGCCAGGATGCTCATTACTGCTTGGAGCTTGAAATGTGGACATGCAGAAAGTGCAGAACGCAATGGGAGTTCTCGCGACTCACGCCGGAGATTGATAATGACGGATGTCATTTCATTTGTCCTGTCTGCAATAACCGCAACCCTTTGATCAATGTTGGAACCGCAGACGGTCCGGCAGAACTTATGCAGCCAGACATTGAATTGCCGCCACAGAAGGATTAGATTTTTCACGTAATAGTCGGGCTTCTTGCGGCCTTCGGGCCAATAAAGGGGGTAGGCTTCGATCATGAAATGATTCCCAAGGAGCCCCAATATGGAACGCAAGATTGTTTCGATTGAACAAATCAACGCACTGATAGCGGCCGAAATGGAGAAGCATGAGGAATGTGTAGGCGTAAAACTTTTATCGATCTACGCGCACGCGCCAGATGCGGAGGGATGCAATTGGGACGCCAGTACTTGGTCGGGAGATCGGACAGACGTAAGCTCTTGTAGAAACTGCGTTTTGGAGGAGGTACGCGCTCTTCGTGCTCAGTACAACATTCCAGATCCCACTCAAGCACCACCTGATTTTGCATGAAGTAAGCATCAAGCCGCCCTCACAATCTGCTTTTCATGCGAGAAGTTTACCTGGATAAGTGCCCGGGCTATCGGCGGCAGCCATTCGGCCATTGACGATACGGTAATGGTCAACACTCGACTGACTTGGGGGCATATTCCGGGGCATGGATCGAGCGCCAAAACCTATGAACGCTGTCTGGCAAAGGTTTGAGGAAGAATGGACGGTTTTGATGTGGAATCACCCTCCTTATTTACCTGGTATTCGGCTGAGAACTTGATGGCGCGTCCCGCACTCAAGCCGGTGCGAGAGACCGAGCAGGAATTGCTTTAGGTTGTTCGATATTGCGTCTGAGTCGAATAGCGCCGACGCAGCAACCGCTTAGATCAGTACAGCGCCAGCGCATGGCAGTTATTCGATATAGAACGACGGAGCGACTGCCTGAATAGGACTACTATCGCATCAGCCTACCTGCCTTGTTTGGGCTGCGGCATCTTGACTTAACGCCCGCCTGTAGTCCCAGAACATGATGACAGCGATAACGGAAGCACCGATTATGTTGCCAGTCGTCGGACCACCTATTGTGAAAAAGGGAGGAATAAAACATGAGGCTATCGTAATGACATAAGAGGCTCCGCGTCCTAGCTTGAGCAGTTTCGCAACGAGTAGCACTATCGCGGCTAGAAGGAAAGGAATCACGATTGCACCCAGTGCCGATCCAACGATAAATGGTTTCATATTGCCCCTCTCTTGCACTTTGCAAAGTGGCGTGCCAGTGCCTTTGTTATTCTTTTATTGTGAATGCGCTTTTACAGCGGGGATAATTTACGCAGCCCCAGAACGCCCCGCGCTTGCCGTCTCGCTTTACCATCTTGATACCGCATGACGCACATGTCGGCGTCTTGTAATCGCCTTCAAATGCGAATCTCAAAAGTGCGTCTTGTCGTTCTTTTGGCAGTTCTTGCAGCTTTTTCACAAAGCCGGCGCCATCCAATAATTGAATCGGGTTGGCAGCACCAAACTCCAACGCATCCTTCGTATAGGTAGCCGTGGTAATGAATATCCCGCGACTCACCTTCTCGTGAGCCATGACGCCCAACAGTTCCCGGATTTCCTTGACGCCGACCGTATAGGCATTCCAGGCTTTGCACTGGCCTACCGCTAGCGGCTTGCTGGGATCAAGACGAGCCCGTAGGTCGTGTGCGGCGCAGCAGGATCCAGGTCCGGATCTTCCGACTCGGAGAAGCGTGACCTGTTAATAAAGGCCGCGCGGTACTTTGCCGGGGAGCCCGAGTGAAGTACCGCTTCATGAACGACCACCGTCATCTTTATTCGCTGGTTCTCATGTGTCGCATTCTGCAAGTAGCACGGGCAGGAGTGCGCGCAGGAGGAGGCCAGTTATATGAATATCAAAACCGTTTCGTGTCTTGTCTCCATTTATACTGCGCATATGCTACGGCTACAAAGCCAAGCCGACACTGTTCATTAGTCCTGTGTTCGCTTGGTACTTGAGACCGCCCTTTATACGTTTTCACACCCCGTGTGCATCGGAAAATGTGAGACACGATCAGGGCACATCGAACGGGGAAATAGTCATGGAATTGCGACATTTGCGTTATTTTCTTGCGGCTGCACAATCGCAGAACTTCACACGGGCATCGGAAAGCCTGCACATCACCCAGCCGACGCTGTCGCATCAGATTAAACAGCTTGAGGACGAACTCGGCATGCCATTGTTTGACAGGGTCGGCCGCGCAGTCCGACTGACAACTGCGGGCGAGCTGTTCAAGATATGTGCGAAGCGCACGCTGCAGGAAATCGACTCGGGAAGAGACGCGCTGTCCGAGCTGGAAAATCTCAAACATGGCAGTTTGACGCTCGGCGTGCTATCTTCGTTTGGTACTTTTTTTCTGCCGTCGATCCTGGCCAGTTTCAACGCCGCTTATCCCAGCATCAAGATCACTGTGCTGCGCCAGCGCACCGGTGAAATCGAAAAACGCGTGCTCGACGGCGAGTTGCATTTCGGTGTGGCATACACGTCGCCCGGCGCCGACCAGCTCAAAGTCGAGCCGCTTTTCAATGATCCGCTGGCGCTTCTGGTCGGTGATCGCCACCCACTCGCCGGCTGCCGGGAAATTGCGTGCAACGAATTAAACGAACACGGACTGATCCTGCTGACCCCAGAATACAACACCCGGAAACTTGTCGACGCAACCCTTGCCGTCAATGGAATTGACCCGCGAATAGTGATGGAAATGAATGCAATCGAACCGATTCTCGCGACCGTGCGTCACAGCACACTTGCGACAATTTTATCCGCGCGCCTCGTCCATGAAATGCCGGGGCTGCACCAGATACCGTTGACCCCGACCGTCACGCACACTGTCGCCATCTTTACACGCCACAACAGCTATCTGTCGGCTGCCGCCCGCGCGTTCATCGACGAGATCCGGCTGCGGTTTTGATGCGGCTGCATGGCAGCGCCAAGAGGACTTAAGAATGCTCATTTTTTCCCGCCGATGTACAGGCGGGAGACGGTCGCGAAAAATACGCATGCAAAATATCGTAGACCATCATGTAATTCTTCTGCTGGAAACTGGCGTGGGAGATTCCGGACATGACGGTGAACTGCTTGTCCGGATTCGGCAGGCGCTTGAAAAACTCTATCAGATCGTCCATCGCCGCGATCTCGTCGAACTGGCCGCGCAAAATGATGGTCGGCACCGCGAAAACGGACACTGACGTCGTGTGTCAGAGTTCAACCCCGCTCGCCACTTCCCAGTAACGGATAATTTCAGAATGGTCACGGGTACCGCCGAGCTGATCGCACGCCGCGCTCCACAGGCGGGCAGTAGCTTCGGCGAGAGGCGCCGCCGCGCCAACGCTGTGAGCGCTGTCCACCGCGATCTTCACGTCCTTGGCGATCAGTTGCATGGCCATCCCGGTGCCATATTTGCGCGTTAGCACCTGGGGAATGACTTTCTTGATGATCGGGTGCTGGCGGCCGTTGCACATCGCATCAATCGCTTCGGCCATGACCGTCGTGTCGAGCCCAAACTTGCGGCCAATCACCATCGCCTCGAGTACGGAGATGAATGCACTCGCATTGATGTAGTTGGTCATCGCCTTGAGTACATGCGCGCTGCCAAGTTCGCCGCACAGCCAGAGCTTGCGCCCCATCGCGTCGAACAACGGTCGACAGCGCTCGATCAACGCGGCATTGCCGCCGGCCATGATATCGAGGCTCGCATCCTTCGCGAACACCACACCGCCCATGACCGGCGCATCCAGGTAACCGATACCGATTGTCGCGAGTTCAGCCCCGATGGCCCGGGTCGCGGCCGGCGCCGAAGTGCCCATATCGATCGCGACGCTGCCCGGTGCGAGCCGGGAAGCTAGTCCTTCCTCGAACAGCACCCGGCGCACCACGAGATCGTTCGGCAGCATGAAGATCACCGCATCGGATTCTTCGCCGACCTCCTCGGCCGTGCGCGCAGCTCGGGCGTTATATTGCCGGGCGAACGCCTCAGTAACCGCCGGATTCGCGTCGTACACGGTCATGGCAAAACCTTTGTGAGCGAGTTGTCCTGCCATCGCCGCGCCCATGTTGCCAATGCCGATGAAACCGATATTCTTGATATTTACCATTTCCCTACCTTGCCGTGTGTTTCCCAACGACTGTGTCATCGCATGACACGCCAAGCGCAGCGTCGGAGCAACACTACCGCTCCCGCACTGCCGCTTACTTCGCCTCGAACCCGGTTTCGAAATAACCGCCCTCTGCCGTGCCGTCCACCGCCTTGCCATGAATGCCGTGTGACAGGTCTTTGACGGTGAAGAACACGACATCATCATCTGTGGTCGCGACCGTTGAATGCACCACGTTGGCCGGGAAATACAGCAGCGTCCCGGGGCCGCACAGCTGCTCGGGTTGATCGTCAACGCGCACCCGCAGCGTCCCCTGGACGATGTAGTTCCATTGCTCGTTCGGATGGGTATGCGGCTTCGCACCGGTGCCGCGGCGCTTCCTGATCAGCCCGACCTGCATGCGCTCGCCTTCGATGACCGGCCCGAATGCGGTCGAATAGCCAATGCCGGCATCCATCCCGGCCATCTCGGTCAATGCGAAAATGTACGTGCCGTCGCCCGCCTTGACGGCGCCTTTGTTCTTGGTCGCCGAAGCCGTAGCATCTCGCTGAGTTCCATCGGCGGTTAAAGAAGTGATATTCGTAGTCATGTCGATCCTCTTTCGAAGGTTGTTCCGCCGGCACCGATGTACCGGCGGGTGGTTCATGCGTGCGGTTGCGGCTTACTGCGGACAGACAATGCCGTCCGGCAAGTTACATTATTCACGCAATGCTTATTCGGCATCGGTCATGAGACCGGCCACCGCAATTCCCTTAAAACAGCAGGTTTCGTCCTGATCGCCAGTACCGCCGCTCACACCGACTGCGCCGAGGATCATCCCGTTCATATCCTTAATCAGCACGGCACCAGCCTGCGGCAGAAAGCGGCCATTCGCGGTGGCCGCTAACGAGATGAAAAAACTGGGGTTGTCCTTCGCGCGGTTGCCGAGCGCCCGGCTTGAACAGCTCATTGCTGCGGCAGCCCAGGCTTTGCCGAGTGCAATGTCGATGCGGAACATGCTTGCGTTGTCCTCGCGCTGGGCGGCGACGATGTTGCCGCTCGCATCGAGCACGACGACTGCGAGCGGCTTGATTTTCATTTCGCGGCCGTGCAGGAGGACGCCCTCGATGATGGCGTTCGCTTGCTTCAGAGTCGGAGAGGACATGGTGACGTTTTTCTTTCAAGTTAGGGATCGGGACCGACGCTTCTGGCATGCGGTCAGACCTGTGTGGCGCGAGTCAACTCAATGGATTTAAGGGCCGATGTTCTTTAGCATGGCGGCGTATTTGCCGTCCTCGTCCCGGACGAATGCAGCAAACGCCTCCGGCGAATTTCCGACCGCTTCAGACGCATCCCGGGCAATCGCATCGGCGATTCTTGGATCCTTCAGTGCTTGGGCGACAGCGCGGTTCAGGCGCGTGATGATCTCGGGCGGCGTATGCGCCGGCGCGAAAATCCCGAACCACGAACTGATTTCATAGCCAGCCAAGCCCGACTCGGCGATGGTCGGTACGTTCGGAAAGGCGGCCAGCCGCTCGGCGGTGGTCACGCCCAGCGCGCGCAGCCGATTGGACTTAACGAACGGCATTACCGCGTTGATCGGCGCAAACATCGCCTGGATCTGGTTCCCGAGCAGCGCGGTTAAAGCGGGGCCTGCGCCTCTGTACGGCACATGGATCATCTGGACACCGACTTCCTTTTCGAACATTTTCCCGCCGAGGTGACTGGGGGAACCAATACCGGAAGAGCCATAGCTCAACCCACTCGGTTTCGCTCGCGCCAAGGCGATGAACTCAGCTACCGTCTGCGCTGGTAACAATGGATTGACTACCAAGATGTTCGGGACGCGCACGACAAGCGTCACCGGCGCCAGGTCTTTTAGTGTGTCGTAGGGCAGATGCTCATATATATGTGGCGCAATCACGATGCTGGTGGATTGCGCCAGTAATAACGTGTAGCCGTTATGCTCCGATTTGGCGACCAGGCCAGCGGCAATGGTACCGGATGCCCCCGACTTGTTCTCAACTATGACCGACTTGCCCAAGGTCGCCGACAAGCTCGGACTCAACAAGCGAGCAATGGAGTCCGCACCACCACCTGGGTCCGCTGGAACGATCAGCCGAATCGGCCTTTGCGGATATGCGTCATCAGCTTGCGCGGTTGCACCCGTTGCCGTCAGGCAAACTCCCACAGCTAGAGCTAATAGCCGTTTCATCGGTGTGTCCCTAAATTTCATCCGTGTCTCCTTAATTTATTCCTGCTGAATAAATCGGTTCCTGCGTGATTAAATCGATGTTTTTATCTAGGTATTTTCCTGATTTATTAGCGCATCTTGTCTTGGAACGATTTGTAGAATAAACGACCGGCGTAGACGCACACAAATGATTTTTAATTATGCAATCTATCGACCGCATCTATTGATTGTTATGCAGCATTGGTGCGGCCCCCATGGTCAGAAAGATATATTTACATGGTTGTGGTGCAAATAGCGCCTTCGGTCAGAATCGGTCAATTTGACCGTCATGGCGAAGCGCAAAACCATCAAAGACCTGTTCAAGGGTCGGCACTTCGAGCAGAAGATCATCATTCTGTGTGTGCGCTGGTACTTGCGTTACAAGCTTTCGTCGCGTGATCTTGTGGAAATGATGATCGAGCGCTGTCAAACACCGTGTAAGAATTTTCAGTTTAGGGCTGGAAACAGCGTCCAATAGCTTTCACCCTGGTATGTAACCATCCGGTTTTTTTGCCGGGGATATCTGGAGTGTTTTATATGGACATCATTTACGAAATACGTCGCCGCCATTCGGTGCAAAAACAGTCGATTTCGGCTATTGCTAGGGGGATGGGACTTTCTCGACCGACCGTACGCAAGCATCTCGCCACGGTGGAGGATCCCAAATATGAAATCGGCTACGGTGGCGCCTAAGACAGCGTGCAGCGTTTTGTGAAACGATGGCAGGTGAAGGCATGCAATGACCTTCATGAGTGAATAGACGGCGCGACGATGACTCATAACGCCCATGCGCTGGCATCACCGTTCCAAAATGGGCGGGAAGGAAAAGGCAGAAGGCCATACCAAATACTTCCGCTGTGATGGAACATCCCTGTTGCGGCTGCTGCGAACAGCCTGTCAGTCGAAACGATTGGACCAGATGTTATTGGTCGTACCGTCAAACTGCTGCCAGACTGCCAGCGCATTGCCGCCGGCATCGACGGCGATCTGCGGGCTGGACGCATCGCCTGCGTTATCGGTTTCGATCAGTTGCGCGGTGCGCCACGCACCGTCGGCGGTGGTAAAGCTGACAGTCTGTGCGCTGGCCAGCTTTTCTCCGCCGAGGCCCGCCAGGCCGGTACCGGCGGGCAGCGTACCGGGCCAGCCTGACGCAGGCCTGCGCACTGTTGAAGATGTCGCGCTCATTGTATGCCTACCGGTCAGTAGCGCGCGATGCCTCAGCGCTGACGATGCGGATCAAGGAAATCGCAGCCACACGGGCGCACTATGGCTATCGGCGGGTGCATGTGATGTTGCGGCGGGAAGGCTGGCAAGATAACCACAAACGTATCTACCGGCTGTATCAGGAAGAAGGCCTCCCGGTTATTTGAACCGGCCCCGTCGGCAAACACAGAATGACCGCTTGCCTCAACGCGAACATCTGCCAGATGCGCCGCCTTTTGCGCATCTGGCCTGTTTTTACAGTTCCCAGCGCACCCCGACACGCAAGCGCCGTCCCGCTGTCGACGTACCGACCGTTTCCTCGGCCCTGCGGTCCAACACATTGTCGAGCGCCGCGAATGCCTGCCAGCGCGTCCCCAGCCAAGTCAGTCCAATATTGACTTCCGAATAGCCGCCCAGCCGGACATCGCCTGTAGGGATGGAAGAGTCGAAGCGCGATCCGATATAGTTCACGCCGGACTGCAGCCGCCATTGCGGCGCGAGCTGGACTTCGACGCCGGCGCTGGCCTGCCGGCGCGGCCGAAAACGCAGCGGCGGGCCGCCATTGGGATCGCGGACATTCATCAGCGTGCCTTGGGTATAGAACATCAGGCCACTCTGCCAGATGCGTCTGAGATTGAACTCCAGCCCGTTGCTGTAGATCGAGGCGCGGTTCACCAATCTCGGCGGCGGACCTGCGTCGAAGTCCACCAGATCCCGGTAATGCGCCTGGAACAGGGTAATGCGGGTTTTCCATCGCGCCGTATCGGCACTGGCATAGTACAGTTCCGCCTGCTGGCTGTGTTCGGGTCTGAGTCCGGGATTGCCGACCAGTGGATGCCCGAGCGCGTAGAAGCTCGGCAGCTTACTTGCGGACGACAATGCCATGCCCACTCTGCCCCTGTCTTCAGCCATTTCATACTGGAGGCTGAGCGCCGGATGTTGCATCGATCCTTGTCCCGGCGTTTGCTCGTGGCGTATTCCCACCTGCACGCTCCACGGCCCGAATGATTTTCTGGCTTCGCCGACAACGCTGTTGGTGACGCGATGGATCTTGAAGTTGGCGGGGATGCGGACGCCCAGGAAAAGCGTGCTGTCGAGCGACCCGGTCTCGGCCTGGCTGCCGGCTCCCAATACCAAGTCCCAGCCGGAGGCCAAATGCCGGCGCCAATTTATCTGCACCTCATTGCGCCGGTAGCTGCCATCGGTATCGACTGCCGGCAAGCCGAACGGATCACGCAGGCCAGGGGCCACACGCGGCGTGTTCTGCACGCTGTCCCGCTGAAAGCGTGCCAGCCGCAGTTCCAGCGCACTGGCCGCGTCCAGCTCATGGTCCAGCGCAACGGCCAGCTGTTGCGATTCCGAGCGCCGCTCTTCCTGACTTCGATTGACCGCATACACCGGACCGCCGCTGTCATCCGGAAAGCCGACATTGGTACTGTCGGCCAGCCGCAGCTGCATTTGCAAATGCGTCGGTCCCCAATGATCGCGGAAACCGACATTGGCAGCGCGGGTGCGGGAAAAGCCGCTGATATCCGCTTGTCCGTCTTCGCGCTGCGCGATGCTGGCGCGCCACGGGCCTTGCGCGACGGAGGCGCTAGCCGCAGCCAGCCCTTCCCCGCCGGCTTCGGCGGCAAACCTGGCCGGCGCCACAGCGCCCGGCGCCCGCGTAAATATCTGCACCACGCCGGCCAGCGCCTCGCCGTGCTCCACAGTCGAGTTGCCGCGCACTATCTCGATGCGCTCCACATCGTCGAGCGTCAGCGTACTCAGGTCGACCGCACTGCCGCGCGACGACAAAGGATCGTTCTGCCGGATTCCATCGATCAGCACCACCACATGGCTGGGATCGGCGCCGCGCAGGAACAAAGAGCCGAATCCGCCGGAGCGCGCCCTGCGATCGACCATCACGCCGGCGCGGCGCGACAGGAATTCGGCCACGCTGGCCGGCGCCTCCCGTTCAATCTGCTCGCGGGTGTACACGCTGACATGCTGGTTGACGGTCGCCTCGGTCAGCGGCAGCGCCGTCGAGTACACGACTACCGGACTGAGTTCGCGCGGCGCGGCATCCTGCGCGCAGACGGCGGCAGGCCAGGGCAGCGCCAGCCATGCCGCAACGGATACAAGCCGCTTCATGCGTATTGCACCAGTGGCCTGAGCTTCATCGCTTACTTCTTCCCATCCAGGCTGCGGATATAGGCAATGATCTTGAGCATGTCATCCTGAGTCAGGTCACGCTTTGAGAACGGCTGCATTGCGCCGGACGCCCCGGCATAGATGATGGAAAACATACCGACATCGGTGGCAGTCTGTGGGTAGATATACTTGCCTCCGACCAGCGGAGGCCCGATTTTTCCCGATGCATCAGCGTTATGACAGGACTGGCACCATTGCTCGTAGAGCACTTTGCCTCTTTGCACGGCAGCCCCATCGCTGCGGTAAACATTGGTGCCGTTTTCCTTGAACTGCTTGAGTGCCGGGGTTTCGATTTCCCCAGCCTTGAGGGGCATCTCGATCGGTTTGCCATCGATCGGATCCTTAAAGACCGGTTTGTCGGCAGCAACTGCCCCGATAACAGCACCGGCAATTAAAAGGCCGGGGACAACCGCCTTGAACAGCACCGAAATCAAACCGTCAGCGAACAAGTTCATTGCAATCCATCCAAAGAAAATGGGAAGCCGAACCTGCCGTGCCGCCCGCATTCGGAGAACCGACATCCCCGGAGGGCGGCGCCGCAGAAATCAGGACAGCCGCCAGCTATTGGCGCGCGCGGGCCACTTCAGCGCCGGGCGGAACCTTGTCGGCCGGCAGAATACGCCACAACTGTCCAGGCGGGTTTGCCGTTGCGCCTTTGTCGTCGGTATAAAAGCAGTTGCAGTTCAACGCGAGCACATTTCCGTCCGCATCGACCGTGCCCGAAGTGAATTGCAGGCTGGTCTGCAAGAACTCTTGCATGTTCCACTTTTTCCCGCCGTCGTCCCAGGCAATGCCGAACAGACGGCCGGAACACCAGTCGCCCACCAGATAGGTATCTTTCATCCCGCCGTAGTTGCTGGCAACTCCGAGTCCTTGGGCGGAGCAGCCCCAACCGGTCTTGAGCTTCTCAGCACCGGGATACGGCTCCTGATGAGGATACTCTGCCACCGGCAACACGCCGACGATCGGGCATTTTTCGCCAGGACCGGTAGTCGGGTGGCAGTGCGATGCCTGGTTGAACTTCCAGCCATAATTCTCGCCACCCTTGGACGAGACAGGCTGCCAATTGATCTCTTCCCAGTGGTTCTGTCCGACATCGGCTATGAACAGGTCACCCGTGCGTTTGTTGAAGTGGAACGAATACGGGTTGCGCAAGCCGTATGCCCAGATTTCGGGTTTTGCTCCGATCTGGTTGGCGGTAAAGCCCTTCTCGGTAATACCGAACAGCGACATCAACTGCGGGCGGTCGGCCTTGGCGAAGGGGTTATCCTTCGGAATGGCGTATGGCACATCGTCGGGCGTGTCGACGTCGATGCGAAGCAGCTTGCCCCACAGCACGTCCAGACGCTGCCCTGCGTTAAGCGGATCGCCTTCCCAGCCGCCGTCACCCTTGCCGATGTAAAGCTTGCCGTCAGGGCCGAAGGCGATCATCCCGCCGTAATGATTGTAATAAGGCTGCGGAATGTTCATGAGCACCTTGGCGCTCTTGGTGAGCTGTTCCTTGGTGATCCTGTTAGGACTGGCTTTGTCGACAGTGAAACGCGCGACGATCGACGCGCCATTGAACGGCAGCGACGCATAATGCACGTAGACGTAACCGTTGTCCTTGAACTTCGGATGTAGCGCAATCGACCATAGCCCCTGCTCGACGAAGCCCGTCTGCACGTCGGTGCCGAGCGGATTGAAATTGGTCAAGTCGAGAAAGGGCTCGGGTTGCACCTTGCCGTCCTTCTGTAGGATACGCACCCGGCCAACCCGTTCAACGACGAAGATGCGCCCGCTGCCATCATTGGCGGCAGTAACGCCTACCGGATCGGCGAAGCCGTCAGCCACCTTGACAAGCGCCAGCTTCGGCGCTCCGGGAATGGCGCCGCCAGGTCTTGCAACTCCGGGGACCGTGGTGGAAACAGCCTGTCCCAAGGCAATAAGGGGAACGATAAAGAAAGCGATAAACACTGCTTGGGTGGTAACCAAGGTCCGGTAAAGCATAACTCCTCCAAAACGTATATTTTTTATTGGGAGACTACGCAAAACTCTTGTACCGCCGTGCACCTGGACGACACACGTTGACTTTTTTATATCGTCCTTGATCAATCTAGTACAACGCCGGGATAAATGTCTAGCGCAGCGCATTCTTTTCATGACGCCGGTCAATCTTGCCAAGATTTTGCTTATCGGCACGCTTTGCAATCGCTTGACTGCAATTCCAGCGCTGGAAGTTGGAATTAATGACTGACGATATTGGAGCAACTGTTTAACCGAACCGAATGCTGTTCCACTATGCGTACTATCCATCCAAACCGGCAAGCGGGCAACGGGTTCAATCGGGATATGGTTTTGCATTTCCCTCCTGCGAACCCGAATGGGTGAAGCAGCTAACTGATTCCACTTTCTTATAATAAAAAAACGAAGCTATTAGCTGCTTCGGTAGCTCTGGCAATGGGAATTGGTGTAAAAAACCGTGTTCGGGCAGTAGGAGAACGGTCGAGGATTTGACTATGGGAAGAACTGCGGGAGTGGAATGAATGAGGCCAGACTGGTGCCGATACCGGTCGATCCCCTAATTCAAACCACTGGCATTTGGAACTGAAGAGAATTGCATTCGGGGATGGAATCCATTGCGTTTGCGAATGTGACGAACCCTCATTCAGAGCTTGGGAAGCTTTCGTTCTACCATTGAACTACACCCGCGTTAGGAGCATTTTACGTGACATTCCGAGTGTTCTCAAATAGTGAGGAAAGAACGGTGGGGACAGTAATGGGGGCGATTGATGGTGCAAAGCATCTCTACGATGTGAAAAGTTACAGTCATGACTTTTGATACGGAACTATCGGTCAGCAGGTTGGGGAAGTGTAAAAAAACGATGGAACAACTAATCAGACCGCTAGGGCATCCTTATACAAGACTGGTCCCCCAACGCTACCACAGGCCGTCTGGGTTGGATAAAGCCTGGTTTAATATTGAACATGCTTGGCATCATCCATGCCAATACATTTACCATACTGAGGACGTCGCCGCGTCTATTTCACCGTCCGCTTTATGTGAATTGCGAACGTCGGATGGCGAGACCATTATCTTGCTTGTAGAAATTGATGAGTTTCCGACCCTTGCTGAGGCAATCCTCCTATTTGGGAAAATGTCCTCTACTGGAAATCGTGTGCAGCGCTTCATTACACTTTACAAAGTATACGAGTGTTTGGAGCCTCGGCCGGAAATCAACTTTTCTGCAGTTCGGCACGGACTCAGTCACGCGGGCTCAGTACTTTCCCGCCCTAAAACTGTTGCAGCACTAAACCATCTTTTTGGCGGGGCCAACATCGATCTAAGTATCCCCCGACACCTCCGTATTTTTTATATGCAGTTCGTTGATTTACTAATTGAAGTCGATAAGAAGCTCTTTACCTCTCTCCAACCACTTGTGCATCGCTTGCGACGGCTACCATCGCGGTATCATGCACTCTCAGATTGGCAAGTAGGTGGCCGGATAGAGGGCTACAAAGACTAACGGCCGCCACGTTGGGGAGAGAAACAATGCAAGCAGCAGAGCTGATCGAGAGATTTTCCCCGGGGTTCAATAACCTAAGTTCGGCGGAAAAGGAGGCGATACAAACATTTACCCTGATGTGGACGCTGTTTGAGGCCCAGATACTTGGAACCAATGCGTCGGCGCAGAAAATAAAAGAATCGACTAAAAAATGGAATGAAAGTGGAGACTTAAAAGATTCAGGCTGGTACCAAGAGCAGCTTGACTACTTCATCGCTCGGTACGTCGATGCCGGAGACACGAATGATCGATTCAATCATCTGGAGTTGAGGGCAAACGACGATCTAGGACTCGTGTCCTCGGTACTTAAAGGCGTGAATAAAAACCATGTGGACCAATTGACGGCGATACTTATAATCGTTCTACGATTTCGGAACAATTTTTTTCATGGAATTAAATGGGCGTATGGGATGCAAGGTCAGCAAAAAAACTTTGAACACTCGATTGAGCTGCTCAAAAATTGCTTAGATAAATTTAAATAGTTCGTTAGGCAGCATATGCACCTTCAACGCGTCCTACTGACAGCACAGCAAATACGAAGCATTCCTGAAAAAGACCGCGCACTGATGATCGTGCTTGCGTATGCGCTGAACGAGATTAACGCATTAAATAAACTACTGTTCCTCAGCACGAATTTTGAACACTCCCCACAATGGCGTGTGCATGCCCACATTTCGCAAGCTATGCTCCTCATGCGAACGCTTGTGGGGAAACTCAACGAAATATGGTTGACCATTCAAGGCGGTTACTTCGGAAGTAAGTTGTCGCTGCTTCACAACCCAACATTGGGCAATTCCGCCAGCAAAGGCCTTTCTAATTTAGGCGCGTACTTCGGTAAGAAAAATCTTATTCATACTGTTCGCAACAACTTCTCGTTCCATTATTCACTGCAACATGCCGCAAACGAAATTCCCGAGAGCGGCCCCACGGAAGAGCTCGCGATATATCTGCACGAGCAAATTGGTAATTCACTTTACCAATTCGCTGAGTTCGCTATGGGTAAAGCCCTTGCGGAGTCGATAGACGCTTGTAACGCGGAGGTTGCGGTTGACAGACTCTTTTCTGAAACGTCGGCTGTTGTGGAATGGCTAAATGACTTTGGCCAAGGTTATTTGTTTTCAGTCCTTGATATGTATGTAGGGGCTGAAGTACTCCGCGCCGGGGCTGAGCGAATCGAGGTGGGCTTGGTACCCGCATCCTCGGACACCACGATTCCTTTTTTCATAGACATCTCTAAAAAGCCATCCGATTCCAGTTCTTAGCTGCTCAGTTGATGCGCCCCCATTACTGTCCCCACCGTTCTCTCCTCACTATTTGAGAACACTCGGAATGTCACGTAAAATGCTCCTAACGCGGGTGTAGTTCAATGGTAGAACGAAAGCTTCCCAAGCTCTGAATGAGGGTTCGTCACATTCGCAAGCGCGACGGATTGCCGCACGCGCTTCGCACGTTTGCAATCTTCACATCCAGGTTTGATTTTGATTTTCCTCTTGTGAGGGAAACCGAAGGGTTTCCCTGCCCGTATGTGGCATTGCCCAGCCACACACAACTCTGATCGGTTCATTGCGCTGTCATTACTGACGGTCATTACATCTGATGGATAATAAAAGACGCGTGATTCCCAAGCTAACCCATCAACGATGTCATCCATTACGACATTGCTGAAACTTTCACCGGCATCATCCGGCAGGCTCGTTAATGCGGCTTCACACATTCTGTTCCCATCTCCACCAGACAGGTAGGGTATGACTGGTTGCGGCGTCTATTGGCTTGTATTCGTGCAGGTCTCGACGCGAGAGTATTGAATTGCCCTGATTGGACAGATGTATTTATGATCGGGAAAAGAAGACGTGCAAATAAACGAGGGTGAACCCTGTTGAAATCCACTTCAAAAATGTTTTTAACCCGGATTAATTGAGAAGCCGGTGAAAAGACACTCACAATATGAAAAAACTGGAATATTCGTGAATTTCGTGTCTGTGTTTTACACCAAATCAAACGTTTTTTATTATCTGGGAATTGGTGTAAAAGAATTGAGCACTACTTGAAGGGCTGGAGTCGGCCTATTCTGTCGAAAAAGACCATAGGCAACCTTTTCCATGTCGCCATAGTTCAAGCTTTATTACGCCACATGATTTAATCGTAATGGATCCGTATGCCATTGCTTCGATATACGAATTAATCTCGTGTCATTCCAGCCAAAATTCTTACTCGATAGATTCATTTGAATCGTTAAAGCTCAGGTTAAATGTTGCACTCCGACTTTTTCAGCGCAATCGGTCGATAGCTGACGTTCCCCACAGCATACTGCTACCTGAACGGCAATTTTATGGTTCGCTTCCCATGGGCGGAACCCGCTGCCCTAGGCTCGTGCGTATTTGCGCGACGAAGTAGAATGGCTTTTCCGATCTTTATTCTCCAGAAACACAGGTGCCGACGACGCCATAACGTTTGTCACAAATATCCATAAATCGATTTTGATTGTCACTTTGCGCCACTGCCTCTTAGACTACCTCCAAATTATCAATAAATATTGTAAGTTTAAGCAAGAATTGTTCGCCCGGAATAAAGATCGGAACACAAGCCCAGCTTTTATGCGGCTTGGTAAGCGAAACCCATCTGAAAGCGAACAGTTAAAGTTCAGAACATTTATCAAGATGTGCAGTTATTTGCTGTCTGCGAATTAAAAAAGTTCGGAACAGCAGATTTGGCTGTTGAATTGCACCATGTTTTGACCCACCTTTTTCGCTTCTTGGTGACCCATTCGCGCGAAGCGAAAGCGTTGTTCGAAAATGCTTACGACAGGATGGGCTTGGGTCAAAGTTCGATGGAAAAGCAGGCTGAATTAGAGTGAAATTCAACAGCAGGGTGCATCTAGAACTTCTCG
>JAQGLW010000191.1 GCA_028292665.1 Herminiimonas sp.
GCCATACGCTGATGGCCGAACTGCTGGCGGCCGGCGAAATGCCGATTGCGGCGACCGTCTACAACCAGAACGTCGAGCGCCTTCTCCAGAAAGGCGCGCCGGTCAAATGGAAAGCGATCGCGCCGACCTTCGGCCGGCCCAACGCGATCGGCGTCACCGGCAACGCGCCGCATCCGCATGCCGGGCTGCTGTTCGCCGATTTCATGCTGTCGCGCGAAGGACAGGAACTGATCAAGCAGCGCAACCGGGTACCGTCGAGCAACGCGGTCGATAGCCCGCTGAACAAGTTCAAGTATCAGATGATCGATCCGGTCATCGTGCTCGACGAAGCGGAAAAGTGGGAAAAGCTGTGGGGCGACCTGTTCCTCAAGGGACAGATCGCGCCGAAGAAAGAGTCCGAATAAAACCTCGCGGTACAAGTCCGCTTGTCCGCATCATCCTTATTCAGGAAGGAAACGGTATAGGTCACGAGTCGCATCATTTCAGCAAAAAAGAGTGCGTGTTCCTGCGCGCGATCGCAGTACCCCGCAACTTCAAGGACGAGTTGACCCGGCTATGAACCGCAGCAACTGGTGGATGATTACAATCATTCCTGACAGATGCTGTTCAGCGGAATGCGCATGAACGGCGGCGACGTTTATGCTGAATAATGAATTCAACCGGGGACAGGCAATGGGATCTTTTGCAAAACGAATCATTCAGCGTTGCAAAGGCAGTTCGACCAGAACGTTCATTCTGTATCCGATCCTTGTCGTTGCGTGGGAACTGCTGCTCAATCGAGGCAGGCTGCGGCTGGAACCGATGTTCATGCCGATCATTGCCTGGGGCTATCTGCAATACCGCCTGTGCGGACAATACCGGATCAAACGCGGCGGAGGCGGACCCGGAATGGATACCCCGCCCGACCGGCTGGTGACAACCGGCATATTCGCATATACCCGTAATCCGATGTACATGGGGCACATCATTTTCCTGATTGGAATGGCGCTCTCGCTGCACTCCTTGCTGGCCGCGCTGCTTGCCATATCCACCGTCGTCTTTTTCCAGCCGCGCGTGTTGCGCGACGAGCGCCGATTGATCGAGCGGTTTGGCGAGCCTTACGTTGCGTACATGAAGAAAGTAAAGCGCTGGGTGCCGGGGCTTTTTTAATCGAGACAAGGAAAAGCGAAAGCTGAAAGACACGACAGAAAGGCGAAGCGCCTTCCGCCGCATGAATATTGAAACTATTTCATGCGGCGGAAGGCGCTTCGTTTTCAGCTCCGGTCGCGCTTGCGACCGGCTTTTATTCTCACGGCATCAGGAAGCGGCCGCAGCCGGCGGCGCCACTTTTCCGACAGTCGTCGGAATCAGGAAAATGAACAGGTTGGCCACCACGATCGTCACTGCCAAAAAGTAGAAGGTCGACATCAGTCCGAAACGGTCCGCCAACAGTCCTCCGACGATCGGACCGATCGACGAGCCGACCGCCTGCATGCCGAACAGCACGCCGATGCTGGTGCCGCCCATATTTTTCGGCGTCGCGTCCAGCAGCCATGCCTGCAACACCGGACGAATCGCATACAGGAAAAATACGAGCACCGCGATGAACAGCTCGAACGCATGGGAACGGCCGGCAAATGCCATGAATACCAGCACCACGGCGGTCATCCCCATACTGGTCATGATGATGCGGCGGCGGCCCATCTTGTCCGACAAATGGCCGGCAATCGGTGAAGCGGCGAAACCGGCCGCCTGCAGCATGAACATGCAGGCGCCTACCCATATCGGCGGATAACCCATCTCGTATGCCAGGAACACCGGCAGGAAAGTCAGCAGCGTGGTCTGGGTCATCGAGCGGAAAGCCGAACTGGTCGCCAGCAGGATCAGAATCCGGTTATTGAACAGGCTGCGCAGGCCGCGCGCATATTCCTTGACGCTTTGGCCTTCGGGCTCGTCAGCGGCTGCCGCCCGCGCTTTGGCCTTGGCCTTGGAACCGAGCCGCAGGGTGCCCATCGAAGCCAGAATCAGGCAGGCCATCAATGCGCCCGGAATCGTATTCACCATCACGATTTCACGCCAGCTGAACGTCGCCAGCAATGCGCCGATTGCAAGCGGCGCGAGCGCATCGCCGACGTTGCCGCCCATGCCGTGCAGCGACAGCACCAGCCCCTTGCGTTGCGGAAAGCGCTGCGCAAGCGTCGGGATCGCAGTCGGATGCCACAGGTTATTGCCGATCCCGACCATCGATACGCATACCAGCAGCATCAGGTAGGTGTGGGTAAAGCCCATCAACAAATAAGGAAAACCGACCCAGAACAGCGCCAGCGCCATCAGGAAACCTTTTTTGCCGACCGTGTCGACCAGCATGCCGCCCGGCACATTCGAAATGGCGCCGGCGATGTACTGGCAAGTCATGACCAGGCCGATCTGACTGAAGCTCAAGCCGAGCTCCTTGCCGATCAACGGCAACAGCAAATAGAAGGTTGCGGGATACCAATGGGTCAATCCATGCCCGATCGTGATCAGCCAGACCTCGCGAAAGGATTTTTCGGCTGGTGCATCGGGTGTAATCGCGGCGCTAGTCATGCTATCTCCTTGTATATTTTTATTTCATGGGCAGCGTCATGTTGCGCCGTCCTGCCTGCCATGGGGTGCAGTTCGCATCCCCGCTTATTTTCCGCCCCGCTGAAGCACTACTTCGTCGTAGATCCTGGTCCATTTTTCCATCTGCCCCAGAGTGACGGCCGGATCGACTACCTTGATCTTCAGGTTTTTCAGCGGCGACTCGACGGTCGAATTGGTCGGCACATAATCCATCGATGCCAATATTTTCTGCGCCTCGGCCGAAAGCATGTAGTCGTAGAAAAGCAATGCGGCATTCGAATGCGGAGCGTGCCGCGCAATCCCGATTCCGTTGGCGCGGGCAATCGCCGGCTCCAGCGCAAACCAGTCGATCGGAGCGCCACGCTTGCGCGACGCTTCAGGCATGTAGTTGTAGACGGTCAGCGCCAGCGGAACTTCTCCCGCTCCGACCATGTTGTTCAGCAACGAGTGGCCCTTGCGTACCGATATGCCGTTGGTCGCGACGATGTCGCGAAACAGTTTCACGCCTTTGGCCTCACCCATGTCGGTGACGACCGCGGCAAACCAGTCGAAGTCTTCGGTTTCGATGCCCAGCTTGCCCTTCCATTTCGGATTCAGCAAATCCTGGTACGACTTCGGCAGGTCTTCCTTTTTCACTTGATTGGTGTTGTAGGCTTGCACCCATACGGTCAGCAGCGTGGCTACCCACTCGCGATGCGCGGGAACGGTGCCGGGAAGCAGAACCTTGAAAGCCGGATCATTCACCGGCTGCAACACCTTCTCCTGATGCAGCGCCTCGAGCTCCGGAGCGCTGATGTGAATGGCGTCGACTTCATAGCGTTTTGCGGAAGCCTCGGTCAAGGTTCTTTGAAGAACCTTGTCGCTTCCCGCCCGCCATAATTTCACCTTGATGCCGTATTTCTTTTCGAAAGGCGTGATCAGCAGCGGTATGTCTTTTTCCGCTATCGACGTGTAGAGCGTCAGCGTGCCTTCCTTCTTTGCGGCCGCGAGCACCTTGTCGGCGCGGTCAGGACCGTTATAAAGCAGCAGCGAGGAATCCTGCGCGAAGGCAGGCAAGCCGATCGCCAGAGCCGTCAGCGGCAGGCACAAGCGCCGCATGAATTTGAACCAAACCATATTATTGTCTCCTTTATTGCATCCAACCTTCGAATATGCCGGGACCATACCGGCAATCGAATCGGAAGGATTGCATTGTATGCTGCACGGCACAGGAATGCAGGCGCACCGTGCGCAATATCTCTTATCTTCGTCCCGCGCAGGCCGGCGGCATTGCAACCTCCGGCCTGTTGATCATAACCGCAATGCGGCAATTACTCTCATCAAGCCGGCTGCTTGACCTTTCCGTTGATGAATTCAGCCACCATCTCGGCCGTCAGCACCACGCCCGGCTTGTATTCCGGCGCATCTTCCAGTTGCTCCAGATCGTTCAGCCCGAACTTTTCATA
>JAQGLW010000194.1 GCA_028292665.1 Herminiimonas sp.
ACGATAGGGCAGGGTGTCATTGATAAACAGTCTTCCGGCTGCAGGGAAGCTGTCGATATGGAGCAATAACGTGAACGTTGATGTGTTGGTAATCGGCGGTGGGAATGCGGCGCTTTGCGCCGCCCTGATGGCGCGCGAAGCGGGCGCCAGTGTGTTGATGCTTGAAGCCGCGCCGCGTGAATGGCGAGGCGGCAACTCGCAGCATACGCGGAACCTGCGTTGCATGCACGATGGCCCGCAGGATGTTCTGATCGACTCTTACCCGGAAGAGGAATTCTGGCAGGACTTGCTTAAGGTTACCGGCGGCCTCACGAACGAGAAGCTCGCGCGAATAACGATCCGCGGTTCATCTACCTGCCGCGACTGGATGCGCAGTCACGGTGTGCGTTTTCAGCCGCCGATCTCGGGTACGTTGCATGTGGCGCGCACCAATGCCTTCTTCATGGGCGGCGGCAAGGCGTTGGTAAACGCCTATTACCGCAGCGCCGAGAAACTGGGCGTGCAGATCCGCTACAACGCCCCGGTCGATTCGATCGAACTGGATAACGGACGTTTCGTCGCCGCGCATATCGGAAAGGAACGAATCGAGGCACGGGCCTGCGTGTTGGCTGCCGGCGGTTTCGAATCGAACCGGGATTGGTTGCGCCAGGCCTGGGGACAGAACGAAGCAGGCGAATGGCCGGCGGATAATTTCCTGATCCGCGGCACGCGCTTCAACATGGGCGTGCTGCTGAAATATCTGCTGGATGCGGGCGCCGATTCGATCGGTGATCCGAAGCAGGCGCACATGGTGGCGATCGACGCTCGCGCTCCCTTGTACGATGGCGGCATCTGCACGCGGGTCGACGGCGTCTCGCTGGGCGTGATGGTCAATCGCAATGCCGAACGCTTCTATGACGAAGGCGAGGATTTCTGGCCCAAGCGCTATGCAATCTGGGGCCGCCTGGTCGCACAGCAGCCGGGGCAGGTCGGCTATTGCATCCTGGACAGCAAAGCCATCGGCCGTTTCATGCCTCCGGTTTTTCCGGGATTGAAGGCTGGATCCCTGCCCGAGCTGGCGGCGGGGCTCGGCCTGGATGAGCAGACTTTAATGCGCACCATCGGCCAATTCAACGCCGCCTGCCGCGACGGCACGTTCGACCATGCGATCCTCGACGATTGCCGCACCGAGGGATTGATTCCGCCCAAGACCCATTGGGCACGCCCGATCGATACCGCTCCTTTCTACGCCTATACGCTCAAACCCGGCATCACGTTCACCTACCTCGGACTCAAGATAGACGAACATTCGGCAGTGCACTTCGGAGGCAAACCAAGCGCGAATCTGTACGTCGCCGGTGAAATGATGGCTGGAAATGTGCTCGGCAAGGGTTATACCGCCGGCGTCGGCATGTCGATCGGCACTGCCTTCGGCCGCATTGCAGGCGTCCAGGCAGCCAAGGCGGCGAAGGCTGCATCAACTGGTGGCAAAGCAACACAACAAGGAGTGGAACTTGCAGCAGTTTGATACCCTTATTCACGATGCCCGTGCTCTGGCGGCGGGGCCTCTTCCATTGAGCGCGGACGAAGCCGAAGTCAACCGCCAGATGCAGATTTGCAATGCTTGCCGCTATTGCGAAGGATTTTGCGCGGTTTTTCCGGCGATGGCCCGCAGGCTGGAATTCCGCAAGGCCGACATTCACTATCTCGCCAATCTCTGCCACAACTGCGGCGCCTGTTTTCATTCTTGCCAGTATGCGACTCCGCATGAGTTTGCCGTCAACGTACCGATGGCGATGGCCAAGGTACGGGTCCAGACCTACTCGGACTATGCATGGCCGCAACCGCTCGGCGGGCTGTACAAACACGCCGGCCTGACTGTGTCGCTGAGCGTGGCGGCCGGGTTGGCCTTGTTCCTGGTGCTGTCGCTTCTTGCCACCGGATCGCTGTCGCATGAACCGCTTGCCGGCAACTTCTACGCCATATTCCCGCACAACATGCTCGCACTGATGTTCGGAACCGTATTCGGCCTGTCTGTTCTCGCCCTGGCTATCGGCGTGACGCGTTTCTGGCGCAATGTGTCTCCGGCCGATTATCTGAAGAAGGCATCCGCGGCTTCCGTAGGCGAAGCTGCGCACGATGCGCTGCGCCTCAAATATCTCGATGGCGGTCACGGCGAGGGCTGTAACGATGCCGACGATAAATTCACGTTGTCGAGGCGGCGCTTCCATCACTTCACGTTCTATGGCTTCATGCTTTGCTTTGCGTCCACCAGCGTCGCCACGCTCTATCACTACTTGTTCAATCTGCATGCGCCGTACGAGCTGATGAGCCTGCCGGTGTTGCTGGGCACGGCCGGCGGCATCGGACTCTTGATCGGGCCCGCCGGCCTGTTGTGGCTGAATCTGCGCCGCGATTCCAGGCATGGCGATGCAGCTCAAAAGCCTATGGACCTCGGATTCATTGCGCTGCTGCTGCTCATCAGCATCACCGGTCTGGCCCTGCTGGTCTTGCGGGATTCCCGACTGATGGGACTGCTGCTGGCAGTGCACCTGGGCGTGGTGATGGCTCTTTTCCTGACACTGCCTTACGGGAAATTCGCGCACGGCATCTACCGCTCCGCAGCGCTGCTCAAGTGGGCGATCGAAAAGCGCCAGCCCAACAACATCAAGCTAAGCGACGATTGACAACGATTGCCCGGCGCCTGCCGCGGGTATTTTCGGCGCGCCGGCTGCAAGCAGTACGCAAAGCGTTGTGCTGGCCGACAAGATTGCGGTCGGCCGAGGTATCCGATCGAAAGGCATGGGCATCAATAAAGCCGCAGTCACATAGTCACTGCGTCATTCAGCTTGCGGCATTCATCGGCTTTCTTGATTTTTCCCATAGCCAAGGCGCGTGGAAATCGCGTCAGCGGTCCGAACGACATCGGGTGCGAAAATCTTGAGCGCGTTCTTACCCGGTCGCTGTGCCGGGCCGATAACACATGCTGCTGCTATCACCTTTCCCGTATGGTCCTTGACAGGAGCGGCGATGCTGATGACTCCCGTTTCATTTTCCACATCGTCAATCAGATAACCAGCGGTGCGGATGGCGGAAAACCGCTGGTCCCATGCTGCGGTTGTTTTCGAGGCGTCGCACGAAGCCGACGCAACCGATTTCGGAGTCCTTTCGATTATCTCGTCGGATTGAAATGCGAGCAGGACCTTTCCTTCAGCGCATGAAAATGCATGCTTGCGTATCCCGACATCCGGTGCGGATTGGATCGAATCACCGCATTGAAGACTGCTTATATAAACAATGCTTCCAAAGTCCAATATGGCCAGATGGACGGATTCGTTGATTTTTTCGCGCAGATTTATCAAAACGGGTTTGGCTGCGGTGAACAAATCCATCTTGCGCCGTACGAGAAAACCCAGTTCGAATACATCCAATGCGAGTCTGTACTTGGCTGTTGCCGGGTTGCGCTCCAGCATTCCGGAATCCGTCAACGTATCAGCAATGCGGTATACGGTGCTTTTCGATAAGTTGAGCATGCGTGCCGCCTCGCTTATGCCCAGTTCAGCCCTGTCATCGCTAAAAATCTTAAGCAGACGGGCGGCATTTGCCATCGATGAAAGCCGTACTTTGCCTTGAACTAAACTTATTGCGTTTTCCATAACGATAGGATCCGATTTCAGAATCACGCTTATTACCCAGAGAGGTAAATCGTTACGATAGAGTTTGCGAAAAGTTATGTATATTGATATTTTGTGCCGGTTTGTGTGGTAAACGGTTATGCAGTCCCGATCCGACGAAGATGCCGAGTGATTCAGTTGTCGTTCAACCGCATCAGCGGTTACCGTTAACGTTTCAGGGCTAGAGCACTTCAGCGCGGCGTTCGGCTGCGGCTTCCCGAATTATGTTTATTAAAATTTGCGCTGCCGGCGCAGGCACGCTATTCGTACGCATCATTAATCCGATACTACGCACCATCAGGCCGGCAGACTTTTCAGACTCTTTCATTGGCAACGGCAGTTTTACCAAAACGCGGTTCTCCACATCGACTTTCACCGCGCTCCAGGAGACGAACCACACCGCATCGCTGGTGGTTGTATAGACTCGCCCGAAAGATACCGAAAGGTTTTCGATGAAGTGCGCTGCCGGTCCGATATTGTGTGTTGCCGCAAACGCGTCGGCCGCATGGCGGTTGACCGATCCTTTTATCGGCAGGACCGCGGGAAAGAGGCGCAGGCTTTCGGGTTTGACGACTGATTCTTCCAATAGCGGGTGTCCGGGGCGGACAACAACCACGAGAGGATCAGCGTAGAGATATTCAAACGCAAGTCCAACCATTTGTTCGGGGTCTGAATGCCGGCATAGTACAAAATCAAGCGCGCGTTCCCGCAGCTGCGCCATTAAATGCGCTGTAGTTCCATTCAACAATGCGATCTGAAGATTTCCGGCGCGCTGATGAAACGCCAGCAAAACCTGCGGGAAAAAAGAAGCGGTAAGCGACGGTGATGCGCCTATCTTGATGATCTCGTTGGCGAAGCTCCGGGCCTGCGAGATCGAATTTGTCGCTTGCTGCAGGGCATTGAGACTGGTCTGGGCATAATCGAAAAAAATTTCTCCGTACCGTGTCAATACCGCGCCCTTTCTATCGCGATCAAGCAAGCGCACCTTCAAGATGTCTTCGAGTTCTCTTATGGTTTTAGACACTGCGGGCTGGGTGATGGAGAGCGCGGCGGACGCCTTCTGAATGCTGCGTTGCTGCGCTACGACCAGGAAGCATTGCAAATGGCGGAGCTTGATGCGGCTGTCAATCATGTTTTCCCCATAATCTATTTGGTGGACCGGAGTCCGTTAAACAGTATATTTTTTATATGTGACTGTAATCTTTTCCGGATTCAGTCCATTTTAGTTCGTTGTCC